>CAZVTW010000384.1:0-5781 GCA_964629805.1 uncultured Bacteroidales bacterium | reverse complement strand
ATTTTCTTCAAGTTCCTCTATTGTTTCACCCTGTGTCATTATTTCGGGATGTTCAGGGAGTCTTCCAATATTGTAGTAATATTAAACATTTTAGTAATTCAGATTGCCCCTTAAATTCCAGCCTTATTATTTATTCCGAACGGATGACAAGGTGTCTCCGTACAGATAAATGAGTTTAGTAAAACCCAAATATCTTATTGACAATGGAAATCAAAATGTAAAAAAGTATTATCAAGGGGATAGCGAAGTATTGAAAAAAAATCAGTAGCATGAGGGCTCCAAAAAGGAATAAATACCTTTCTTTATTTTTGTTAAATGTATAGTTTTTAAATTTCAGGGAAATCATTTTAATTTCAGAAATTAAAAGGAAACAACTCAAAAGAACAAATCCTGCTATGAGATATGTGAGTGATTGAAGGTGAATTGTCAGAAGATGGCCGGGAAAGTGCTGCCAGACAACTATCAAAGAGCAAAAGAAGATGGCATTGGCCGGTGTGGGCAAACCAATAAAAGTCTCAGACTGACGTTCATCTATATTAAATTTAGCCAGCCTCAAAGCAGAAAAAGCCGGGACAAGCACAGACAGGAAGCTAATAATATAAAAATCCGGTATATCCGGGTTAAATATGCATGGATGCTCCTGGCCAAACCATGACCGGCAAAGCATATAATAGATGACAATACCCGGAAACAAACCAAAACTAACCATATCAGCAAGAGAATCAAGCTCTTTACCAATTCCGGAGCCTGCTTTTAATATCCTGGCCAGGAATCCGTCCAAATAGTCAAAAACAAGTGCCAGTCCGATGAGATAGGAGCCATAAACCAGATTATCAGGATTTTGAATTACCAGTATAATAGCCATCATCCCGCAAATCAGGTTGAGTAGTGAAACCATATTTGGTAAGGTACATATGCGGATTGATGACATAAACAATTCATTTAAATTCTGCCAGTACAGTTACAGAGCCTTTTACTTTTTGATGCAGCTCAACATTGACTTTGGTATTAACCGGGAGAAATATATCAACACGTGATCCAAATTTAATAAATCCCAACTCGTCTCCCCGGAAAACTCTTTTGCCAGGTTCAGCGTAATATTTTATTCGTCTGGCCAAAATTCCGGCAATCTGTCTTATCATAATTTCCTGTCCGTTATCACACTGAAGAATTGTGGTATTATGTTCATTTTTATCGGATGATTTAGGATGCCAGGCCGGATAGTGTGGACCTGGATAATACCTGTAATACGCTATAATGCCTGATAGTGGTACCCAATTAACGTGAATGTCAAAACCAGACATGTAAATAGAAACCTGTAAGCGATTATCATTGAAATACTCTTTGACATAGGTTTCTTCAATGGCAACAATTTTTCCGTCTGCCGGGGCTATTACTTGATTTTTGTCATGTGTGGATTGCCTTGAAGGATTCCGGAAAAATCGCACAATAAATCCGGCAATCAGCATAGATATCATCAATATGATATAGAAAAATAAATGCGGAAATCCAAAAAATATCACGCTTAATACATTCAATATGAGAAAAAATACCAATACCAACCGAATTGTGGAATATCCTTCTCTGTGTATTTTGAACATATCAATAAATTATAAGTTTTACATATACGAGCACAACAGGAGCAGAAAACAGTATACCGTCAAATCTGTCTAAAAGGCCGCCATGACCAGGTAATAATTTACCGGAATCTTTTTTATTCAGATTCCTTTTCAGCCTGGATTCAAAAAGGTCTCCAAGTGAACCGAATATAATGACAATTATTGCAATTGCTATCCAGTGTAAAAATGTATAACTTTGAGTAAGAGATGCATACAAAACAGCGCCTCCAATTGTGCAGAGTCCGCCACCAATATAACCTTCCATTGTTTTCCGCGGGGAAATCTGAGGGAAACACGGATATTTACCAATTAATGAGCCAATAAGAAAAGCGCAAGTGTCAAATGTCCAGTGTATAATAAAAAAGCCCAGGATAATTTCGTATGTATAATTACCTGCATAATAAGACATTAAAAAGAGACCTAAAAATGCAGGTGATGTATAGACCAATCCGAAAGCAATGCGATTAGCATCATCCGGAACCATATATCTGCCAAATGTAATGAAACTAAATAAAATAATGGTCTGGGGAATAATGACGAGTAAATATTCGTAATCAATGCCATAAAATGTATGCAAATATGTAAACAAACCTATTTGAATGTGTATGGCAGATACAATCAATACACTCGCCGTATTTCGTTTTGGTATATCAAACAGATACAAAAATTCAATCAAACATCCGGTAGTAATCAGTAATACAAGCAAAAACAATGAGTCCATGCCGGAAATAACTGCCAAACAAATGACAAGGACCAATAAAATACCTGTAATAGTTCTGGCAATATAATTTTTCACAGCATTATTGTTCTTTCTGCAAATTTTCTATAATTTGTCCGGCTTTGGAAAGGTCTTTTTCCTCAACATAAATTTTTATATCTCCGATAAGAAATGAACTGTCCTTAGTACTTATTTCAGCGCTGTCTATATCGTTCTGACGTAAAACATCGGAATAAAATGCTGATTCAACAGTATTTTTACATGTGAGTAGCTCTGTCCAGGTAATTGATGATTCCAAAACAGCTTTGGCATCATCAAAGGCTTCTTCCTTAACAAGCAAAACAAATTTTGCTTCCGGGGATGTCTCTTGGCGTTTTTCAACAACATCTATCCATTTTTTATTCAGGAGTTCCTGGATTTTTTCAGATTCATCCCTGTTTTCACAACTTGTCAGTTCGACCCAACCCGCGAATTCATTCATCACTGATACGGCTGTGTTTCTATCTTCCTGCCTGACAAAAATATTTACATGCATAAGCTCAAGGTTCTCATCCCGCACATTGATGACAATAGAGGGGATATCATGTTCATCAAGATTATTTGTACGGTAAATCGCCTGCATTGCTTTTTCAAACGAAGCGATTTTTTCCCAGCCCACCGGGGAATCGAGAAATTGTCGTGCTTTTTCAAATTGTTCATTCCGGACATATAATTCAGCAACATCAAAGATCGAATCGATTGACTTTCGTTCAATTATCTGACTATCAATATCCATCTCAGTAAGCCGGTTCTGAAGTGTCAATATCTGCTTCTTGTTGTAGTATGAATCAATCCTTTTCCAGCCTTCAAATTCTTTAATGATTTCTAAAGCTCTTTCATAGGTATCCTGATTGACATACAATTCAACATCACCAAACAGGAAAGCGCTGTCCTTTTTGTTAATGATATTTGATTTGATATCCTTTTGCTGAAGGAGGTCTTTTCGCAGGGATGCCTCATCTATTCTGTCATATGAAATAAGTTTTACCCAGTTATCCATCATGGTTGTTTATCTGATTTTTTCAATTATTAAATTTTAAATATTGTTTTGTGATAAACCACAAGACGTATTAAAATCGCCATTATGATTTGTTGATTTTTTCTGATGTCTCTGTTTCACTATTATCAGTGACAGATGATTGAACCGGCTCTTTTGTTTCCTTTTTTTTCTCCTGAACTTTTGTCTCAACATACTTACCGTCCACAGGCTCATCGTTTTGAGAGGGTTTACCAATGAAATTGCCATTTTTATCAAAATCGCGCTTGCCGAATATGCGTTCAACATCTTCAGTAAAAATAACTTCATTTTCGAGCAATTGTTGCGCAAGTTTTATAAGGCCATCCCTGTGTGTTAAAAGCAGCTCTTTAGCTTTTTTGTAGGCTGTTGATACAATGTCAGATACTTCTTTATCAATTATTTCTGCTGTTGTTTCACTATATGGTTTATTAAAAGCATATTCGGATTGCCCCGTCGAATCGTAGAAACTAACATTACCAAGTTTCTTGCTCATACCAAAATATGTCACCATAGCATAAGCCTGCTTTGTAATTTTTTCTAAATCATTGAGAGCGCCGGTGGATATTTTTTTGAAATTTATTTCTTCAGAGGCACGTCCGCCCAGGGCAGCAGCCATTTCATCAAGTATCTGCTCAGTTGTATTTATTTGACGCTCTTCCGGTAAATACCAGGCAGCGCCCAGGGCTTGTCCACGTGGTATGATGGTTACTTTAACCAGGGGATGTGCATTGGGTAACAGCCAGCTAACTGTGGCATGCCCGGCTTCGTGATAGGCAATTGTTTCTTTTTCCTGTGGTGTGATTACTTTGTTTTTCTTTTCAAGTCCGCCGATAATTCTGTCCACAGCATCAAGAAAATCCTGTCTTGAAACAGCAGCCCTGTCTTTTCGTGCAGCAATTAATGCCGATTCGTTACAAACATTGGCGATATCAGCGCCTGAAAACCCAGGTGTTTGTTTGGCAAGAAATTGAACATCAACACTTTTATCTACTTTGATGGGTTTCATATGCACTTTAAAAATTTCAGCCCGCTCGTTCAGGTCTGGTAATTCAACGGAAATTTGCCTGTCAAAGCGTCCGGCACGAAGCAATGCCCTGTCAAGGATGTCAGCCCTGTTGGTTGCTGCCAGAATAATGACACCTGTATTGGTATCAAAACCATCCATTTCGGTCAAAAGCTGATTCAGGGTGTTTTCTCTTTCATCATTGGCTCCCATATTCGGGTTTTTTCCCCTGGCACGTCCAATGGCATCAATTTCGTCAATGAAAATGATACATGGAGCCTTTTCTTTGGCCTGGCTAAAGAGGTCACGAACCCTTGAAGCCCCGACTCCGACAAACATTTCAACAAAATCAGAACCTGATATTGAGAAAAAAGGCACTTCTGCTTCTCCGGCTACTGCTTTTGCCAGCAAGGTTTTTCCTGTCCCCGGAGGACCGATCAGCAAGGCGCCTTTCGGAATTTTGCCTCCCAATTGGGTATATTTTTCAGGATTTTTCAGGAAATCAACAATTTCTTTCACTTCCACTTTGGCTTCTTCAAGGCCTGCCACATCATGAAAATCGATTTTGACATGAGCGCCTTCCTTATCAAAAACTTTTGCTTTTGATTTACCGATGCTGAAAATGCTGCCGCCCGGTCCGCCTGCTCCTGCAGCGCCCATACGCCTGAAGATAAACATCCACACTGCAACAAGGATGATGATAGGTAAAAGCCAGCTTAGTATTTCGCCAAAATAATCTTTTTCATTGACATAACTGTATGTGACAATCTGGTCTTTACTAAAATCTTTCTGTGCTTCCTGCATCCGGTTTTCAAATGTCTCAAGTGAGCCGATATTAAAAATATAATGCGGACCTGTCCGGGGAACTGAACTGAGATCACCGTCAAATAAATCCTGGTATTTACGTGAATTTAATGCTGATTCTTTAATATAAACCCTGGCAACTTCTTTATTAACAATGACGACTCTTTCAACGTCATGTTCTTTAAGCATTTCTTTTTCAAACCGGTGCCAGGTTATTTGTTCAGGAGAACCACCAAAATTAAAAAACTGTATCCCGAGTATGACCATTGCAATAACGGCATATATCCAATAAACATTGAATTTTGGCTTGTTATTTGGATTCGTATTTTTGTTTTTAGGAGCACTTTTCGGCTCCTTCTTTTGTTCTTTTGGATCTGTCATATTTATTTATTACTACTGATATAATGTTAAATAAAATTTTATAATAGGTTGTTTTAAAAATCATTTTCAATTTTTTAACAATTCATGAATAGAATAAGTTTATCGTATTATGTTTATTTAAAACGGACAAAGATATAAAAATCTTTTGTCTGTTAAATTTTCCCTGTGAGGTAGAAATATACTAATTGATAAAATACCG
>CAZVTW010000383.1:0-5810 GCA_964629805.1 uncultured Bacteroidales bacterium | reverse complement strand
CTTACCAATACCGGACTAAAGTTGGCTGTAAGCGACTTGTCGGCATCCATCACGATATCAACAGGAGAAGTTGTGGCTTCTGAAGCACCGTCCCAGTCAGTAAAACCATAGCCTGCATTGGCAGTTGCCGTGGCTGTTACGGTTTCACCATCATCATACGTGCCGCCTGTTGGGTCTAATGTTATAGAACCATTGGTGGCAGATGTGGTAAGGGTATAAGTAACGGGTGTTTCACCTGACCCAAAATCAATAGTGCCAAAATCAATGTAGCCCATGCAGTGCATGCTTTCGCTGTACCCCCCGGTACCACATCCGGCGGGGGTCCATTGAGCTGTGTTTATTTCCTGGTCTTCCGCTTGTATAGTTGTTCCGGATACCTGGATATAATCAACAGCTATATCTGTAGAGTTATCGGGAAACCACAGCCTTACGTTGTCGTGAGAACCTGTAAGCGGGGCATACACATAATCGGCATATTCGGTACCTGAAATAGTCCAGGTATGTACAGGGGTTGTACTACCATCCATGCGCAATTGCAAATCTACGGAAGTACCACTGGTCATTTTCACCCTTGCGGTGATAGAACCACCCGGGATTTGCTTATAATATGCTGTAAGCGATTTATTGCTATTCATTACAATATCAACAGAGTTTGCATTTCCTGAAGCTGCTCCGTCCCAATAATCCAATTCATATCCTCCATCAGGGTTTGCTGTTGCTGTTACCGTCGTATTTTCATTGTAAGTACCGCCGGTTGGGTCTAGAATTATGCTGCCATTAGTTGCAGATGTAGTAAGCGTATAAGTTGGTACGGCTACAAAATTAGCGGTAACCGTTTTATCTTCGCTCATGGTTATTGATTTCGGGTTTTCAGTTCCGGTAAGATCACCTGTCCATTTATCAAACTTATAACCCAGTTCGCCGGTTGCTTTTAGCGAAACATTTGTATTTTCGGTATAAGTTCCTCCGGATGGAGTTACTGATCCTTTATCTGAATCTGCTACAATGGTTAAATCATATTTAGGCCCTTGCCCAAACCAAATATAATCCTTTGCCCGTGCATCTGGAAGAATGATTCCTGCCCAGTTTCCTTCAAAAGTCTCAAGATCTCCGGTAGACCATACATTCCAGCTAATGCCAAGGCGCTCGTTTGTCTGCATCACCAGCAACTCACCGTCCATCGATTCAGAACGTTGTGAGGAACCATTAGTCACATTTGGATACCCGGCATCGTTCAATTCAGAATCGGAAGGATAATTACTTTCAGAATCGAAAACTGCGTAAGCAGAAGCAAGCTCAAGAATTGCATCACTATTTCCACCTGTTGTGTAAGGATGGTAGGCTATGGAAACATTGTCCCAGTTCACATCATCGGGATATCTTGATTTGTATTCATCCACAACAGCTTTCATTCCTACTTCGCATCCGTCCCAACTACAAGTGGCATTTGGAAAAGTAAAAAGGGAAAGATGTGTTTCGGGGGCAAGATCTGCAACAAGCTTGAAGATAACCGCAAGACTATCAACATGATAATCCTGGGATGCTTCTAAATAACTGTAAGGCCACCATTTTACGGGTTCGTTTACGGGTTCGTAAAATACGTGAGTACGGTTTTTGAAATAAGGTGCTGTTACCGTCCATAATTCCTTAATATAAGACATGTTTTCCGCATCGGGATTACAGAATTCACCGTAATACCCATTCAGATCATCACTACCAGGTGTTTGATGAAAGTTGATATCAACATAGATACCATATTTAGAACAGAAATCAACAATGGTATCCAAACGAGTCAGGTAATCATCAACATGTTCCGGGTTATTAAAATCCGTTACCGGCCAGTTTTGGGAACATGCATCTGCAAACTGGTTCATTCCCGGGTCGTAAAGTCCTATTCTAAGTAGATTCACTCCACTATCGGCAAGGGTTTGATAGTATGATTCATTGAACCAATAAGAGTAGGTCGAGTAATCATCTATCCAAGCGGCTCTTCTAAATAAGATTGCAACGCCCCGAAGAAGTTCACCATCGGCAGTTGCAATGGTAGTAACTCCTTCAGAACTGGTTTTAAAAGTTACGCGTCCAGGGTCCGTGGGTAAAGGCACGGATTGTGAAAAAATATGGCTCATAGAAACTATCATAAAAGCCATCATCATTAAAATGTAATAATACTTTTTCATAATAAACATATTTTATTAAATAATATAACAATAAGGTATAGTACAAATTTAATGGACAAGGCGCGAAAAGCGATTCGCTATTGTACAATAAAGGTTGGATATTGTTTTATATGTTCACTATTGTATAAAAAGTGTTGGTTATTGTCCAAAACGGAAAAATTCGCTATTGTTTGCAGGTATTTTATAAAAGCAGAATTAAGGATTTCTCCTGACTTCTGCAGAAAATTCAGTAGGTGATAAGCCGTATAATTCTTTAAAACAGGTAGAAAAATAGGATCTGTTTTTAAAACCAACCCTGGAATAAACCTGTGATGCGGTGAGCTTCTCCTTAACAAGTAATTCGCCAGCTTTTTTTAATCGTATTATTTTGATTAATTCGCTCACTTTTAAACCTGTAAGGGCAAATATTTTGTTATAGAAACCCGATCGGCTCATTGATATTTCTTTAATTAACAAGGAACTGTTAAAATCCGGATCTTCAAGATGTTTTTTTATTATATCAGTCGTTTGCTGTAATAATTGCCGGTCTATTTCAGGAATTTTATGTTCAACAGATATTTCTTTTAAATAATCCGTTTCAAACCGAAAATTGGTTTTAAATTTTTGCCGAAGGATTTTACGATTTTCAATAATGTTCTTAATCCTTGACAACAGTAAAATATTATCAAAGGGTTTTGTTATATATTCGTCTGCACCTGTTTCGAACCCTTCAATCTTATTTTCGTTCAGTGCTTTTGCTGTTAACAGGATGATCGGAATATGGCTGGTACTATTATTGGTTTTTAATATTTGGCTCAACTGAATACCATCCATTTCAGGCATCATAACATCGCTAAGTATTAAGTCAGGTATGTGCTCTTCCGCTTTTTCTAATCCTTCTCTACCGTTACTTGCCTGAATAACTTTATAACCTGCCTCTGTAATTATATCTCTGATATAATTGCAGAACTCTGAATTATCTTCGACTATCAAAATAGATTCTGCATTTTTTTTAGGTACTTCAGATACCTCCTTGTCTGTTTCATCCGGATTTTTAACTGATATATTCCCGGCAGGAGCATAATCAAAGGTTGTTCTTTTCTCTGCAATATGTTTCTTATCAGCTTTCACAGGAATGGTAACTTTAAAAACAATGCCCCTTGGCTGATTCGGGTAGGTTGTAATTTGTCCGTTATGGCGATTGGTCATTTCTTTTACCAAATGTAAGCCAATACCTGTACCTTCAACATTTTTATTTGTATCATCAGCAGACCTGTAAAACCGGTTAAAAATATGTTTCATTTCATTTTTTTGAATCCCAGGACCTGTGTCTGCAACACTAATAACCAGCCATTTTTTGTGCGATTCGGTTTTAAAAAATACATTTATAAGTACTTTTTCATTTTCGGGGGTATATTTATATGCATTTGAGAGTAAATTCGTAAGGATTTTTTCTATGATATCCTGGTCTATAAAGATTTTTACTTCTTCGGTCGAAACCAGTAAAGTCGTATGTATATGTTTTTTTTCTGCTTCAAATGAAAATGATTGTATTATGTTTTTAATAAATCCGATAATCTCAATTTCTTGTAAATTAAGCGGCAGGTTAGTCGATTCTATTTTCCTTAAATCCATTACCTGATTTGTAATTCGAAGTAATTTTTGCGCATTTCTATAAACAACTTCTATCTTTTTTTCCAATGATTTGTCTAAATGACTATTATTTAAAATGTTTTCAAGAGGATTCATAATTAATGTTAATGGCGTTCTAAATTCATGCGACATGTTTGTAAAAAATCGCAGTTTCATCATATTGATTTCTCTTGTTTTTTTCATTTCGGATATGGTTCTTTCTTTTTTAATCGTAAAATACCGAAATATCCAAATAATAAAAAGAAACACAATAAAAAACCCTATAAATGCCTGCCATGTTCTCCACCAGGGCGGCAATACCCGAATTTGAACAGCTGCCGGCTTAGGATTCCATACTTTATCATTGTTTGACCCTTTTACCAAAAGCCGGTAATTACCCGATTCCAGATTCATAAGTGTTAATTCGTTACGATTCCCTAAATTATGCCACCGTGAGTCATATCCTTCCAGTTTATATTTATATTGATTTTTTTCAGGCAAAGTATAATTTAAAGCGGCAAAAGAAAATCGAAGCACTTGTTGGGTATGTTTTAGCGAAATTCCAGAGGTCAGTGTAATATCTTGTTTTAATACGGATTTTTTGCTAACAGTAGCTTTTAAACCATTTATCCATAAACCGGTGAAATAAACAGGAGGTATGTTCGGATTATCTCTGATTTCTTTTGGATGAAAGGAATAAAACGTACCCTCGCCACTAATATATATTTTTTCTTGTTTGTCAACAAATAATGCACCTCCCTGCTGGTATAATCCGTCATTTGCATAGTAATTTTTAATTTTTCCGGTCTCTAAATTATAAGATGTAGTTGCATCTTTAGACTTAATCCAAATAGTTTTTCCTGAGGTTACCATATCCAAAATTTTTTGAGATGCCAAACCATCTGCTTCAAAAATATGCTCAAATATTTTTGTTTTCGGATTAAATATACTAATTCCTCCCTCAGTACCAAACCAATACCTGCCTTTATAATCACAGGTCACAGCTTTTACTACATTATTGCATAAACCGGAAGAAATATTTTCGGGCTTATGGACAAAATATTCTATTGCTTTTTTTTCAAAATTGACAATAGCTGCTCCACCTCTTCCAAAGACAACTATATTACCTTTATTATCAGGATACAGGTTAAATATTATCCGTATATGAATTGTGTCAACCAAAGGATAATGAATTATTTTTTGAACAGAGGGGTTTATAACCTGTAGACCTTCTTGAGTAACAATCCATATATTATTCTCATGAGCTTTAACAATATCAAATATAAGCGAATGCTTTAATGATTGTTGTTTTTTTTGGGGATTATATGTAAATTGCTTTTCCTTTGTGCCTGTTTTTGGATTTAGTACTGAAATACCATGAATACCTCCACACCAAATAAGACCGTTAGGACCTGTACAAACCGTATTTAAAGTATCTGAGCTTATTTGGGGATATCTGTAGCGATGCAATATTTGACCGCTTGTTGTGCAACAAATAAGTCCGTCGCCAAATGTTGCAAGCCAGAGATTTCCATTTTTATCTTTGGTAAAACTTTTTATATAGTCTCTCAATGATGATGCTTTGAGTGTTCTTCGAAATTCCGAAAACTTATCCTGGTTCGGATCGTACTTATCAATTCCTCCGCTACCAGAACCAACCCAGATAATTTCCGAATTGTCCTTGTAAATATCTATAATAAGGTCTTTAACTAATATTTTTTTATTGCTTTGATCAGGTAATGAGGGACGATAAAAAATTCTATTTTCAATTGATTTATTAAAAATATATAATGATTGACGGGTACCAACCCAGATATTGTCATTTTTATCGTATAAAAAAGAGGAAATTGCCTTTTCTGCATTTAGTTGTTCTTTTAAAACCGGATTATTGTTATAGTTAATAAATATCTCATTCTCAACATCAAAAATATTAAGTCCTCCATTATAGGTACCTACCCAAATTTTCTTATCCGGCATCTCATAAATTGTTGTAACTATATTATTACTAATACTTTTTGA
>CAZVTW010000382.1:0-5818 GCA_964629805.1 uncultured Bacteroidales bacterium | reverse complement strand
TCAATTGTTTGCGGATACCCGTTTGCAAGCACATCAAAGGTGAATTTTTCGGCTTTGCCTGTAAATAATAATTGCACGAAAGGAATGCCTTCGTTTTTATCATCAGTCCAGGCTATATCAAGACTGAACTTCCCGTCTGTATGAACCGAATAAAAAAGTGATTCCTTTGAAGTCAGTATTTTGGTTATCTCTGTTCCCTGCGGAAGGGTTACCTTCAGTGAAAGAGCGGTCAGGTTATCTTCAGTGGTAAATACAATGGTGTCGTTGTGGATTGAAGCCTTAATGTGCGGATTGTCCAGGCTTGATTTTGCTGCTTGGTCAAGACTGTCAATATTACCGGAGACATATTGATAAATAAAAGCAGCATCAAGTACATCAAGCGTGTTGTCATTGTTAATATCTACATAGCTGAAAAGGGTATCGTTAATGGGAAGTTTAATTTCATCCTCGGGGAAATCATATCCCAGGTTATATTTAAGTATCAGCTCTGCATCATAGACCGAACATAGCTTGTCCATATTTATATCACCCGGAATAAAAACAGGTTCAGGATTTGAAGGCGGGTCTTTATATAAAATTGTTACTTTTCCGGACGAAAGTCTGAAATTGCTGAAAAGGACGCTGTTTATGAGGCAGTTATATATATGCTTTTCCGTGGTACTGTCGTGGCTTAGGGTTAATTCATGTTCGCGGACGCTGGTGAGTAAAGAATCATCCCGGAACCAGGTATACCTGAAACTTGTACCTGTTATGTCAGGCATGGTGAGTTTTGTTTGTTCATTTTCAGGCAAAAAAAGTGTGTCCTGCCCGAATATGTATTCTGAGATTACCGGATATTGGAGAACTTCAGTGTATTTAATGCCATTTATAGACAAAAGAAATGTGACTGATCCGGTATCGCCGGTGATTGGTATAAATAATATCTGCTCTCCGGAATCGGGAGGGCTTGCAGTTGCCATGCCAATTTTATAAATGGAATCGCTGATATTGGTAGCATGCATCATGTTGGTTGCAAGTTTTTGCGGTTCTCCCAATGATATATTGCCTGTTGTTCGTTTTTCAATACCCAGACCAAGGAGATCTCCCTGCGAAATATAAACAAATCCACTGTCTGTGATATGTATTTGTATGGCAGGTGATTCCTGTTGTGCCTGCATAATGCACACTTGTAAACATAAAAATATTATTGAAAGTGTCTTTTGCATTTTATACCTGGAATAAATATTAAAGAACAACTAAGCAATGAAGTTATAATATTGAAAGATAAAATGATTTGGAAAGGAGTAGTTTGTTGCCTTTTTAAAAATATTAACAGTCTGGTCCATACTTACTATTTTTTAATTTGAATTTCGTTTCTTTATTACTAAAAATAATTTACTATTTAAATATTGTTTCGTTACAAGAGCAAATATAAAACAGGATTTTGTATGTTCCAAAACAAAACTCTAATTTATTTTCATTCTAAATAATAGTTACTGATAAAGATTGAGTTGGGTGGAAAAAAATTTTTGACGCTCATTTTTTTTCTGTTGTTTTTGTGAATATGTTTTTGAAAATTTGTTTGATCTTTTGTTTGATACTTTTCTTTTCACCTGGTTCGGAGTTTTTTTCCTTCTGTTCTTCTCCGTGCTTATATTCTTTCTGATAGGTTTTCCCGCCGAGGATATGTGTTTCCGTACCATGTTTTTTCCCGTCTTTGTATTCAACAACTGACCGCAAATCACCGTCAGGGGCAAAGGTTTTACTGGTTCCTTCTTTCTGTCCGTCTTTATATTCTGCTATTGACATCAGGTTGCCGTTTGAATACCACTGTTTCCAGGTACCCTCTTTTAAGCCGAATGAAAAACGTCCCTGTGTAATCATATTCATTTGATCATTGAAGACGACATAGTCTCCATGCAGCAGATGACCGAAAAAGCCGCCCTGGTTGCTGCTTATTTTGTTTGAATAGTACCAGTAGTATGTTTTTGTTTTCTGAGTTTTTAAATTATTGTCCTTATTCAGAATGTTGATCCTGAGCGTGGAATCAGGATATGTCAATACGACCATCCTGGTGTTCACCTTTTTTTCAAATTGTGCATGGAGCAACTGTGAGCTTGTTAATATTTGAAACACAATTGCAATTACAAAAGCAATAGTGATGAGTGTTCTTTTTTTTGTCATATGTTTTGTTTTATCATTTATGTTAATGAGTCCACTCATTTATAATACGTCTTTTTTACATCATTAAATTCCAAAATGACAGAATCTTTTGAAAGGGTCAGAATTTTTACCCCTTTCAGTTTGTCCCCCTGTTTCATATACCGGCTTTTCCCGTCAATTTTAATCACAGCGATACTTTCATCCTTTCTTTCCATAAATCCTGTGTAAGAAATATCAGGCCATGAAACCTGTTTCTTTTTCTGCCCCGTTCTGCGCCTTGTTGATACTGATGATTTTCTTTGGGTCTGCCTGTTTTTACGCACGGAAAAATTTTGTTGTCGTTTGCCTGATATCCGCTTCAGGAAAGGGTCCTGATAGTTTGCCAGGAGTGAATATGTAAAAATATCTTCGGCAACAACAGTATTTTTATATACTTTTTGTTGCGGTGTGCTGAATTCTGATTCGCTACTGCCAGTACCCCAAATTATCCTGAAGATGATAAATCCCCAGATGAAAGCCACAACAATAACCAGTATTTTATTGATATTTTTATTCTTCATGTTCAAGGGTAAAAGACCATATATCAGAATTATCGCTGTTGTTGTCAGCTTTGTCTGTGGCGCTGACCCGCCAAAAATATCTCCCTGGTTGCATTTGCACTTCAAGAGTAAGGCCGTTTTTTATTTCAAATGTTTCAGGATTTTCAGCAAAGAGTGAATCATCTGAGAATTCCAGGTATGATGTAACCGGTGAATTATCAGGCAGGGAGAACTGCCATTCAAATTGCACCAGGGAATCAGTAAGCGTTGACTGATTTTGAGGTTTGATGAGTACCGGTTTCGGCGGACGGGTGGTATCTATGGTAAATTCGTTCCGTAAGGGAGATGAAAGGGCGCTGCCGTTGACAACCTGCACATTCCAGGCAAAAGCGCTTTCGGCAAATATTCCCAGGGAAACAAAATCAAGTTCAACAAATTTTTCACTGACACTTTTGTCAAAGATAAGCGAGTCGTCCCGGTTATATACTTCGAACAGAAATTTATCATAATCCAGGTTATAAGACCATGAAAAATGTATCACCGTATCATTAAAAAATTGGCCGTCTGCAGGCTGTCGATCAGTTACCTGTGTAACAGACACAGCCGAATCCAAACTGAAACTGAACGTTGAATACGGCGTTTCGCCTGCTGTGTTGACAGCTTTAACCCGCCATTCATAGTCGTCAGGATCAATTAATTCCACACCAAACTGGTTAACTGTCAGGTTTGTGTCAAAATGCATCATTTCCATCCTGTCGAAAGAGGGAGAAACCATTTGCAAATTATAGTAATCAGCCCCTTCTATTTCTTCCCACCAAAGTATCAGTTGTGTTCTCGTTGTCGCCATTCCGTCAGCAGGTGTTAACAGCACAACAGATTTTCCGGATATATCAGGAGCAAATATCTCTTCACAGGCTGACATGAATACAAGCATAAAAATCAGTAAAATGTCGTTTTTTTTCATGGTTCGGTGACATTATTATTTTTACTCATAAATTGAATATAGATTGTTAAAAGCAAATATGTCTTTTTTGATTTAACATCTTTTGTTGTATGATAATGGGCGGAAACAAGTTTGCCGGTTTTGTTTCTGTTTTCAAAATAATAAAGAAATTTTGTTAACTCCAAAAATGATCCTTCAACAGTAATGGTGTATGTACCAATGTTGTAACCTGCTTTCCTGAACAAATGTGCATCAGGAAATTCCCTTAGTATTAAATCATTTTCGCGGCAATAATCGTCTATCTCAACAAGCAGTTTTTCCTGTAGAAGCCTGTCGTCTTCGCGGTCAATAATAAAATAATCCATATCTGCAATTGCATTCTCAATCATCTGTTTTTTCTGTGGATTATTGTTCAGAACAGACAGTTCTTCAACCAATGAACGATATGAGTTTCTGACAGAAATCGTTTTTTTTATTGCCAACAGATATGTAATAAATGCAAAGACAATCGCCGCGATAGCAGCAAAATAAAACTTTTTCCTGTATGATACATTTTCAAATGACATATATTATTTTTCAACTATTATTTCAATTCCAAAAAATGTTGATGAGCCCAAATCTTTCTGTGAACGTTCAATGATGCGAATATCCATTACCCATTCCTTTTCCTGCAAGGATTTCACCCACCTACTGAAGTCACCACTCTTTTTTGATACACCGCTTATCCGTATCCTGTACGATTCGAAAACAGCCTTTTCGTTTGGTTCCAATTTTTTTGACAGTGGTCTGATATTTAAATCTGTAAGCCGTATGCCAGGAGGCAGTGATGCAGCAATCCGGTCGGCATAAAATGAAAGCCTTGGTGAGGAACTCAAACCGGTACCTGCAATGAGCGCCTGTTTTGTATCCAGTTCCTGTTCTAATTCAGATATTTGCCGTATCAAATTTGTTTTTTGTGCATTTCTGAAAGATAATTCATTATATTTATTCTGAAAATTGCTAAAAATAAAATAATTCAACAACAAAACGGTAAAAAACAGAATCAAAACAGCTACCATGAAAGGTTTAAGTAAAATTCTGAAAGAAAAATCCCCGGCATCCTGAATAATATCCTGGTAAAACCGGACATCATCATCATCACGGGGCAGGAAATAGTTCAGCGCTGCGGCAAATGGCAATACATACTTGTCGTTTATCCGTTCATTATCAAGAGGCATTGATATATCTTGATACTGAGATTCTGGCAAAACTTCAAAATCACTGAGACCACTGTTTTTGATTTTTAAAAGAAAAAATGACAAGCTGAGTTCATGCTCGTCTGTTTTTAATACTGGCAGAATAGTATTTAGTTTATACGGTCCAAGATACAATTTAAGTATTGAATATTGTTGTTTATGGATTTCTCTGACAAGCTTATCCGGAATATTCTTACGAACAAATGATACAAAGCGTCCGTCTTTCCCGTCGCAGGTCTGCACAAATAAATCGTCAACATTAGCAGACGGCAAAACGCTGTGTACAATATCTTTTATATCAGTACTTTTATTTTCCTGAATTTTTTTGTGAATGACACCTTTTCCATTAACTATAATAAACAGGGGCGTTTTGACAGGTAGTTTTGTCGGTAGTTCATCCAGACTGCTGACAGAGAACTGCTTTTTGATTTTAACCTGACCTTTTTTCTTCTCCAGTACACAGCAGTATCCAACGATTGAATTATCTTTCCGGATTTCGATGTGAAGCCCGGCAGCAGTGCGGGAGAAGGAGTGTTTTATATGGTGGAGTCTTTTATTCATGGGGTGTTAGTTTTTTGGTGACGGAAGACGGAAGAGGGGAAACGGAAGAGGGGAGACGGGAGACGGGAGACGGAAGTCGGGAGACGGGAGAGGGGAGTCGGAAGACGGAAGACGGGAGTCGGGAGACGGAAGACGGAAGACGGGAGTCGGGAGACGGGAGTCCGAAGTCGGGAGACGTCTTATGTATCTATAATAACTTTCAATCATCATTTTATACTTTTTTTAAATGCTACCATCATATTCATTAAGTTAAATGCGTATTCATAGTGTAAATGAAATTCCTCCTCTTGTAAATAATTTCTGCGTTGTGCTTTATGTAAACAAGTGACAACCTCTGCAAGAGAACGGATAGCATAGCCAATAAATTTTTTTTGTTCAGGATTTGATTGTCCTATGCA
>CAZVTW010000381.1:0-5865 GCA_964629805.1 uncultured Bacteroidales bacterium | reverse complement strand
GTTCTGGCATTTATTGATAAAAAGTTATCACTGGACTGGATTAAAGAAACCGGCGTCCAGGTTGCCAATCTGCTAACCAAAGGCTCACTCAAACACGTACAGGGACAGTTACGCAAAACAAAAGAACAACACCTTGATGATATAAAAGAGGCTATCTCGTATGCGAAGGAAATTGGAATCAAAGTCAATTTGTACCTTGAGGATTGGTCAAATGGCATGCGTAATTCCCCTGAGTATGTGTATTTCATGTTAGACGGACTCAATAACCAGCCTGTTGACAGGATAATGCTGCCTGACACACTTGGAATTCTCAATCCTGACGAAACATATGAATTTTGTTCGGCAATCCTGACAAAATATCCTGGTTTACATTTTGATTTTCATGCGCATAATGACTATGATTTTGGTACGGCAAATACTTACTATGCCGTTAAAGCCGGGGTTCATGGCATTCACACAACCATCAACGGACTGGGAGAGAGGGCCGGAAATGCTCCTTTATCCAGTGTAATCGCTATTCTCAAGGACCATCTTCATGCAGAAATGTCTGTGGATGAATCAAAAATCACAAAATTAAGCCGGATGGCCGAATCTTTCTCCGGTATCAGGATTCCGCTTAATAAACCTATTATCGGTGATAATGTCTTTACCCAGACTTGCGGTGTGCATGCCGATGGAGACAACAAAGAGGAATTATATTTTAACGACTTGCTGCCTGAACGTTTTGGCAGGGTGAGAAAATATGCCCTGGGCAAAACAGCCGGGAAGGCCAATATCCTGAAAAATCTCCAGGAACTCGGTATGGATTTAGATACGGAAGAAATGAAAAGGGTTACCCAGCGGGTCATTGAGCTTGGTGATAAAAAGGAAACAGTCACAACCGAAGACCTTCCATACATCATTTCAGATGTTCTGAAAAGTGAAATAATAAAGGAGAGAATTAAGATTAGGAATTACTCCCTGAGCGTAGCAGCCGGTTTGCGTTCCGTTGCAACACTGATGGTTGAAATAGACGGAAAAATTTATGAGGAAACAGCCTCCGGAGACGGTCAATATGATGCATTTATGCAGTCATTGTGGAAAATATACGATAAACTTGGCAAATCACATCCCAAACTTGTTGATTATAAGGTTTCAATACCGCCCGGCGGCAAAACGGATGCACTGGTTGAAACGGTTATTACATGGGATACGGGCGTCGGAAAAGAATTTAAAACCAGGGGTATTGATCCTGACCAGACAGTTGCTGCTATCAATGCGACTCTAAAGATGTTAAACATAATTGAAAATGGTCAGTGAAAAAATAATTTTTCGTTGTTAGTCAGATATTATTATGTTTTATAAAATAAATCATTATTTTTGCGGAATTTTATTTGAAAACATATAACAATTATTAAAATGAGCAATACATCGTATAAAATTGCTGTGATACCCGGTGACGGGACAGGTCCAGAGGTTGTCAGAGAAGGAATTAAAGTGTTACAGGCAGCTGCTTCAAAGTATAATTTTCAACTTGAATTTCAAAATTTTGATTTTGGAGGTGATAGATACCTGAAAACAGGAGAAGTGCTGCCCACAACCGCAGTTGATGATTTGAAAGGTTTTGATGCCATTTATCTTGGCGCCATCGGTCATCCTGATGTTAAACCCGGAATTCTGGAAAAAGGGATTTTGTTAAAACTTCGTTTTGAACTTGACCAGTACATTAATCTCAGGCCCGTCAAACTCTATCCGGGTGTAGAAACGCCACTTAAAGATAAAGGTCCGGAGGATATTGACTATGTTGTTGTTCGTGAAAACACAGGCGGACTCTATACCGGGATTGGCGGTTTCACAATGCAGGGAACCGAACATGAGGTAGCTGTTCAGAGCATGGTTTACAACAGGAACCAAGTTGACAGGTGCCTGAAATTTGCCTATGATTATACAAAAAAAAGAAATAAAAACAACACACTTGCCCTGTGTGGGAAAACAAATGTTTTGACGTATGTCTATGATCTTTGGGAACGGGCATTTCATGAAATGGGTGAAGCCTCATATCCTGACATCAGGCGTGATTATTACCACGTTGATGCAACCTGTATGTGGATGGTAAAAAATCCCGAGTGGTTCGATGTTATTGTTACAGGGAACATGTTCGGTGATATTATCACTGACCTGGGAGCCATGACACAAGGAGGAATGGGCATTGCTGCCGGAGGTAATATCAATCCTGACGGTGTGAGTATGTTTGAACCTATTGGTGGTTCTGCACCAAAATACACCGGTAAAAATATCATCAATCCGCTTGCAGCTATTGCATGTGCCGCAATGATGCTTGAACACCTGGGCGAAGATGAAGCCGCAGACACCATTGAAAAATCTATCATGAATGTGACAGCTCATAAAATTAAAAGCCTTGGCGCAGGAAAAATGGGCTACTCAACATCAGAAGTTGGTGACCTGGTGGCAAACGGGATATAATAAAATATTTCATTTTACCTGGTAATTATTAACATATAGCTCATACTTTTGTGTGGGCTATTTGTTTATATTGCAGATTGGTGTCATAAACTGAATATGAGTTTTTTAATCTGCCGGAAAATGCATGATATACCTGATAAAATAATGGAAAAACAGCCAGAGATTTTTTCAAAAGACATGAAATATACGTTTTATGATAATAGAAACAAACAAAAAAAAGCTGAATAGTCAATAACAATAATAATTATGCAGCAATCAAAACCGATTAAATTAGTACTTGAGGATGGATCCGTATTTGCCGGGAAATCATTCGGATATGAAAAATCAATCTCCGGTGAAGTTGTTTTTAACACAGCGATGACCGGTTATCCCGAGAGTCTGACTGATCCGTCATACAGGGGACAAATCCTGGTATCAACCTATCCGCTGATAGGGAATTATGGCATTCCAGGGAGTGATGAGCTCGATGGTCTGGTAAAATATTTCGAATCTTCAAAAATTCAGGTTTACGGCCTGGTCATTTCCGATTATTCTTTTGAATACAGCCACTGGAACGCAGCCAAGAGCCTTGCTAACTGGCTGCAATCCTATCAAATACCGGGCATCTATGATGTGGACACCCGGCATCTCACGAAAATTCTCCGTGAGAGAGGAACCATGCTGGGCAGGATTATCTTTGAAGACACGGAGGTTGACTGGTACGATCCGAATCTTGAAAATCTCGTTGACCAGGTAAGTATCAAAGAAAGAAAAATTTTTGGTAAAGGAAAATACAAAGTAGCACTGGTGGACTGCGGCGTGAAGTTTAATATTATCAGGTGTTTGATGAGACGTGATATAACAGTGGAAGTTGTACCCTGGGATACTGATTTATCAGAAATTGATTACGACGGCCTGTTTTTGTCGAATGGACCGGGAGACCCCAAAATGTGTAAAAAAACAATTGAGCAATTGCAGAAGGCCTATCATAACAACAGACCCATTTTTGGCATTTGCCTGGGTAGCCAACTGATGGCCCTGGCAGCAGGAGCGGATACATACAAGCTGAAATACGGGCACAGAAGTCATAACCAACCAGTCATTCATACCGGAACTAATAAGTGTTACATTACATCACAAAATCATGGTTATGCTGTTGATGTAAAAACAATCAAAGGTGACTGGGAATTATATTTTAGAAATATTAATGATGATACCTGTGAAGGAATAAAACACAAAGAAAAACCGTTTTTTTCAACACAGTTTCACCCTGAAGCAACAGGCGGACCGGTTGATACTGAATTTCTTTTTGATGAATTTATCGATATGATAAAAGAACAAAAGGGAGTGTAAACCCATTACCCGGGTTTCTAAGGGCTTGATGCGAGAAAAAACTCTACAGAATAAAAATGTTTAGGTTATTTCCTTTCAGGCCCAAATGTCTGTAATGAAGTATTTATATGGAAAACAAGGCATTACTGAAAGAATTTATACACAGCGCTTTTGAGAGCGGGGCTGCTGGCAGGGTTTCCAAATCGAAAGAAAAACTGGGGCAGGTTTGGTCTATTATCAGGGATGACCCTTTTATTTTATGGGATGAGAAAGATGTCCGTGAACTTGGGAAATCTTTGATCATTATGCACCATTTTGAACTTTTTGATGATGAAAACATCAATATCAGCATTGCCCATCTTGCTTATATGTACCTGACAAGAGCCATTGAGCTTATTGAAAGTCAAAAACAGGAATCTGATAATGAACAGGAAGATTTTTTTGAAGTTTTTAAGGACAGAATAATTGTTCTGTCTCAGTTTGACGATTCTTTTTATGAATCAATCAAGCAGTTTTTTATTCAACAGGAAAAAGAATATTCCAAAGCAGAAAAGCAGTATATCAAAAAGTTTGTTAATGATAAGATACCTGTTCTTGTCTATTATGATATCATGAACCTGGACGAACATCATATTGATATCAGCGCTGAAAAATATCTTAGTGATACCTGTCATTCCATCGAAAGAAAATATGAGATTAACAAAGAAGAACTCAAAGAGGCAAAACTCCTGCATCACTTACTTTATAATTATATAAAAACAAAGGTTAAACGACTTGATTTTGATTTTTAAACGATAAAAACATGGATATACAGTATAGAAAAGTTGTATTGCTCGGTTCGGGAGCCCTGAAAATAGGCGAGGCCGGCGAATTTGATTATTCAGGCTCACAAGCATTAAAGGCATTAAGGGAAGAGGGAGTCAGGACAGTTCTGATAAATCCTAATATTGCCACTGTACAGACTTCTGATGAGATCGCCGATAAAATTTATTTTTTACCTGTCACACCGCATTTTGTAGAGAAAATTATAAAAAAAGAACGTCCTGACGGTATTTTATTGTCTTTTGGCGGACAAACAGCCCTGAATTGCGGAATAAAGCTGTTTGAAAGTGGTGTATTGGAAAAATATAATGTCAAAGTGCTTGGAACTCCCGTGCAGGCAATCATAGACACAGAAGACCGGGACATTTTTATCACCAAACTCAGGGAAATAAATGTGAAAACAGCCCGGAGTATAGCTACTTCAAATATTGATGAATCCATCGAGGCTGCCGAAAAACTTGGCTACCCCATTATTATCAGGGCAGCTTATGCCCTTGGCGGCCTGGGAAGCGGTTTCTGCTCAAATCGTGATGAGCTTGAAAAAATGGCTTCCAAAGCTTTTACCTATTCAAGTCAGCTCCTTATTGAAGAATCCTTAAAAGGATGGAAAGAAGTTGAGTATGAAGTTGTCAGGGACCAATATGATAACTGCATAGCCGTCTGTAATATGGAGAATTTTGACCCGTTGGGTATTCACACAGGTGAAAGTATTGTTGTGGCTCCTTCGCAAACACTGACCAACAGTGAGTACCATAAACTACGTGAATTGTCTATCCGTGTTATCCGCCACATTGGTATCATCGGTGAATGTAATATCCAGTATGCCCTTGATCCGTTTTCCGAGGACTACCGCGTTATTGAAGTGAATGCAAGATTGTCACGGTCAAGCGCCCTGGCCTCCAAAGCAACCGGATATCCGCTGGCTTTTGTGGCTGCCAAACTGGCTATTGGTTTTGGTTTGCATGAACTGAAAAATTCTGTCACAAAAACCACTTCTGCTTTTTTCGAACCTGCCCTGGATTATATTGTCTGCAAAATTCCACGATGGGATATGGATAAGTTTCACGGTGTGTCAAAAGAAATTGGCAGCAGCATGAAAAGTGTTGGTGAAGTGATGGCTATCGGGCGAACTTTTGAAGAGGCCATTCAAAAAGGACTCCGGATGATAGGACAGGGAATGCATGGTTTCCTGGGTAACAGGGACAATTATTATGACGATGTTGATAAAGAACTTTCCGTACCGACAGATTTGAGAATTTTTGTTATTGA
>CAZVTW010000380.1:4292-5877 GCA_964629805.1 uncultured Bacteroidales bacterium | reverse complement strand
TAGAGGCACTATCTAAGGAAATTGATGTTAAAGGAACGGAAACATGGAAGAAGTATACAGGTTCCTATCTTGATAAGAATTTCCTGATACCCTTTCTAACACCAAAAGAGTATTTTTATTTTGTTGGAAATCTTTATGGAGTGAACAAGGATGATATTGACGAATTCCTGGGTGATGAGGTTCTTGGGAGACCCCGTTACATCAGGAATTTGTCAAAAGGAAACCAGAAAAAAACTGCACTATTATTCAAAATGGTAAAAATCTAATATTTATCAACGAACGGGCTGATAAATCATCCGGTTATATAAAAGATGACGTAAATGTGATTGCAACAGGCTGGAACAATCTTAACGGGAAACTGACTGTAGATAATAAAAGGATAAACTGGGCAAATTCAACATGTTGGTATAGAAAATGATTTATACCCTTAATTGATGAGTCAAAGCCAAAAATTTCATTTATCACCCCTTTGTTGTTTGTCTCGACTCAGAAAATGTCATTTGACATCGAAAATATCAAGCTAACTTTATCTGAGTTTGTGCCATATACCTGAGAATCAATGTTAATATTTTTTCCCAGTCGTATGGCACAAACTATTTTCGTAACAAACATCCCCGACATTTTCTCATTAACAACGCTGCCGGGTGCAAACACGCAGGCAGGTTTAGCATTTAAGCCCGAAATGGTTAAAAAAAGTGTATCTTTTCAGGCTTGTCCATGTTAGTTGTGGCCTCATCAATACCATAAAATTTCAATTCCCACCTTTTTTATTCAACCCGGATATCAACTGCCTGAAGATTTTCGGATGAAGGGCCGGACATCACCTTAAAAAGCCTTGGTTCAACAACATAAGTATCTTTTGCCGGATCAAAATATCCAAGGTTTTTAGGAGTCAAGGAAAAGTAACGGTTTTTGATTCTCCTGGTTTTAGGCTGATACGCTGAAAATTGCGGAATGGAATCAGCCTCATGTACCACCTGACCGATTTTTTCTTCAAGGGTCATTCGTGAAACCAGGTCCTCAACACGTTCTTCAACAGACAAAGAAGTATCCTGATAAGCAGGCGCTTCTTTCTTTTGTTGACAACCCATGATTATTACGCTCAAAAGAAACAGGAAATTAAAATTTAAGAATTGTTGCTTTTTATTCATGATTGATTATATTTTAGGGTTAATTTATGTGCTTAAAAATAAAAGAGTCTCATGAAATCGCAAAAAAAGCTGGTGTTTAATAGTAACTTTTAAAAAAAACAGATCTGTAAAACCTGTTCAATTGGCGATTTTATTCGTGGCATGTTTGCTTTTTTTATGTTCATCAGTAAAAACCGACAGAGGAAATATTATCAATTACAAGGGCAAATTTGCCTGGTCTGGCAGTGGCGAAGCATTTGTCCCAAATTACATAATGTTTGATGTGATTGGCAAATTAAGGCATGAGGGTAATTCAAACAAAATTGGTCCTGTTAAGGAAGAACATATTGACAAATTTATATCAATCTATTTTGACGAACACGGATTTAACTGCGTTCAAATTCCGGTCTACGGACAATGGTTTCATATTGATGAAGATGAGGTTAGTCAGGAAG
>CAZVTW010000380.1:0-4192 GCA_964629805.1 uncultured Bacteroidales bacterium | reverse complement strand
AGACTTGCAAAGTATTGACTATTTCGGCAGACGTTATTACAGCACATCATACATAATGGTCAGGTAATCCTTAAGTAATCTTGGCAATAAAAATTTCTTTTTAGCGCTTTCACGTGCTTTTATGCCCATTGTTCGTTTCAGGGATTTATTTTTTAATAATTCTGTTATCCTGTCAGCAAATCCTTGGTAATCGTCAGGCTCGAGAAGGTACCCATTTTCCCCGTCTTCTATCTGTGTGGGTATTCCCCCTACTCGTGAGGCTACCACAGGACTACCTTTCCACATGGCTTCTGTGACGCAAAGGCAAAATCCTTCCTTGGTGGATTTCTGAACAACAACATCTGAATAGGTCTGGATGGCATTGACCCAGTAATCATTATTACCAACAACAAATAAAATGTCGTCAGAATAAGGAAGTTGTTTGGCTGATTCATGAATTCTGTTAAAAATATCAAATCCTTCAGGATCATCAGTTGCCAGGTTGTAGGTATATAGCAGACGACAATCAACTTTTTGTTTAACAATCTCAAATATTTTCAGCAAACCTTCAGGGTCTTTCCATTTGTCCATTCGCGAAACTTGCGTTATAAGCGGTTTATCGGTAGGAATACCCGCTTCGTTCAAATATGTTTTTATGCTTTGTTCACTGAGTGGAATGTTTTTAGGTGAAAGCGGATCAATTGCCGGATGGATTATTCGTTGCTCTACAGGTATGTCATTTTTTTTATAATCTTCTGAAGAAACAATCATCATATCATACCGTAAAATAAAAGGCTTAATAAACTCCCAGTATTCAGGATTGGGTTGTGTTAAATCGATATGGCAGCGCCAAATCCAGGGTTGTCTTTTATTTAAGTATCTTACCAATGGAAGAGGTTGAGGATCGTGTATTACTATGCAGTCGTGCCCTGAATGTGTATAGGTGGCAAATACAGCATTGACATCCAGGTAGTTTTTTTTGTCATTTTCCATTAACGGGTCGCCTGACCCCTGCAGTGCATTGTGCATACGTTTGGTGATATCATAAAATCCCAGGTTGCCGTGCAATACTCGCCAGCCGGCATCCAGACCGATATCATTGGTTAATGGCACAAGATTGTTTAGAATTTCTGCTACTCCTCCGCCAATAAATGTTGAATTAATATGCAGCAAATGCTTTTTATAGAGTTTTGCTGCTTTCTGATAAATTTCATATACTTCCTTTTCGCCTACAATGGGTAAATATTCTTCCATTCGTTTCATATGACAAAGTCTTTAAATATTTTACAATCAGTAAATTCATTATTATTTTTTATAACCAGACCACAATTTTATGATTTCTTACTCATAATGACAAAGAATTCCCTGTTAATTTTGGTTAAAGTTTTTCTTAGCACATAATCTGATTCCGGAGTTCGTCAGTTTCATTTTTTGAATGCTTCAATAATAAATATGGTTGAGGTAATAATTATCCTGGCAGACACAGGTTTTTATTCAGGTGGGAAGCTAATAACCTGACTGATACCCTGTGGAAACAAAAAGGTATTTTCCAGGCAACCGGTACAGACACCAACAAAAAAGACGGATTTGGTTATAAATGGGATAAGTCATTATATCCCGAAAAGGGAAAATTACAAGCCCCTCATTGTTTTAAAGACGAAGGAAAATATTATCTTTTTTATAATAATAACCATGCGATGTGTAAAATCAGTAATGACGGTCTTCATTGGAAAGATTATCAAAACGATGCCGGAAGTTATCATTTTTTTTCAATGGGAAGGGATATTATGGTATTTGATGACAGGGAAAACAGTGGTAACCGGATAGCTTATTATACGGTTGGAGGAGAATACCCGCAATTTATGGCAGCAAAATCATGTAGGACACTTACCGGCGAATGGTCTGAAGCAAAGATGATATACAATGGATATAGCAACACAAGACACCCAATTTATCCGAACGAAATGGCCGAAAGCCCTTTTGTACTGAAATATAATGAAAAATACTATCTTTTTGCACAACTTCATGTCTTCATATCAGATGATCCGTTGGATTTTACCGGGAATAAAAAAGTCGCCGACCTGGAAAGTGATTTATATCACGAAAGGGTTTGGGCGCCTGAAATTATCCACAATAAAGGAAAATATTATATTGCAGCCTATCGTCCCAATGGTATTTGGATGGCAGAATTAAAATGGATAGCAACAGATAAAGTATGCGAATATGATTAAATACCCTGAAAACTATTAACAACTTTAATTTCAAAGGTAATGAAAGATTGTTTGCATTAAAACGACCTAAAACAGTCCATCAGGACGAATTAAGCGTCATGGAAAACGCAAAAATTCACTTTTTATAACTGGTTTTTCCCGGGTGATTTAATTCAATAATCCATTTATATGATCGTTATAATGAAAAAAATCATGCATATTGATTCGTATACATTTGGAAAAATCGTTGTTAACGGAAAAACTTTTTCTAAAGATATTATCTTAACAAGTGAAAAAGTTATTCCAAACTGGTGGCGTGACGAAGGTCATCATATGAAATTAAATGATATTCATGATATTTTTACTAATTACCAGCCTGAATACCTTATCATCGGGACAGGAAAATTTGGTATGATGAAAGTTTCTGATGAAATCACTGAGTTTTGTGCTAAAAACACTATCAATTGTATTGCGAAAAAAACAGCAAAAGCTATTGTGGAATTTAATACCTATGCAGAAAAAAATAAGTCTCTTGTTGGCGCTTTTCACCTGACATGTTAGTTATGTTCCTTCCATTTGGTTTTACCAAGCCAAAATATTATCCTATATTTGCGGGCAGGTAAAAATTTTAAGCGCGTGATACAAAAAAATATCCGGGAATTATTTTTCTCATTCAGAAATAAAAACATACTGGTTATCGGTGATGTCATGATTGATTCCTATCTCTGGGGTACAGTTGAGCGTATATCACCCGAGGCGCCTGTGCCGGTGCTGAATTCCACAAAACGTGAAAACCGCCTCGGCGGAGCTGCCAATGTGGCGCTTAATCTACGAGAACTCGGCGCTAATCCGATATTATGTTCTGTGATTGGCAAAGATGAAAAAAACAGCGCCTTTCTTCAGCTACTTCAGGATGCCGGTATGCCTACTGAAGGGATTATTGAGGACAGTTCAAGGATAACAACAACAAAGATTCGGATTATTTCAGGCAATCATCACCTTCTCAGGGTAGACCACGAAACCAGTGAACCGCTTGAGAGGGAAATTTGCAATACATTCATCAGAAATACGGAATCTGTTCTCAGGAATAGCAACATAGGTGCTGTCATTTTCCAGGATTACGACAAGGGTGTAATCAGCAGGGAGGTGATTGATGCTGTTGCTGATGTGGCTAACAATCTGAACATAACCACACTGGTAGATCCGAAAAAGCGAAACTTCAACCATTACAAAAATGTGACACTTTTTAAACCGAATTTTAAGGAACTGAAAGAAGGTTTAAACCTTCGGATATCAAAAGATGATTTGGAAGGTATACATTCAGCCACCAAAATGTTGCACGCCGGTGCCGGAATAAAATATATCCTGGTGACCTTGTCAGAACTTGGCGTTTTTATGAGTGAAAACGGATGTTATCATGCTTTACCGGCAGAAAAACGTGATATTGCTGACGTTTCCGGAGCAGGTGATACTGTTATCAGTGTTGCTTCTTTGTGCCTTGCCGCCGGTTTAAAAGCACGCGATATTGCAGTCATCTCAAATATTGCCGGCGGACTGGTCTGTGAAAAAGTTGGTGTTGTACCGGTTGACAGCGAACAATTGCAGGAAGAATTGACTGCTTATTACCAGGCGAATAATTTGGATTTTGCCTTTTCAAATAATAAATAAGTTCACTCCTGAAAGGACGATTTTTGCCTCTAGTGAGTAGAGACAGGTCTCGACTATGGTCGAAATCGAGAAAAATAACAGGGGGCCTGGCAATAAACGGACTGCCAGGTAAACAGTCTCTGTTTCGATGGTTTGTCAAAATAATCTCCTAAGGAATTATATGCTGAGCGGGCATAACATGACTTTTTAAAACAAAATAAACTGCTTATTTGCAGTCGGCTATGGTTTTAAAAAAAAACGCAAGTTATGCCCTGTCGAAGTATATTGCGTTTCTTAGGCGCTTAATTTTTATTTTCTTGTATTTTTTGGCAGAAAATATTATTTACAACGCTGCC
>CAZVTW010000379.1:0-5926 GCA_964629805.1 uncultured Bacteroidales bacterium | reverse complement strand
TTTACTTCTGATTTTTACATCTTATGATGGAAGGCCCGCTTCGGCGGGCTTTTTTCTATTTTTTAATCGTTCTGACAGTAGTTGTTTCATTAATCCAGCATTTGACCCTGTATGTTTTTCCATCAGTGTAGCCATAGAAAAAAGCATCTTCATTGTTAGGAAAATGCGCTGAATAGCTTTTTATTAACCTGTTTGCCTGTGCAGACACCGATTTGTCAACTCTTTTCGCTTTGATAAGTTTATCCACAGCAGCCCAAAAGACAGCTTTTCTTTCAAATTCATTTGTTCCGCATGCTTTTGAACTGGCAGCATAGCACATGGCAATGATGATATATGGATTCCCCCAGTCTCTTTTACGCTTAATTGCCTCATAAGCATTTGACCGTGCTTCCTGGTATTTATCCAGCTTAAACTCAACAAAAGAAAGTTCATAATAATATCTCGCTTTTGCAAGGTCATCTTCCTCATCTTTTATAGCGTCTTTATAATACTCTTCTGCTTTTTCGAAATCACCTTGTTTAACAAACAATTTCGCAATGTTGTATGCTGCTTCCGGCGATGGTTCAAGTTTATAGAGTTGTTCGGATGCATCACTAAAGAGTTGTGTTTCTGTGCATTCGTTTTTATCCAGCGTTTTGGTGATTTTTTTCAGTAATTCTATATCTTCTTTATTTTCGTTAAATTTAGGTGTGAAAATTTTCGTCAGTATATCACAGGTGGCCGCTCCGCTCTCAGAGAATATGATTTCAACATTTTTTATCGCTTTCTCGCTTTGCTCAAGGTTAAACTCAACCCGGTGACTTCTTTTATAACGACGTATTTCTCTTTCAAGATTTCTGATATCAAGTTTATTTGCTTTTTTGTCATCCTCGAGTTCAACAAGCAAGTTTTCAAGTGAATCAGATTCTGCAAGGTATGTATAATAATCCTGTACATCGGTCCTGCTCAGAGCATCGTCCCGTTGTGCTTCAAGAATATCCATTGATGTAATGAAATTTTCTATAACCTCCTTGTCTTCGATAATACCCCGCTGGTACATAACCTTTGTAGCAACCATAAATGCGTTGACAACAGCTGATTCTGTTTTGTTCTGTTCAAGCTCAAGGGAGGTTGAAAGATATTGATATGCCTGTTTCAGTGACTCAACATCCCGTTGTTTATAATTGAAAAGATCTATACCCTGACGTCCCCTGACATATCCTTCTTCATTAAAAAATTTGATACGCTGGTTATAAACCCCCATCAGAGAATCAACATACTCATATCTTTTATCGAGGTCTTTTGTTTTACGAATGTAGTGTTTATAAATTTTCACTCCGTCAATATACAAATATGAAACAGATGACGGGCAATTATGAAATGCTTTTAGCCAGGGTTCATAAGCATCTTCATAATATTTTTTTAGCACATACTCTTTATATGTTGAGAGCAATTTAATACACTCTATGCTATCTTCCTCTGATTCATAAGATGAGCCAGGCTTATATTGTGCATTTGATATATGATAAACAAAAGCAAATAGTATAACTGAAGTTAAGACTGATTTTATTGATTTGTGTTTCATTTTTGGTATTTTATTTTTATTAACTGAAAGAATAATGTATTTGGAACGGCAAATTTGGTAATTTTGATGTAATTAAAAAAGTTGCTTTATAAAATATTTCAATGATTCATTATGTATACTTTAAAAGGTAAATTGTTTTGTCTGTCAATTTTCAACTACTATATTTGCAAAATAATAAACGTTAAAACTAAAACAATATTGAAATGAAAAAATATCTTGTTTTTGTATTCATCGTATTTTCAATTTTTGAATCATGTGTTTCCCAAAAAAAGGAAAAAATGACTTTTGCCACACTTAAAACAGATTATGGTAATATTACCATTAAATTATATAATGAAACTCCTAAGCACAAGGAAAATTTCATTAAACTTGCTAAAGACGATTTTTTTGATGGCGTCCTTTTCCACAGGGTGATAGGAAATTTTATGATACAGACCGGGGACCCTGATTCGAAAAACGCGCAAAAAGGTGCAGCGCTGGGTTCAGGAGGTCCCGGGTATAAAATTCCGGCTGAAATTGTACCATCCCTGATACATAAAAAAGGCGCTGTTGCTGCCGCCAGACAGGGCGACCAGGTCAATCCGGAACGAAAATCTTCTGGCAGTCAGTTCTATATTGTCCAGGGGCAAAAGTTTACAGGGGAACAGCTTGAGGCAACAGAAAAGCGTTTTCGGAAAAAATTTACTCCAAAACAAAAGGAAGCTTATACTACTGTTGGTGGTACACCTCACCTTGATGGAAATTATACCGTTTTTGGTGAAGTAGTGGAAGGACTGTCTGTTGTTGATGAAATTGCTGCTGTTGAAACAGACAGGAGGAACAGACCTGTTAAAGATATTAGAATCAATGATGTAAAAATTTCAACCAAAAGGGTCAAAATTGAATAATAATAATTAATTTTTTCAGGATGGAAGATTTGATTAAAAAAATTGCTGATATCAGGCAAAAAGTAGAAGGTTTTTCTTCGAATGACCAATCTGAAATTGAAGAGTTTAGAATACAAATGCTGAGTAAAAAAGGCATTATTCCGGCTCTTTTCAGGGAATTTAAAAATGTTTCGCCTGATATGAAAAAGGAATTTGGAAGCCGGTTAAACGAATTAAAAGATTTTGCTTTTAAACGCGTCAATGATTTAAAGGAACACGTTTCTGATGAAAAGGAGCAGATTCTTGATCTTGACCCGAGTCTGCCTGGAGACCCTGTGCAATTCGGTAGCAGACATCCGGTTTCAATAGTCAGCAATCATATTATTAATATTTTTAGCAGACTAGGGTTTGTTGTTTCAGAAGGACCGGAGATTGAGGATGACTGGCATAATTTTTCTGCTTTAAATTTTCCGCCTGAACACCCTGCCCGGGATATGCAGGATACGTTTTTCATTCATAAAAATCCTGATGTTTTGTTACGTACCCATACTTCCTCTGTCCAGGTACATGATATGAAAAACAGTACTCCTCCCATCAGGACAATTTCGCCGGGGAGAGTATTCAGAAACGAAGCTATCTCAGCACGCGCCCACTGCATCTTTCACCAAGTTGAAGGCTTATATATTGACGAAGGAGTATCCTTTGCTGATCTTAAACAAACATTATTGTTTTTTGCTAAGGAAATGTTTGGTAAAGATACAAAAATCAGGTTAAGACCCTCTTTCTTTCCTTTCACTGAACCATCCGCTGAGATGGACATTTCCTGCTCTTTATGCGATGGAAAAGGATGTAATGTTTGCAAATACACCGGTTGGCTTGAAATACTCGGTTGTGGCATGGTAGACCCTAATGTACTTAAAAATGGTGATATCGATCCTGAAAAATATACCGGTTTTGCTTTTGGAATGGGTATAGAGAGAATCGCATTATTACGTTATGGAATAAAAGATATCAGGTTACTTTTCGAAAATGATGTCCGTTTTTTAAATCAATTTCAATCCGCTATTTAATATATGCATTCTTATTTAACGCTGATGGAATCCAGGCAGAAGGGAAGTGTGTTATATGAAAAACAGATAGTGAAATATGATTTTCAATATTTTACAAAAATAATCTCATCTTAATTTGGACAGACGGAGAGATTTCTATTTCATTACTTCTTATTTAAGTTATAACTTATTTCTGCTTTGCCAAATCATTATGCACTCTGAAAAACAATCTTGATTTAAACTTTTTTGCAGGAGAGACTGAATAACCAACAGATTTGATATCCTGAAATAGTTTGTTTTTCTTATATTGTTTGAAGCCAACCTCCCAGAAATGGCAAGGAACAATAATCTTATTTCTTGGAATAAATAGTGAAAATGATACCTTTTTAATTACCGGCAGGGACACATCCAGTATGAAAATTCTGAGTTCATTTACCGGAACGCTTATAAAGATGTTTTTACAATAATTCTTTAGTTTTTTCAGAACGGATAAAAAGTTATTATACGGAATATGCTCAAAAACCTCAAAAGCAACTATATGATCGTATGTAGTGTCAGGAGTAAACGTCACAATATTAGCATGGATATCAGCCTGCTTATCTTCATCAATATCAAGCGTTGTCACATGAATTCCTTTTGATTTCAGGTAATTTGAACAGAATCCGGTGCCAGGACCTAACTCGAGTACCTTGTCTCCGGCTTGGACAATTCCATCCATCAATTTTTGTTGCTGCCAATATAATTGCCAGTGTTCCTGTGTCTCGAGCTGGTGTGTCCATTCCGATGCATAATAATACCTGACATTATCAACTACCTGAAATTTTTCTGATTTCATTTCCATGTTATGTGCAATTTATAATGCTCATGTAAATAACCCTTCATGACTTTGTGCACATGAAGGGTTATGAACGAAAAAAGGCAACAAATGTATAATTATTCACGGATTTTGGACAAAAATGAGAGATAATCTGTATAATAATATATTTTAGCAAGTATTGCAATGAGGAATAGTATTGTTTTTACTTATCTTTATAAATAACAACATCCAAAACTCTCTTTTTCCCTCTGAAAGCAGCAACAAAAGCATCATCATAACCCAGTGCCTGGACTTCCTTTTTCATTTCAATTGCAGGTTCGGGATCATAAAATTCCCCTATGGTATACCGATATAAACCTTTGTATTCATATTCATAAACAATATCACGAAACCTGGATTCAATTTCTTTAAATTTCTCAATAGGTTGCCTTGATGATTTGAACTGTACCCGGTAGGTAATTGCATCCTTACCCCTGACATCTATTAAGGCATCTGATAACGACATTGTTTGTCCTTCCGAAGCATCCGAACCCGTGTCCGGCTGAGCTTCTGCCCCGCTTAAAAATTCGGATAATTCATCTTCATCACTTTCAGTTTCTTCACTTTCTAAAAATTCACTCAATCCGACCATTTCGTCATCATTTGGCGTTTCCGTTTCATCTGTTGTGTCTTCAATTGTATCATCTTCCTGCATGGTATTATTGTTTCCTTCCAGAAATTCTGAGAGGGCATCGCCACTTATGGCATCAAGTTTTACCATAAAAAGAGCATCAGTTTTACCGTCAGTGTCACGATTCGTTGAGATGAAACCTTTGGAATTTTCTGATAAAGGATCAAGCACAAATGCAAAGTCATCTTTTGGAGAATTAACCGGTTGTTTCATATTTGTGACATTCAGCCATTCGGTTCCTTCGCCAATAGCATAGAAAATATCCAGTCCGCCAAATCCCCTGTGGCCATCAGAAGCGAAATATAATTCACCGGTTTCACTTATAAAGGGAAATACTTCATCTGCAGGTGTGTTAATTTTTGGACCCAGATTCAATGGTTTTTCCCATTTATCGCCGCTTCTCTTTATCACATACAAATCCATACCTCCATATCCCCCGGGCATATCAGATGCAAAATATACTGCTAAACCATTAGGCGCCATTGCCGGATAAGCACATGAATATTTTTTTGCATTAAAAAACATTTCTTCCTGATTTTTCCATGTCCCGTCGCGGAATTCAGCAGTGTAAATCATTTGTCTTATTCCTTTTCTGTCATTAATAAAATTTGTAAAGTATATTGTTTTGTAATCAAATGAAAATGCTATTCCTCCGTCATGATAATTGGTATTCAGAGATTTGGAAAAATTAGTTGTTGCTCCAAAACCATCGTCTAGCACGATGGTATAATACAGGTCGGTCAGATTCATGCCTTTTTCATCTTTCCCGTCTCCATCTTGCTTTTTCGAATAAACAATACCATCTTTATAGTATTGTACTCCAAATGAGGGAGAATTGATATTTAAGCCACTTGGTTTAACAGAATAATCACTTTTTCCGGTGTAATCTGCTGCCCATTTGCAGGAACTGATATAAAGATGAATAGACGGGTCTTTGATACCCTTCTCTAATGATTTGTT
>CAZVTW010000378.1:0-5950 GCA_964629805.1 uncultured Bacteroidales bacterium | reverse complement strand
CAGTAAAACTATTTATCCAGTCAATGATTGAATGTAAAGACCCAAAACTCCGCGAAGAGATTAATCAAAAAGCGAAAAATACCATCCGTGAAGCGATACAGAGCCTGTCTGATATTTCAAATAACCTGAGTCCTCACATTCTTCAGAATTTTGGGCTTATTGAAGCGGTGAATTCATTTATCAACAAATTATCCGGTGTGACGAACATACATTTTGACATCTCATCGAATTTCAGTGATCGACTTGATGAAAACATTGAATTCACATTATACCGGGTTGTTACAGAACTCATAAATAATACTATTAAACACGCGGGAGCAAAAAATGTGACCTTGAATTTTTATAAAAATGAGTATTTATTTGTAACTTACTCGGATGATGGTAAGGGATATGAGGTAGGGAAAATATACAAGAAAAAATCCGGTATGGGATTATTTAATATAATTAACAGGATTAAATCACTCGACGGGGATATTATTTTTGACACAGAACATGATAAAGTGACAAAAGTAAAGATTAAATTGCCTTTGTCGTCAAATCAGGAATAAATATGAAAACAAATAAGACTATCCGTATCATGCTGGTTGATGATCACACGATGTTTCGTGAGGGATTAAAATTTGTCCTGTCCATGGAAGAAGATTTTGAGATTATCTGTGAAGCCGGGACAGGAAACGAATTTCTTGAAATCATTAGCAGGGCAAATCCTGATGTTGTACTCATGGATATTTCTTTACCGGATATTGATGGCATTCAAATATCACAGATAGCTTTGGAAAAATATGAAGGTTTAAAAATTTTGGCCTTATCAAGTTACGGGGATGAGGTTTATTATTACAAAATGGTTAAAGCCGGGGTATTAGGATTTGTTCATAAAAAATCAGATAAATCTGAGTTGATTACTGCCATTCGCACCATTTACAAAGGTGAAAACTATTTCTCAAAAGATATTCTCCATAAGATAGTTGTGAAAGTTTCAAACAAGGGAGAAAGTTCACTGGTCAATTCGCATTTTAAATTAACAAAGCGTGAAAAGGAAATTTTGCAATTTATCTGTCAGGGGTATTCAAACAACGAAATAGCTGAGACATTATTTATTAGCCCAAAGACTGTTGACAATCACAGAACAAATTTACTCTCGAAAACAGGTACCAGAAATTCAGCTCATCTTGTTATGTTTGCGATAAAACATAAAATAGTTGAAATATAGTATCTTATGAAGAATTGACAACATTCACCCATCAAAAAACAAGGGGAATTACCCTATTTGAATAAGTATATATCCCTCTTATTTTCAACTCAGGCCTTTATTAAATTTGCATAAAAAGAAAAATGATGAACGGACTTAAAGTAATAATCGTAGATGACAATAAAACATTCAGGGAAAGTTTTAAATTTTACCTTGAAGAGATACTTCATCACAGGGTCACAGGAATGGCCGGTAATGGAGAAGAATTTATGAAGCTCAATAATTCCGTTTATGCTGATGTCATTTTGATGGATATTGAAATGCCGGAAATGAATGGTATTGAAGCCATCCTTAAATCTTTATGGAAAAATCCCCATACAAATTTCATTGCTATAACGAGTTATAAAGACAAAGCTTATTTAACAGAGCTTATTGAAGCTGGTTTTAAAGGATGCATTTTCAAAGAGGATATTCATGAAAATATTCAGGAAGCGCTTTCCACAGTCAGGGAAGGAAAACTGTTTTACCCGGATGATATAAAATTATAATAATATATTAATCAAAAATTTTACGAATATGAACATATTTAAAGATTTGAAAATTGGATTAAGGCTTAATATTCTCATAAGTATTGCTATGGTACTTATCATTACAGCCCTGGGTGTGTATTTACTTCTTTCGCAAAGAGAAAAAACAATTGAGGATACAGATACCAGGATGACTGAGCAGCTTCAGGACCTGGCAAATTTTGTGCAAATTCAGATTAAACAGAGCCAGAAAGAAATTAACCAGGATTTGTTAATTGTTCACGAATTGCTTATGAAAGACGATGTTATTGAGGGTGAACAACAAAAATCCGTCTCCATCAAGAGTAATTCTCCATCAGCAGGTAAGCAGGAAATGAGCAATAATAATAATAATTTATTGTATGATAAAGGATATGTTGATCAACTATCACAATTAACCGGCGCTGAGATATCTTTTTTTGTCAGGAGTCCTGAAGGGTACAAAAGAGTTTCTACTTCATTAAAAGATGAAAGTGGGAATCGCCGGATAGGAACGATAATTCCGGCAATTTCCGATGTTGCAAATACCATCCGAAGGGGAGAAAATTACAAAGGCAGGGCCATTGTAATAGATGAATGGTTCCTGACTGCTTATTTGCCTGTTTGGTTTACTGGTGATATTGAAGGGGCTGTTGGAATAGGAATACCTGAAAAGGATATGGCTGCTCTGAAAGAGATTTTTTATGAAAAACAATATTTTGAAACTGGGTATCCATACATGCTCGATGAGGATGGTAATGCTGTTATTCATCCTGATCCTGAAGTTGAGGGAAAGAACTTTGCTCATGAAGATTTTATACAGGAAATGCTAAATTCCGGCAAAGAAGCTGGAAAGTCATATTATGACTGGGAAGGCAAACAAAAATATCAATACTACAGGTATATTCCCTCGATTGAGTCTTTTGTAAGTGTCACTTTATATGAAAGTGAACTGCTTGCCATGATTGCTAAACAACGCAATGCTGTCATCATAGCTATTTTGCTTGGTATCGCCATTTTCATCCTCATCAACACGTACATTAGCCGTACAATAACAAGTGGGCTGGGCAAAGGTGTTGATTTTGCCAGGAATATAGCTGCCGGAGACCTGACATCTAACATTGCCTTAAATCAGAAAGATGAAGTCGGGGAACTGGCAAAAGCATTGAATAATATGGTCGATAAAGTCAAGTATGTTGTTCATAATATCAAACAGGGCTCCGGAAGTATAGCATCTGCCAGCCAGCAATTGTCAAGCACATCGGAACAACTTTCGCAGGGAGCCAATGAACAGGCTTCTTCGGTTGAAGAGGTATCATCGACCATGGAAGAAATTGCAGCGAATATTCAGCAAAACAGTGATAATGCCCAGGAAACAGAAAAAATATCAATCCTGTCGCGCGAAGGCATACAGGAAATTAGCTCGGTAGCCCAAAAAGCCTTGAATTCGAACAGGATAATCGCGGAAAAAATCGGTATAATCAATGATATTGCTTTTCAGACCAACATCCTTGCCCTGAATGCTGCTGTTGAGGCGGCTCGTGCAGGAGAACACGGTAAAGGATTTGCTGTTGTTGCAGCTGAAGTGCGGAAACTGGCCGAACGAAGCAAGCAGGCAGCTGATGAAATTGTTGCACTGACACAGGAAAGCCTTAGCAAATCGAATGTTGTTGGCAGCAAGATGGAAGAAATTTTACCACAGATTGAAAAAACAACAAAACTTGTTCAGGAAATTGCAGCAGCCAGCGCAGAGCAGAATAATGGAACAAGCCAGGTTAACAATGCCATCCAGCAACTGAGTGATGTCACTCAACAGACCGCCTCTGCCTCCGAGGAGCTGGCAACCAGCGCCGAAGAATTAACAGGCCAGGCGGATCAACTCAGGGAGCTTATTGCTTTTTTTAATGTAGAACAGGAAAAAGAACAATTTCAGTTTAAAGATATATCAACAAAACCATCAAATGGACAGAATGGTAAAAGTCAAAAAGGAGTAAATAAAGATTTTTCGAAACAAAGACAAAATAAACAACTCTATCAGGGTAAAGGAAAAACAAATGAAATATCTGCTCAGGGTAATGGAAAGTACGATGAGGAGTTTAGTAGTTTTTAATTTTTGGGTTTGATTTAATAGTGATTTAAAAAGGCTATATTCATTTATAGCCTTTTTTTTGCTGTTTTTATAAGAAACGATGACAAATAAGAAAGAATTAACTCATCAATCTACAAGATACGGCTGTGCATATCTGTCATTATAAGCCTTGTTTTGTTTAAGCATCTTGTTCCAGTAGATATTCGTGGCCCCGAATAAATAAAATACATAGATGATAGCACGAAGCCATACTTGTAATTTATAGGGTTTTCGAAGTTTTTGTATTACTTGTTCGTTAAATGCGCCGGTTTTGGCAAAATCATAACCAAGCTTAAAAAAAGCATTAAACAGTTTTTTGTTTCTTCCGGGTGGTACCACCTGGATACCTTCTATGCCACCTTTGATGACTGTACCCAGATAGTTACCGGACATTCGTCTTGTAAATTTTTCCAGGTATTTTTCCACAAATGTAGAATGTATTGCTTCCGGAAAACCGGACTGAACAATGAAACCGATATTTTTCGAACTACTATCAGACAATGAATTTATTTCTTCAAAAAACATTTTCACAATACCAGGCATGCAGTCTGTATAAAGTGGGAAAATGATGATTATTGTATCTGCTTCCTGGAATATCCTGGCCATATCCTGCATATTGGCTGCCATCAGGTAATTAATCGAATATTCGTTTCCGGGAATCTCTGTATATCCCCGAAGAAATTGTTCGGTGAGAATTTTTGAATTACTCTTTTTTCGCCGGGGAGAGCCGTTAAATATTGCTAATTTCATGGACGACCTTTTCGATTGTTGTGTTATCAATTGTGTTAAAAAGCAAAAGTTCCGAATGGAAGTTAATAACCAGTCGCTTGTAAATATTTTGGACAATGGTTATATCTTCATTATCAGTGTCTGGTTCTTCTTTTAGTAAGACTCCCAGGCCTGGATATGAATCATATCGTTTTAGATGATGGCATTCACCCTGAATAAAAGTGATATAAGGAAGTACCATGCCAACAAACCTGTCTGTTATCATTTTGATATGATAACTTACAAAACCGGCAATCAGGGGTGAAACGAACAGTGTAAAATCTGACCTGACAACAGATTTGAGAACCTGCTGTGCATCATCTTTAATGATACATTGTCCCGGTGTCTTGATCCAACAGTCCCAGCAACCCATGCATGACTTAATATTCATATCATGAAGCATAAAAGATGAAACCGCATGTGACTGCTCCAGTCCTTTTTCCAGTGATTCAACATAATTATCAAGTTCCGGATCATGTATTCCGGAGTTGCCATAGAGAAGTGATATATTCATAATCAATATTTTATGGATAAGCCTGATCCATGCAGGAATTATCTGAGAAAAAGATACTGTCATGGATTGACTCACATAGCAAAGGTAATAATAATTTAGGGAAAGGAATCTATGAGTCCCGGTCATTTACTAATCTTCAACAGAAATAAATTCAAAGGAGATATTGGTGAGTTCATGATACATAGTGCCAATATCATAGATAGGTTTGTCATCATAATTATAGTACCAGGTCACATTGAGTGAACAGTTTTTATGATGGACTCTTTTGAACAGGTTAAAAATGTTCATAAAATAAACGGTAGAAGCCGTGTTAAAATACTCCATTTTGAAAACAAGCTCTGTATGTTTGTTGGGTGATTCAACGTAATCTGATATCCACTTTTCAACCGGTTTGTAAAATGAAATCGGATCATCCGGGAAAGAATTTCCTGCAAATTCAAACCTGTTTTGTGTTTTATCCAAAATAATGCCGGGTTTATTATAATGTCCGGGAATAACAAGCTCGTTCATTTGTCATGTCTTTTGAAATGACAAAGGTACTTCGGATTATACCCATCATGACAGAGGTAATCGCAATAAATTACGTAGGAATCCCCTCAATTATCTATAAGGAAAACACCCTATATGAATACTTAAAACATTGATTTACAAAGAAAAATGTAATATATTCCTTTGAAAAGACGGTAAACTCTTTTACCTTTATATCGTATAATTTCCAGGTTTTTATACTTCAATATGAGATTTTTTACTGTTACCCAAATTGAGCGATTTTCGCTCACTGCCTGCCCCGTGCACGAAGTGTCGGG
>CAZVTW010000377.1:0-5963 GCA_964629805.1 uncultured Bacteroidales bacterium | reverse complement strand
TGATTGATGAATCAGCTTCCAAACTCAGACTGGAGATGAATTCTGTACCTGTTCAGATTGATGAAATAGAACGAAGGATCAAACAGCTTGAGATTGAACGCGAAGCAATCAAACGGGAAGGAGATAAAGAAAAAGTGAAAAGTTTGCAGGAAGTTATTGCCAATTTACAGGATGATTTAAACACACAAAAGGCAAAATGGCAGGCAGAAAAGGATTTAATTGATAAGGTTCAGAAATTAAAGGAGCAAATTGAACAATTTAAATTCGAAGCTGAACAGGCCGAACGGGAAGGTAACTACGGGAAAGTGGCTGAAATTCGCTATGGGCGTATCAAAGAAGCACAGGCAACAATTGATAAACTGAATGAAGAACTGGAAGAAAAACAGGCCGAATCAAAACTTATTAAAGAAGAGGTGGATGCAGAGGATATAGCAGAGATTGTTGCCAGATGGACAGGCATACCGGTTAGTCGAATGCTTCAGAGTGAACGGGAAAAGCTACTGAGTCTTGAAGATGAACTGCATAAACGTGTCATAGGTCAGGATGAAGCTATTACCGCTGTTGCTGATGCTGTCAGGCGCAGCCGGGCAGGATTACAGGATGAGAAGAAGCCTGTTGGTTCATTCATTTTCCTGGGGTCAACCGGAGTAGGTAAAACAGAACTGGCCAAGGCGCTGGCTGAATATCTCTTTGACGATGAAAACCTGATGACCCGCATTGACATGTCGGAATACCAGGAAAGACATTCGGTTTCACGCCTTGTCGGAGCGCCACCCGGCTATGTTGGCTATGATGAAGGTGGCCAGTTGACCGAAGCAGTCAGGAGAAAACCATATTCTGTTGTTTTGCTTGACGAAATAGAAAAAGCGCATCATGATGTTTTTAACATCTTATTACAGGTTCTTGACGATGGATTATTGACTGATAATAAAGGACGGCATGTGAATTTTAAAAACACCATAGTCATCATGACATCAAATATTGGTTCACACCTTATTCAGTCAAAATTTGAAAAAGCTGATAATAAAAACGATAATGAAATTCTTGCGCAAACAAAAAATGAAGTCTTCGAGCTATTGCGTCAAAACATCAGACCGGAATTTCTGAACAGGGTGGATGAAATTATCATGTTTACACCTCTGAATTTTAATGATATAAAACAAATTGTCAGATTACAGTTTGGTTTTCTTAAAAAGAAACTTGAAAAATCAAATATTCATGTTATATTAACAGATTCGGCGATTGAGTGGATTGCAAAAGCCGGCTATGAGCCACAATACGGCGCCAGGCCGGTAAAACGAATCATTCAGCGAACATTGATGAATGAATTATCAAAGCAAATTCTCAGTCAAAAAATAACAAAAGATGACATGATCAAGATTGACTGTGATAATGACCAGTTGATTTTTAGAACAGCCTAACCATTAAAATATACTTTTATGCAAGTATTTCATAAAAATTTCCAGGCAATGGGCACACGATTCGAAATTGTGTTGCCCGGCCGGGAAGAATCCGGTGAGGATAATGAATCAGTTTATAATGAGATTTATGATGAAGTTAAACGCCTGGAAAAAAAACTCAACAGATTTTCCGAAGACAGCGTCATTTCCCGGATAAATGCTGGCGCTTCCTCCGAACCACTGAATATTGATGATGAAACATTCAATGTTTTGCTCATTTGTTACAAATATGCCCAGGCAACCAACGGCATGTTTGATATTACCATCCCCCCACTTCTTGATATCTGGAACATTAAACATGGTATAAAGCAGGGTGATGATGAACCGGAATATAGTGAAATATGTGATTGCCTGAGAAAAATAGGATATCAGCATATTAAACTGGATGATGAACTCAAAACCATATCTTTTGATAAACCCGATGTTAAAATAGATTTAGGCGGTTTTGCCAAAGGACTGGCACTGGAAAAAGTTGAAGGTCTGCTGTCAAAAAAAGACATAAAATCTGCATTTATCAGCTTTGGCGAAAGTTCGGTCCTTGCTGTTGGTACTCACCCTTATGGTGATTCCTGGAAAATTGGCGTGCAAAATATCTTCAAATCAGGAGAAAACGCTGCCTCATTTGATATAAAAGATTCTGCTGTTTCAACATCAGGAATTAACTCACAGGTAGATATCAGCAATCCTGCAACCTATGGTCATGTGGTGAATCCAAAAACAGGCTATCCGGTACAGGGAATAAGGACTGTTTCTGTTGTATCCAACTCTCCCCTGGATGCAGAAGTAATTTCAACAGCTTTTTTAATTGCTGATGAAGACGATCGTCAGTTAATGCTCAACCAGTTCAAAGATATTAAAGTAACTGTTATTGAATATTCCAAAGAAGGAGATTTTGAAACAAAAAAATATACGGGAGAAAAATCCGGTCAGACATAAAAATTTTCTTAATGATTTAAAACATATTTACTCACAATCAACTCACAGTAAAGAACTTTCGCACTCTCTTTCATTAGTGAATGTTTTTAAACATGCCCAAAATGAGGTAACAAATCCCCTCTGAAAATCACTTAACCATAGAATAGATTTTATTTTAATATTTTATTATTAAATGGTGTTAATGGTCTCAATATTGCAAGGACTTATATCGATCCGCTATCAATGAGCTTAATAAATTTCACTTCGTTCATTTATTATGATTGATAGTCGGCCGGCATTAACTCAACCAAGCCATCAAGTTAATATTCATCAACTTGATGGCGGTTTCGTATTAGTTCGTAGTTATGTTTTGCATGCATATTTTTACAACATCATGTCATAGTTGAAAGAATAGATAAAAAAAATCTGAGAAATTAATAACAATCTAATGAGTCCACTCCTGAAAGGATGATTATAGCCTCTACACTCTACAGAAGAGAAAGGTCCCGAGACATTTAAAGTCATTTGACAATATCTGAGTCGGGACAAATGACGAAGAGTATAGCAACAACAGACTTTTAGGATTGGAATCATCTAATTCACTCATAATGGAGACATATACAGACAAAGAAATCGTAGAATATCTAAAAAATCGTGAAGAGCATATTATTTGCTACCTTAAAAAGAAATATTATCCGCTTATCAGACTCATGATTATGGATAAGGGAGGTGATAATAATGATGCAAAAGATGTGTTTCATGAAGCTCTTGTTATCATTATTTCGAAAATTGACAACGGAGAATTTGTTATAAAATATAAATTTCATTCTATTCTGATTGCAATGTGCAAAAATTTATGGCTGGTAGAATTGCGAAAACGAAGTTTTGAAGAGGAATCACAGGATGATTCCCTGGCTACACAAAATGATTTTTCTGAAAACTATGATCGCCAACTGTATTGGAAAATTATCAGAGAAAACTACAGGCAACTGGATACGGTCTGTCAGACAGTTCTGAAACTTACCTGGCGTGAAATACCACTTGAAGAAATTGCAAAGGAAATGAATACAACATATTCTTATGCGAAAAAACTAAAATGCGAGTGTAATCAAAAATTCATTGAAGGTATCAAACTTCATCCTGAATATTATAAACTAAAACAAGATTATGAACCCTAAAAAACTGTACAATGATGCAAGTAATTAATGATGTAACCGGAAAGAGAAAAAACAGAAGGCCTAAGCATGCCTCCTCCGGTCATATGAAAAAGCATATTGAAGAAGGAGTACCTGAAGAAATAATATACCTCCTATTTTTAAGCCGTAAAAAAGACGAAAAGCTTTTATTATATTCCAGGAGCATGATTAATTCCTTTTCCCGGCAAAAATTACCGGATAATCAATTGCTACGGATCAGGAAATATATTTATAGCTCATTTTTAACATGTTAATCTAATCAACTTAAAAAAAAATGAACAGTATGGACACAAACAATGAAAAAATCATCGCTTATATTGATGGTGAAATGAATGCTGTTGAGCGTACACAGTTCAGGGAGGAATTAAGAAAAGATACCTCTCTCGCAGAGGATTATTCCCTGCAAATCAACGTAAACAAATACATGAAAAATTTCATTGAGACAAAAGAAATCCTCAGGGAGGCAGAAGATAAAAACCTCAATGTTTTTATTCATGAGATGCTTAGAAACCGTCCAAAGAAAAATGAACTGTCCGATATCAGGAGATTTGTTGCCTCTGGCTGGTACTTAGATTCTGAGGATATGTCATTTCTCAGTGAAAACGATGGCAATGAAAGCCCTGATGCTCTGACACAAAAATGGGCAGAAGAATGGCATCAAAACAATGGTACTTTTTCCGCGAAAAAGGCAGGAAAACCGGATTATGATTTTGTCAGTCAGGCATTCAACAAAGTACCTGATGAAACAGCAATTACAAAACAAGCCGGAAAGCCCCGTCATAAAATTATCAGACTCGTGCGAAAACAAAAAGTATTAGCCTCCATTGTTGCTGCTGCCATCATCATCCTGTTTGCTGTTGTATTAGTCCCAAAAGAAAAACCGGGTCCAAAAGACTTGTATGCAGATTTTTACGAACCTTTTGAACAAGTAAATTTTGTTCAGCGAAATGCGGATGGGTCAATTGACCATGAAGTGGTGAATGGTATTAAAGCTTACAATGAAGGCCGGTTTTTTGATGCAACAGACGTACTCTCAGACGTTATTAAAGAAGGGAAAGTTTCAGCCACAACTCATTTTTATAATGGCCTGGCCCAAATGGAAACAGGTGAATTTAACAAAGCGGTCGTGCAATTCGAATATCTTCTTTCAAACTATTATGTTTACGGACAGGAAGCAACCTGGTATATGGCTTTGTGTCATCTGCAAACCGGAAACATAGCAAAAACAAAAAAGGCGCTCAGGGAATTGACAAAAGAAAAAGGAATCTACCGTGAAAAGGCGGCGAATCTTCTCCGCAAACTGGATTGACGGCTACAAAAGTACAACATAAAAAAAACTGAAAACAGAACCAGGGCTGTGATGCAATAAATATTTTGAAAAAACCCGGGTTGGTTGATCTGTGAATAATCACCTGACAAAGCATAACCTGACCAGAAATAGGGGTTGACAAGTGTTGGCGGCATTGTTTTAATGTATTCAATTTTTGCCAGATGCAATGCCTCGCGCTTGTCTTTCCCTTCAGCCAGATATTTGTAAAAATTTTCCATAATCCTGGCGCTGGAGGCATCCTCGACCGACCATAGTGTATGCACAACGGAAGGTACGCCGGCGAGAAGAAATCCCCTGTGCAGGCTCATGGTGCCTTCGCCCCGGATGATGGCTCCATCACCTGTGTTGCAGGCGCTCAGGACGACCAGCGGTGACCTGATGTCCATCAAACTGATCTCATAGTTGTAAAGCCTTGAATCATATAACATGCTATCCTGATTTGAAAAGGCCAGATAGGAATGATTGTGATTGTCTTTATTGACAGAAGCATGCATGGCCAGATGCAGGATTGCATTGTCACGACTTACTGACCGGAAACTCCTTTTTGAAGCTTGTTGCCCGCTGATAAACTGACATTGGCTGAACCATTTCCCAATTCCTTCTATTTCCTGAAAAATAGCCTGAAGATTTCCAAAACCTGCCCTGGTCTGATCTTCTGTACCTGAACCATAGCTTGGGGCAAAGGCATAAATGTGTTTCGGTATAAAATCATTTCCCCTGTTTCTGCAAAGAAGTGAAGCAGAATAGGCATATGATATTCTGTATTGATACAACAGATACGAAAGAGCGGCAAAATTTATTCGATTTTCATTTACAACCGGCGATGTTAATAATGCATCAAAAGGTATTTTGGCCAACTCACCATCAGGAATAATAACCAGGTTTTTATCATCAAGCCGGTTTTCCGGGGGGTGTATCAGCGCCAGATAAAGCTGGTGTAAGGAATTGGTTATGCGTCGATACCGGGCTAAATCGGGCTGACTGTTGCCAAGTGATGAAAAAGCATTCTCTATTGTACCAATATGCTGAAAAAACAGGCTGTCAACCTCTGTATGAATCATA
>CAZVTW010000376.1:0-5964 GCA_964629805.1 uncultured Bacteroidales bacterium | reverse complement strand
TAAAGCTGCGAATTTAAAAAAACTTATTGATAAGTTCAATTTGTGTATTTAATTTAGTGAGAATTCCGGAGAGATAACGTATCAAAAAAACCAGTTTAAAATAAAAATCTTTTCTAACAACAAAACAGACAAATGCTAATTTTTGTTTGACAGGGAATTATAAATCTATGCCATACCTTTAATGATTAACACCCTGCACCTATTTTTACTATTGGTTGTTTACGCTGAAATTGGCGAATTTTCCAAAAACAGTCTGGAAAAAGTATAAGTGTCCGATTGCGTACATTCACTGTTTAGAAACCGTTCATTTTTTCTCATTGCTAATTTTTATTTTCGATTGTAATTTATTGGTTTATAGCGCTTTGCAAACTTTGGCACAATATATGTAATAATTAGAGCAAACAAACAAATAAAAAAATTAAACATTATGAAGACACAAAATATTATAAAAGGAATTATAACAGGAATTATATTTTTAATGACTGTACAATTAACACAAGCAGAGAATACAAAACCAACACAGAGTGAAAATACAAATGAAACTGCTGTTGCGTCTAAAAATGAATTAGGTCTGGAAAACTGGATGGTTGATACCAGTTTCTGGAAAAACGAAGAAAGTGAAGAAATGAATCTTGAAATCTGGATGTCAGACACTAAATTATGGGAATCAGCCCCTGAATCAGAACCAGATGAAAAAACACTCCATATCGAAAGATGGATGCTCGATACAACGTTTTGGAACAACGCAAAATCAAATAATTCAGAAGAAGAATTAGATATTGAAGATTGGATGTTAGACAATACATTGTGGAAGTAGAATTTGAGTTTTTTAAAATGAGTTAATTTGGTAAGTTAAGGTTAGTTTTTTTCGGCCTGTCAGAGATGACAGGCTTTTTTATTATTATCCAGAGAGTATATGAAAGGTAATATATATCAGCCATTAACTATTCTTTATATTCCGGTAACTTTACAAAAAAGGTTGTTCCTTTGTCAGGTTTTGTCTCGAACCAAATTTCTCCTTCGGCATTTTTAATGATATTTTTCACAATAGCCAAACCCATACCCATTCCGCTTGATTTCGTCGTGAAGTTAGGCATAAATATTTTTTCCTGTTTATCTTCAGGAATCCCGGTTCCATTATCCCTGACTGAAATCAGAACTTCCCCGTTTTGCTTTTCCAGGCCGACTTCGATAATTCCATTTTTTTCCTCAGGAATAGCCTGTATGGCATTTTTTATCAGGTTGATAAAAACCCTGGAAATTTGCTTTTTATCAGCATAAACTTTTATATTCAATTCGTTTTCATATTGTTTTCTTATTATAACATTATCGGTTGAAAGAAAAAGGGTTATGGAATTATTAACCTCCTCAATCAGGTTAAAAACTTCATTTTCAGCCTTTGGCATTTTTGCAAAGTTTGAGAATTCAGCAGCAATAGCCGAAAGACTATCGATCTGTTCAATAAGTGATTGAGTGGCATTGTCAAATTTATCATCAAAATCATCATCCCGATTTATCCAGGAACGTTGCAAAAACTGAATGTTGAGGCGCATTGGTGTTAACGGATTTTTTATTTCGTGTGCGATTTGTTTTGCCATTTCGCGCCAGGCGCTTTCTCGTTCTGTTTGGGCCAGTTTTTTTATACTTTCGGCTAGTTCTTTGACCATCCGGTTATATTCATGAATTATATTGCCAATTTCATCGCGGCCATTATACACAATTTGCTCATTTTTTTTGCCCAGTTCAATTTCCCTGAATTTTGATCCGATAAAAGCCAGTGGACTTGTTATTTTGTTGGCAATAACAATGGCAATAACAATGGCAATGAGAAAAAGGATGACATATATATTCAGAAGGGTAACGATAAAAGTTGATATCTCCTGTCTAAGGATGCCCGGGTTGGTGAAATAAGGCAGATTAAGGTACGCCAAAGTCGTATTATTTTCATTTTTCAGTGGTGTATAAGCAGATGTAAAATTTAATTTTCCTATTGATTCGTTATGAATAAATATGGCTTTATCGTTATATAATAGTTCCCAAAAAGCGACCGGGTCAATTTTAGGCCCGGTTAGCTCCTTTTCGAACAATTCCGGACGCGAAGAACCAAGTATATTACCATTAGTGTCGTAAAGATTTAAATCAGTGTAAAAAATTCGGGAAAGATGGATCAATAATTCATCCGGATGACTGAATTCTTTTGTTCGCCAATCGGGAGTTAAATCGTTTACCGAAGAAAATATATGCTGTAGGTGTGCCAGCACAGATTGTATGTTTTCCTTGATTTCTTCACGGTGTTTATTTTCTTTCTGGTTGATATTATAATACAGGTTACCGCCTCCAACAAGAAAAAAAGAAAGGATAAGGATTGAAATCATAGCAATCTGTAACTTGTTTTTGAAGTTGAAATGTACCGGGAAAGATATCCTTGGGAGTATGTTTATAAATCTTGAACACAGTAGCAGGATATTAAAAAATAAAAACAGATAGGAGAATGCAATAAGCAGGTCGATAAATTGTATGGAATTCCAGGTTAAAACAATGATATTTTCACTGTCCACTTGATAAATGAGGTGATTAAAGGATTTTTCAGAAAAAAGGATTTGCTGGTTTGTTTTTCCACGCGTGAAGCTGTAAGTAAGTGTATAGGGATATTGACCTGACCTGTCAATCAATTGTTTGTTTTTATATTTGGCAAAAGAGTATTCTGCCGGAATTTTATTTTGTTTTAGATTTTCATCCAAAAGAAGTTCAGGATATCCGAGTTCCTCAGATATAAGTCTGGATTCAATTTCCAGATACAGTGAAACAGAATTTGGAAACGATCCCAGTTCAAAATCATGAATACCAAGATAACTGATTTTACCATTTTGATTATTCAAAAAGTAGTAATCACTATATGGCAACGTAACACCATAAGATTCGACAAGATCCCCAAAATAAAGTTTGCAGTTGGATAATTCATTAGCCGGATCGAAGTAGATACCTGGGCCGCACAGTACGATATCAAGATTATATTTTGCCAGATACCCCTTGAAGTAGGTTTCTGATAAATACTTATCAATGTCTTTAAATTGTTTGTCTGAGCCAAGATATGATGAATCAACCAGTAAATACAATTGTTCGTCATGTTGGATTTGCTCCTGTATATCCGGTAACATATACTCCGCAATGGGATCACGTTCGTTTGCTATTTTTGATACCATGATTTTCCCCTTTGATACATTTTTATGTTGAATTCTGCTGGTTATTTGATAGATAGTAAATACCGAAATCGTTATGATATAAAAAACATAGTGAGCATAATACAATTTCTTTTGCCTGAATACAAGGAACCCGGTAAAAATATTTAAAACAATGAATAATGTAATGAGTGGGAAATATTTATAAGCATCATTTGTAATAAAAAGAAATAACATGAGGGACATAAATATGCTGAGTAACGACACCCAAAAAATCTTGTAAGTAATTATTTGACTAATGAAATAATACAAGCGGACAAAAAGGATAAAGTATGAACCAAAAAGCAAAGCAATAATGAGAAACGCAATGATACTGTAAATGTCCAGTGATAAAACATCATATATCCTGAATGAAATACCGGAGTTATCAACCAGATTTATAATAATATGCTGAATGCCACTCAACATGAAAAAAAACAGCATAAACATAAAGAATAAAAAGACTGATGATATAAACCGGCTGTTTGATAGCTTCGTGTGTAAATTTTTATTCCCTGTTTGAAATCTCATCCGGAAGGAAAAAAAGAAAACTATAATTGTGTGAAGAAATAAATCGCCCAGGGAAGGTAAAAACCAGGAAGAGGCATAAAGCTCAGGCTTGAATAGTCTGAATGAATACAATGTTGACGGGAATTCATACTGAATCATCAGGTAGCGCAGGCCGATAAAAAACAGAAATAAAAAGATAATGTATAACCGTTTTTCGCGGATAATCCTGTTTAAACCAGTAAATAACAATATTATTGCGAGGAGATAAAGACTAAGGAAAAGCCAGGGTTTTTTCTCAAGTTCTATGTATTCACTCGTCGGGATAAGTGACAAAAGAGGATTATTCTTAATATCATAAATATCTTTGCTGTAAGATAGCGAATAGAGTGATATTTTGATTGAGGGAGGTAACCCAAAATCAGGGTGAAAATGTTCCTTTAAAAATGAATTTTCGATAGGGTACTTGTTTTTTATTAAAATCAACCCGACAATAGTCTCATTCCCTTGTTGGATGTAGTTGACCATGTACCAGCCATTGTTGAGTCTTACGGTTTTTTGCCTGAGAGGCGATTCAGAAAACAGTAAATCAACATGGACGGTATTTTCAGACCAGTATTTGAGCGTATCATTCTGATAGATAAAAAAATAATATCCTTTTTCTTTCAGAATACCGGGATTATCAATCAGGCGGTTATTTTTGAGCAATTCTTCAAGAGACTGATTTTTAAGGTTTGATGCTATCCCAATGAGATAATTATTTATTTCTATCTCTTTATCATAAATAATATTCTGGAATTTTTCCACATCAATCTCCCTGAGTTGCCTGGAAACAACAATGTCCCTGATAAAAGGTACTGATATAAAAATCAGAACTGATAAACAAATAGATAATATGCCGAATATTTTGTATATTTTCTTCACAGGGGTAAAAATAATGAATTTTTATTGATGATGATATGGCTCTCCGTGAATTATTGTCAGGGCTCTGTACAGTTGTTCGGTAAAAACCAGCCTGACAAGCTGATGTGAAAACGTCATCCTGGAGAGTGAAATTATATGATCGACATTTTGACGTACTTCTTTTGTTACACCATATGCGCCCCCGATAATAAAAACAATATCCCTGCTTTGATGCGTAAAACAATGATTAAGAAAAGTCGCAAAATCTACAGAGTTAAATTCTTTTCCTTGTTCATCAAGTAAAATTGTATATATATTTTGCTGGCAGAGCGGCAGTATTTTTTTTGCCTCTTCCCTTTTAATATCTTCTTCCTGCAGAACTTTTTTCTTTTTTGAGCCGGTTATTGTTTTTATTTCAAACTTCATGTACCGCTCAATACGTTTTCTAAAATCGTCCACGCCTAATTGTATATAAGACTCACGTGTATTCCCGGTAAGTAATAGCGTTATTTTCATGTCAAATTTAATTTTTATTCTTATCAGCAGAATAATATGATTGTAAAATTAATTTTTTTATCTTGCATTGAAAACAATAAAAAATATCCGGTCAGAAAAAAACGTGAAGATGATTAGAATATTTATTCTTATAATTGCCTTTTTATATTCGTTTACTTCATTGGCGTGGCAGGATTCAAGTCTTATTTACTCAGAATTACACCTGTCAATTAACCAGGGTGACGAAAAACAATTATCCAAATATTTCGGTACAGGTGTTGAACTGGTGATTACCGGCAATGAAGGAGTTTACAGCCAGGTACAGGCAAAACAAATCATGAAAGATTTTTTCCAAAGCTTTCCACCTGATACTTTCAATATTACCTACTATGGAGGAGGCAAGGGGCCGGCATCATATCTTATTGGAGAAATGACCTCTGAAGAAAGACTTTTTAAAATATTCATCTCAACCATTCAAAATCACAAAGCAACACTTATTCAACAGTTGAGGATTGAAGAGCTGAAGGATGAATGACTTGCTATGGCATAAAATCAAAAAATATTTTGATAAAGCAAAAGACAAAAAATCAATAATATTCATTAAATTTGTATTACAGATTTGCATTAAGCTAAATATGGTATTGTATTACGCCATAAAAATGAAAATCTTAAGTTTAAACACCGCTAAAGGGTATTAAGGAACGAATAGACAATAACTTATAAACCTTAACTCGTTCTTTTGAATTTTAACTGCGTTAAAAAATCATTACAGAACGCTGCTATGCACAGATTTTTTGCCTTGTTAAAATCCAAAATAACTTCCTTAACCCTTTATAACTTA
>CAZVTW010000375.1:0-5976 GCA_964629805.1 uncultured Bacteroidales bacterium | reverse complement strand
GATTATATCGGGGCCTGCTCTCGTACATGAAATATCGGAGGCTTTTTGAAATTTTTAACCGGAGTTTACTGACTGTAAATGAGGATTTAAAATTTCAAAGTAACGCAGAGATTGGCGTTTTCTTAGAGACACTATATAAAAAAAATCAAATATATTGACACAAGTTAAACACAAGTTTTTTAGGTCTTTATTGGGTTCAGGATAATTAATCTTAAAATAAAGTGATTTAAATTGGTATTCATGAAACCCAATTTTTTTAAATTACGTAAAACAAGGTTGTAATTCGTAACATTAAATATTAAACACATCATGTTATGTTTTGTTATTTTTTTTATAGGTTTGATGGCAGATACGGATGTGTGTTTAGTTCAATACCCAACTAACTATGAGACAATTAAAGATAACTAAATCAATAACGAACCGTTCAAGTGCATCACTTGACAAGTATTTACAGGATATAGGGAAAGAGGAGATGGTTTCTCCTGATGAGGAGGTAGATCTTGCCAGGAAAATAAAGAAGGGAGATCAGAAAGCACTGGAAAAACTTACCAAAGCGAATCTAAGGTTTGTAGTTTCGGTAGCAAAACAATACCAAAATCAGGGATTAAGTCTGCCTGATTTGATAAACGAAGGCAACGTTGGTCTTATCAAAGCCGCAAAACGGTTTGACGAAACAAAAGGATTTAAATTTATCTCTTACGCTGTTTGGTGGATACGGCAATCGATATTACAGGCACTGGCAGACCAGTCAAGGTTGATTCGCTTACCCCTGAACCAGGTAGGATCAGTGACTAAAGTGATGCGCGCTTATTCACGTTTCGAGCAGGAAAATGAACGAAAACCTACTTATGCCGAGTTAGCAGAAATCCTTGAAATTCCAAAATCTAAGGTTGCAGAGGCTCTTACTGCCGTCAAAACCCATGTGAGTGTTGATGCCCCTTTTGGTGATGATGAAGAAGGCAGTCTGCTTGATATCCTGGAAAATACTGACTCCCCGGTAGCTGATGGTAAACTCAGGGCCGAATCACTTGTTCAGGAAATTAACAGGGCCTTGTCAACCCTCACGCCCAGGGAAAGTTATATTATCAAACTGTTTTATGGTATAGGTACAGCAGAGATGTCTCTTGAAGAAATTGGCGAACATCTGGATTTGACACGCGAGCGTGTGCGACAGATAAAAGAAAAGGCCATCCGCAGGTTAAGGTACTCTTCAAGAAGCAAGTTATTAAAAACATACCTGGGATAATAGTTATCAGGGTTTAAAATACCATGAGTCCCCTCCGTGAAGTCCATTTGTTACCAAACTCTTTTTTATTTGCCTCGATTTTGACAAAAATCATCCTTTTAGGAGTGGACTCATGAATAAAATTCTTGCATAGTTCTACTTTGCGCCTTTATCTTTCTAATTTACTGAGTTCAGAATCTATCCTTAATGGCCATGTCTTGCAACTTTTTTTCCTGAAATCAGGACTTTAGTGATTTTTGTTGTTTCTTGATTTTTCAGGCGTACCAAATAGATTCCGTCCTCTACTTCCGGAATATTAATCATTACCTTTGTACCAAACCTTTTCTCACTAAAAACAACCTGTCCATATAAATCAATGAGTTCAACGCGTATTTCCTGCTCCCCGGTCTGCTCAACGATGAAAAAGTCTTCTGCAGGATTCGGATAATATTTGATATCTTTGATTCCGTTTGTCTTACTTGCTTCTAAGCAAAAATCAGTTGTCTCAAACGCCCCAAAATCCGAACCTGCCGCCAGTGTATCATTCGCGGAAACGTCCAGGAGATAATATCTGCCTGTGCCGAATTTGCAACAGAGTCCGTCGCCCTGTTTATCATAAATCGTGAAGGAATAGCATTCATCAACCTGTGGATAAATATCGTGATAGTAAACTGCTAAATTCATATCGTTCCGGTACGGTCCGTTCCGGTAAATCATCTCTCCGGAGCTGTTTTCAAGAATCCAGGTTGTTTCCTGTCCGTAAGAATCTGTTATAACCACCAATTGCAGGTGTTTACAATTTCCTGCCCGAAATGCCTTATCCAGATCGTTGTTAGACAAATCTTTATCTGTGTTTTTTGGGTTAAAATGCGCTGAGGCTGCAAACAAATATTCTCCCTTTTCAAAGTAATTTTCAGGAAAATACACTGTATCAGTTGAAAACGGTGGCAGGACATCAGTATAATTGACCTGCTGCAATTCTCCGGCGTCAATCCGGAGTGTAACATCAAAATCCATGGCCGGTTGGTTACCGATGTTTCTGATAACAATGGCCGGTTGAAAATATTCACTGTTACATCTGGCTTTTGGCGGATAAAGAATATCATCCACGGCAATATCATGCGTGTAAAAATCTGAAGAAACACAAAAAACGGAATCATATGATCCATTGAATACCCCACCATAAATGACTGTTTCGTTTGAGGTTAAATCTGTCAGTGTAAATGAGCCGTTTCCGTGTTTGCAGCATAGTCCGTCCCCGAATATATCTTTAAATGTCAAAACATAACATCCTTCCTGCAGGCATATTTGTTTTTCGATTGTTTTATTTGAGACATAATCCATTCCTGAATATATGGTCTGATCATTAAAATTTGAAATCTCCCAGGAAGTCTCATAACCATAGTTATCAGTGGATATTGAGAGTAAATAAGGATTTCCTGCTCCGCTCCTGAAGGATATTGAAACTGTATCATTTTCCGGCAATTCATCTGTCAGGCCATTCGGAGACCGGATGTAAAAATCAATTGCATGATCGCCGGGTTCCATGTTATATAAATCAAATTTAATGGTTATTGTTTCTTTGGGAGGTAAATTTCCTGTCCACTGTTTTTCTGTAATTTGTTCCCCATTGATAGCATATCCTGCGATAAGGGATTGCAATGATGACTTCCCGTGATTTATAATTTTTATTTCCGGAGAAATGCTGTCTGAGAGACATTCTACCTGTCTGGGTGAAATGACGGAAAATATCCCGGCATCCAAATCCGCAACAGAATGATAGGGCTCAAAACCATCCAGCTCAGATATTCCGGAATTGTCCGGGTCAAGCCAATAGGCAAGTTGCTGATCTTGTTCGGAATATGAATCCCATGAAGACGATAATTTGGCGAAAAAGTCCCGTCTTGGGGATGAGCAACTTGCCGGGCCTCCGGTTAAATCACCGATTATATGATGGTCCTCATTAAAAAGGGGTCCCCCTGAAGAACCCACTTCTGTGACACCAACCTCCCATTTTCTGACTAACCAGTGGCTGTCAGTTAAATAGCTTTCACCATAATTTCCGGTGATTGCCGGATTATCATCAATCGATATTTTCTTTGTTCCGCCGTCAGCATGATGAATTGAAACGGTATTTTGCGGCTGGTCGCCACTTTTGTCCCACCCTGCAAAATATGGCCTGAATTCAGCAGGTGGATTTTCGGATAACTGAATAAGACTAAAGTCCAGCTTTTGCATTGGAGCAGTTGCAAGCAGCCCGGACCCGGAAATTGACTGGTCTAATGGTCCATAGAAACCATAGCACTCATCGCTTTCATAATTAAAAAAATATATTGATTTGTTCGCATCGAATTCGCTGTTAATGCAGTGATTGGCAGTAAGCACATACGGTGCACCGTCTTGCCTTGCATTGTTAATGAGCGCTCCGGTGCACATATCTGTCCCATTGATGATGATTTTACAGACAGCTCTTTTCTCATATTGCCAATCATCGCCCTCCGGACAGTTAATATTAACCTGGCAGTTGATGTTTTCATGCTCTTTTTGTTTACCTTTAGAGGTATAAACACCAGTGAAGTCATATCCAATGGTCCCTATAACAAAATGACCCTTAAAAATGGCTTCAAGAGGCTCATAATATTCAATAACAATTTTATCTCCGGGGACCGGGGTTGTAGGAAGAAAACCTGACTCTTTATTGTTTTTTTGGGTAAAAGCACCCAGAATCCTTGATTTTTCAGGGTTGAAGATAAATAACTGCGAACCATCGGGTATTTTAAAATCTTCAAAAATAATATTGAGTGAATAGGCGTCTTTTATTTCTATCCCAAGTGTCCATAGTTTTCCGGTATCTGCCAGGCTTGTCCAGAGGCCTGCATTTAACGGTGAAATGTCTGTTGTAACCGGATAGGCAAATGTAAAAGGTACATTTTCTTTATCTTGTTTAGAAAGGCTTTTGAGTTTAGATTCCTGTGGGGATTGTATTTTTTTGAACCTGACATTTTGTAGAGAATAATATTCTCCTGAAAGAGGTGTCTTTTTTTCAACCAATTGCCCAAAGCTAAAGGTTGAGAATAAAATCAATGCGCAATATACCGGGAAATGCTTCATTTGTTTTGTTCTTTCAAAAGGATCAATTTCTTTGTTCTTCTAAATTTTTCATTGACAGTTAATTTTACAAAATAAATACCTTCTTTGAGATTTCCAAAATCAATTTCGGTTAAATATGAATTTGATTCTTTGACGAGGACTAATTTACCAAACATATCATAAACTTCAGTTTTAAGGTGGCTATTCTCTGTGGTCTTAATAAAAGCTTTTCGATAAACAGGGTTAGGATAAATCTTTAGAGAGTCGGCTGTTGTGTCATTTCGGTGAGCTGTTGATAAACAAAATCCGGAGTGAATTTTTTCTTTGAATTCACCTCCTTTTGAGAGTGTGTCTCCTGTTGAGAGGTTTACCAGAAGATGGTCTCCGTCTCCTGACCAGCCACAGCATATACCGTCGCCTACTGAATCGTAAAGGTCAAATAAATAGCACTGATCAACATCCAGGCAAAAATCTTCTGTGATAATATGCATCATGTTATCCCTGTAAGGTCCACCTTCATCAATCAATTCACCTGATTCTTCAGTCAATGTCCAGGTGGTCTCTGATGCAAAAAGGTCTGTTTGAAGTGTCAATTGCAGGGAATGACCAGGTGAAACAATAAATTGTTTATTCTTTGTATTGTTTGACGTGTTTTTCTCAAGGCTATCATTGACCAATTCAACCTCTATTTGGTATTTATTGTCTCCTAATGCAGGCAGAAATGATGGTAAAATTATTGTGTCCGACTGATGACCCGGAAGTAACCCCTCCCATGTAAAGAGTTCCAGGGTGTCATTATTTAGAAACCTGCGGAAATGCAGTTCCGTCAAACTTACATCTCCCCTGTTTCGTACAATGGCTTTTGGATGAATACTGCTACGTTTACATAATCTGTTTTTAATTCCCTGAATATTAACAAGCTCAATGTCATACCTGTCATTTTCTGAATTCACACAAAAATCATGTTCCAGGAGGGAATTAAAATTATACCCCCGCAGAATAAGACTATCGGTATCCGAATTTTTAAGTCTGAAACTTCCGTTGCCATTCTCACAGCATAAACCATCACCAAAAGAATCTTCAATCCTGAAAGTATAAGAGCCACTTGTTAGACACAAATTGTATTCTGATGTTTTGTTAGACAGCAGAGCATCATCTGAATATATCATTTCGCCTGTGCTATCCCTGATACTCCATGATGTTTCATGTCCGTAATTGTCAGTTTGTACCCGGAGTTCGTAAACATTGCCTTGAGCAGCAGTGAAATTATGTACCTGTGTATTGTTTAATTTGTTTTGATCCGTCTGACCATTTGGTTCTTTCAGATTAATAATGAATTGTATATCACCATCTGGTACTTTTAATCCGGGCAAAACAATTGATTGCGTACTAAAGGTCTGTAAATATATGCTTTTAGTCAATGTGGTTCTGCGGTTTTCAGAAACATAATATTCAATTTTCAGGCTTGTCAGGGTTTCTGTGCCCATATTTCTGATTTTTATAACCGGTGATAGTTGATCATAACTACAAAATAGTGAATCCGGTTGAAGAATATCAACAAGTTCTGCGTCATATTGATAGAGTGAATAAAAAGGGTCAAAGCCTGAGACCTGTTTATTACCTGAGTTGGTAGGGTCCAGCCAGTGTTTGAGTTGTTCGGA
>CAZVTW010000374.1:0-5980 GCA_964629805.1 uncultured Bacteroidales bacterium | reverse complement strand
AGCAATGTGCAGTTCAGTGTTGCAGTAGATTTTCGTTTTAGAATTTTAGGTAATATTTAAATAAGGCAAAACATGAGGTTATTTCCCGGAAATTAATATTTTGACATAAAAAAAAGGAGACGATATCGCCTCCTTTTTTTTTATTGCATTTAAGAAATCTTAATTATCATTAATTCACATCCCACCATAATTTTGAGTCAATGGCATCTCCGTTACTCAACCTTGCAACAGCTTCAGCGCGCATCTCGCCATTTAAAGTTTGTTCAAACTGTGGATAACGCATTCTTGAAGGTAAATCATCAACTGGTAAAATCGGAATAAACTCAAAATTTTTGGTTTCTCCTGTACTGGGAACTTGTATACTAAAGTTACTATTTGGTTTAACAAGCGTTTGGGGATACCCCGTCCTTCTATACTCTGCCCATGCTGTGTGTGGGTCCATATAGAGAGCGATGTATTTTTGAGTCAGTACAGTTTCCTCACTTGCTGCCGGTAATGCAGCAATATAGGCATCAATATCAGCAGTAGGAACACCCCATCTTTCCATGGAAGCCCTAACACCATTTTCATAGTATGTTTGATCCCAGTCGTTAAGCTCCGACATAATAAACTGAACTTCTGCAAACTCCATTAAAGCCTGACCATAATCAGGTTTGTTGATGATTACATCACCTGGTAACGACTCCCATTTGATGGTAGCAGCTTCAGATGAATTTTCAACTACCGGCATACCCATATAATTCCCCGATGAATTGGGTTGGGCAAAAATGCTAAGGCGTGGGTCTACTGTACCATTAAAGGGATTTGAGGAAATTTCATTTCCAAGTGTATCCACCAGGGATTCACCTTTAAGCAATGTAGCAAAGCTATGGCCTATGGCAAAATCCTTCCTGTTGTCAACATTGTAGGCAATGTAATATGGTGCAGCATTGGCATCCTTTGTTTCATACACGAAAGTGGCATTGTCGGCATTGCTTTCAAATACATCTGTTTCACTGATGGCATTGATGTGCTGGTCTGCCAATGAGCTGTTTACACCCCTGATTTTGAGGGCGATCCTTAATCTCAGGGAGTTGGCAAATTTTATCCATTTAGACATATCACCATGATATAGATTATCCCCTTCAGTAAATCCAGATTTTGAGACATCAGCCATTTCAACAGCTTCTTTGAGTTCATTGAGAACGTCTGCATAAATTTTTTCCTGGGTAGCATATTTTGGCGTCAGGATTTCTTCATCTGCATCAGCAAGGCTGAGCGCCTGGAAGTCTCCGTCATCACTGCCATAAGAATAATATGGGATATCTCCCCATGAATCTGCCATGATATTAAATGTCCAGGCAAGAATAATCCGGGCAACAGCAATCTGGTTCTCGTTAGCGCCATAGGCTGCTGCTGCATTTTTCGTAGCCTCATCAGAATTAAATTGGATCACTTTCCTGATATTTTCCGCATTCCAGTAAAATTCCTGCCAGGTCTGTCTCATTGTTTCCCTGTAGACATAGCGGTCCTCATCCCCGTATTCGGACTGAGTCCAGTATTGCATTGTTACCTGGGTGAAGCGACCACCAAACCACTGATCATTAAAATCATCAACCATTCTTTTAAAATTATCATTTAAAAGCGAGGATGTAGGTGGTTCTGATGGTTCATTCGGTGTGTCAAAGTACTCTACCTCACAGCTTGCCAATATGGCAACCAAGGTGATACATATTATATATTTTAATGTTTTCATCTTCATTTTTCTTTTATTGGTTTTACAATTTACAAGGTGTTGCTTTTAGAATCCAAATTTTAAGTTAATACCATATGTGCGGCTTGATGGGTATAGACCGCCATCTATTCCCTGAACATTGCCTGAACCGTTCACAGTCATTTCAGGATCAAATCCTTCCTGGTCCAATCCCCATGTGAGCAGGTTTCTTCCATAAAGAGAGACCCTAACGTTTTTAACCGGTCCTAAGATGTCTGGTAAGGTATAACCAACAGTCAATTCCCTGAGTTTTACATAATCAGCATCAAATAAACTCTGAGCGCTTGGCGTTCCATAACCATGATAGTGCCTTGCAGCCCAACCTATACCAGAAATGTAGGTTTCATTTGGCGCTGTATTTTCAACAGTATAAGTTCCGTCATCATTAAATGTTACATCGCCGGTAACAGCATCGAGCTTGATTCCTCCACCTGCATCAACAGGATCGCGAATTTCATTGCCTTTGTCATTTGTTGCAGCAGTTTCTTCAAGCATACCTGAGTACATGCCCCACATGTGGGATAAAGAATAAAATTTACCACCTTGTTGTATGTCAAGCAGGACGCTAACATCAATGGAATTCAATATTCTGAAAGAGTTTCTGATACCAAGGTTGTAGTCAGGTATGACTGATCCCATAGGAACCAAACTAGGTGTTTGTAACCAGACTCCATTGTCACCAACAACCCGGTTTCCATCATCATCATAAATAAAATCATGACCCCAGAATTGGCCATAAGTGTCTCCTACACTAGCTCTTAAAAAGACGCCACCAAAAGGTGCTCTGACAATGTCAAGTGATTTAATGTCCCCGTATAATTCATCGAGGGTATTGTTAATCTTGGTATAGTTAGCGCCAAGTTCCCATTGGAAATTATCAATTGACACAGGTATAACACTTAATGACAACTCAATACCTTTATTTGTCATTTGTCCCGAGTTAATATATTTGCTGTCATATCCTGTGGCTTTGGAAACATCAAGTGGCATTATTTGATCCGTTGTCACATTATTAAAATATGTGGCACTTAAATTTACCCTGTTATTCAAACCAACGAATTCAATCCCGACTTCAGTTGAGGTTGTTGTCTCTGCTTTTAAATTGGCATTATTCAGACCAGTAGAAGCCACCAGACGTGGAGCGCCCTGAAATGGTCCGTTTCCATTATAATTATAGGTTGTTTTTACCCTGTATGGGTCAGTGTCATTACCAACCTTTGCCCAACTAAAACGAACCTTACCAAGGTCTAACCAAGATACATCGCTGAGCAGCTCAGAAAACAAGAAGCTTGCTGATGCTGACGGATAAAAATAAGAATTGTTGTCTTCTGGTAAAGCGGAAGACCATTCATTTCTGACTGTTCCTTCTAAGAAAAGCATGCCTTTGATATCAAATGAAGCGCTTGCGAATATACTATTCACTTGTTTTTCTTCAGTAAAATCGTTGGTTAATGCATTATCGTTTGAGTTCAGAAGGCTATATATCTCCGGAACAATTAATCCACCTGAAGTATTACCACGGTTAAAGTCATAGTGTTCATTCCTCTGATTAACACCGGCTAATGCATCAATACCAAACATATCGAACTGTTTTGTGTAACTCAGTAAACCTTCGTAATTAAACTCGGATTTTGTTCGGACAGCTTCATAATATTTTGAAGTTGATTGTGAACCAACAGCAATTCTTTCACGGTTATAAAAATTGTAGGTATCACCAAAAACGCTACCTCTGAGTTGGAGTCCTTCTGTAATATCATAAGTAAGACTCACATTTCCGTAAAAACGATTTCTTTCATCATCAGTGTAGTTTTCGTAAGCAGCCCAATAAGGGTTGTCAGAATATTTTGGAGTTGGATCATTCCAGGCGTTTCTGTTCCAGGTTCTTTGTGTTCCGTCATTGTTTTTGTATTCCTTCAGACGTTCATAATCAAGCTGTCTTTGACCCCACTGGTAAAATTTTTGCCCAACACTGTTATCTCCATATCCAACTTGTGGCCGTCCTTTGGCTTTTTGATTAACATAATTCAATGACGAATTAACACTGAGTCTTTTAGATAAACGGGCATTTCCTTTCAATGAGAAATTGTTCCTGTCTAAATGAGAACCGGGCATAGTTCCCTGAATATTGGCATTTGTATAAGAAAACCGAACACCATAATCATTCCCTGAACGAGAGAGAGAGATGTTGTTTGTCCATGAAACGCCGAGATCATAGTAATCTTTCACATCATTTTCCGGTGCTACCCAAGGTCTTGGGTTGAGATAATCATCCGGATAACTTTCCTTGTCAAATGCATCCCAGTGTAAAACCTTGATGTTTGGATCATACCTTGGCCCCCAGCTTTCATCTACCTGGTATTGAGGAATTAAGTATTCCTGGCCCTCAATTTCCACAACTTCGAATCCGTCACGTCCGCCGTCTTCGTTACTGATAATGGCGCCTCCGCCATATTTGGTCTGAAGATTTGGTAACAGGTATACCTGTTCAAACCCAAGCTTTGATGAAAAGTCAATGCTAATAGCATTCTTACCTCTTTGGGGTTGTTTTGTGTTAATGACGATAACACCGTTTGCAGCACGCGAACCATAAATAGCAGCGGCAGGTCCTTTCAGGACTGATACGCTTTCAATGTCCTCCGGACTGATGTCGTTGAGTGTGTTACCAAGATCATAACCACCAAATCCATTGGCGTCTCCACCGTACCCATTGGCAGAATTGTTGTTGAATTCGGAATTGTCAACAGGAATTCCGTCAACTACGATTAAAGGCTGGTTTTCACCTGTGATTGAGTTGGCGCCACGGATTAGAATCCTTTGAGACCCCCCCATTTTTGTGGAAGAATTAATCTGGACACCTGAAACTTTACCTGAGAGTGCACTTAAAGCATCATTTTGAATTGTAGAATTCAACTCCTCTTCGTTGACTTCCTGCACAGCATATCCAAGGGCTTTCTTCTCCCTGGAAATACCCAGCGCTGTAACAACAACGTCATCAAGAGCGATTTCAGTGCTTTCTAGTGAAACATTAACTACTGTCCTGTCGCCGATTGCCTCTTCTTTGGTTTGCATACCGACAAAGGAAAAAACCAGGGTTTCAGTGCCCTCTGGGACTTCAAGAGTGTATTTACCCTGAAAGTTGGTAACAGCGCCAACTTCAGGTGACTCTTTTGCAACGACAGAAGCCCCGGGAATAGGGGTGCCATCGGCCCCACTTGTCACTGTCCCGGTGATCTTTTTCTGCGCAAGCAGACCTTGCATTCCTAAAAAGATTAGGAATACGAACAATAAAGTAATTCTTTTCATAAACAAAAGATTTTAGTTATTTAAAATATTCGGTTAATACACGTCCAAATATAGAAAAAAATGTTGTATAATAAAACAAATATCAAGGAAAGATATGAAAACGTTTAGTTTATATTAATTTTAGTTTAAATCTGAAAGCGAATAAGATGCATTGATTTTTAATGATTTTGCGCCTTTCGGCCACCTCGTCAAATCCTCATTTTATGCTGTAAAACCTGTTGAAAAGATAGTATTTATAACCTTCGGATACGGTTTTACACGGTTAGAAGCTATGTGTTTGGGTGTTTTGTATACATTTAAATATTATCAGCGAATTAGTTTGACCGCGATTGTTTTTGTCTGGGAATGTTTTTGTCCGCGAATTACGCGAATTATGCGAATTAAAGAAGAAGAAATTGGTTTAATTAGCGGTTTATTTTTTTGACCGCGAATGTTTTTGTCCGGGAATGTATTGTCCGCAAAATGTTTGTGTCCGCGAATTACGCGAATTGGACGGATTAAAGAAAAAGAAATTAGTTTAATTAGTTTAATTAGCGGTTTATTTTTTTTTGTCCGCGAATGGTTTTTGTCCGGGAATGTTTTGTCCGCGAATTACGCGAATTGGACGGATTAAAGAAAAAGAAATTAGTTTAATGAGCGGTTTATGGTTTATACATAGAACTCCTGAGGATTTTTCTCTTATCTTCCTGTCATCTTTGAAGGATCAACCCATTTATCAAATTCTTCTTCTGTTAAAAACCCGAGTTCTAATGCTGCCTGTTTCAGTGTTGTCCCTTCAGCGTGAGCTTTCTTGGCTATTTGGGCTGCTTTGTCATACCCAATATGTGTATTAAGAGCTGTCACGAGCATCAATGAATTGTCGAGATGCCGTTTTATCATTTCATCGTTTGGCATGAGGTCTGCAATACATTTATCATTGAATGA
>CAZVTW010000373.1:0-6003 GCA_964629805.1 uncultured Bacteroidales bacterium | reverse complement strand
TCAAAGCTTCAAATCTAAATGTCAGGTGTTTCTTCTGATGCGGTAATCTGAGGTTGACAGGTAAATTCCGCCATTTAGTTACTCCTTCGGAATATTGCCTATATTCATCACTGGTCCAGTCAATTTTTTTAAAAAAAAGCTTCACATCTGTGATCTTTGTATTTGGAGGAACAGTATTTAATTCGGTTTCTCCCGGTTTATATTTCATTGCGCCTTTTATGGTTCCAAACCACAGGTTACCATCACGGTCCATAAAATTTGCAAGTCCGTTGGTTTCTACACCGACGAAACCATCATATTTACCAAAATGTTTAATATCCTTTATTGAACCGTCATCAGAAATCGAAATCCTGTCAACGCCAAGTTGGGTTCCTGCCCATATATTTCCTTGTTTATCAGTCATTATTGAATAAACCAAGTCTGATGAAAGTCCTGATTCGGTTGAAATATTTGAAAAAACGCCATTGTTGTACAAATATATTCCCCCTCCAAAACTATTAAACCACAATCTGCCAAACTCATCTTCGGCAAACTGGAATATCATCTCGTCTCCTAATCCATCTTCTTTGGTATAATGAGTAAATCCATCTTCTGTAAGTCTGGAAATACCAAATCCGCAGCAAATCCAGATATTTCCTCTTGAATCCTGGTCTGCACTATAAACAAGTTCGCTTGCCAGACCATGACTTTCGGGTGTATAGATAATTGTTGAGTCTTTTGTCTTCCTGGCAACTCCTAAACCAAAAATAACAAACCAATACTCATTATCAATTATTTCAATATCCTGGATACGTGTATTGGGTTTCAGGCCAAATCTTTCATTTACAAATGAAAAATCCTGACCATTATATTCCATGACTCCCCTATTGCCGGACATAAGCAGGTTACCATCTTCAGTTTGGATAATATCATTAATAATGTTGATGTTTTTCTCCTTTTCATAAAGATAGTTAGTAATATTCCGACCATCAAATTTAGATACACCTCCATCAGATGTGCCAAACCAAAAATTTCCTTTCGAATCCTGAAAAATAGACCTGACAATATCTGATTTCAATCCGTCTTTTGTATTGAAGTATGTAAACTGGTCTCCTTCATATTTTAACAAACCTGACCCGCTTGTTCCGATCCAGATATTACCTTCGGTATCAATCTCAAGTGTTGTGATAACATTAACAGGAAGTCCGTTACTATTTGAAAAAATTGTATATTCCAGCCCGTCAAATTTAACAAGCCCGGCTTTAGAGAGACCGGGAGTAAACCAAAAATTCCCGTCCTTGTCTTTCATCAATGATCGTAACTGATTTGCATTGAAAGGTGAGGGGAGCTCTAGATATTCAATGTTATAATCCGGGCTGATTCTGACAAATTTGTTCTTGTCCTCATTTTCTTCATTTAGTATTGTTGCAAATATACCTTCGGATGGTATATCCAGTAAAGGCATAATGACTTCATCTTCCCCGCACAAATCATTTAAAGAAGATATGAAGGTTTTATTTCCATCGAACTCATAGACGTTTTTATTTGAAATAAACAACAAATTTCCGTTTTTAATTCTGAATAATCTGAGGAAATGTTCATCAGGAGCATGGAAAAGATTATCAAATTTAAACTCAGAGAACTTACTTTCACCAGGTTCATAAAATAGAAGTTTTCTGTAATTTCTTCCCCGGAAGGCATAAACCCATATCTTACCTTGTACTTTCGGGTCTTCACTTATCCGGAAAAATGTTCCGGCAGGGAAACCTTCCTTTTCTGTGTAATTTTGAAAACGGAGTCCGTCATATTTCGATATTCCTCTGAAAGTTGCCAGCCAAAGGTTTCCCATGCTATCTTCAAAAATCTGTCTTACCTGATTATCCACCAGGCCATCTTTTTCGGTAAAGACTTCAAACTGTAAACCGTTGAAACGGCAAAGCCCACCACCATTTGTACCGACCCAGAGATACCCTCTGCTGTCCTGATGTAAATCCCAGACTTCTGATTGTGGGAGCCCTTCTTCCAGTGAATAAGTTCGAAAAATGTATTGCTGTGAAATAACATGGGAATTAATACCTAATATGATTAAAATGATAATACTATAATGTAGTATCTTTTTTTTCATTGTCGTGTTAATTTGTCATGTATAACGTATTTTAAGGTCAAAGGTTGTATATTTATCATCAAGCGTTTTCTTATTGGCCCTATTTATCACTTTTAGGCCTATGAATACCTCAGAAAATAAAGAAAGAGGAAAATTATTTCTGTTGTAAAATACAGACATAATTTATTTTAGTATCTCACATTAAAACCTCTGTAATTCATGAGTTCATTGTTTTGTATGTTGACATTATCAACCCTTGCAGAAGACGGACCATTATGACACCAGTTTATAAATTTTTGTAAATTTGCTTCTTCTGCTTCTGCTTCTATATATAATGAACCATCCCGATGATTTCTTACATAACCATTTACTCCAAGTTGATGAGCTTTCTGCACAGTTGAATATCTAAAACCGACATTCTGAACTTTCCCGGTGATATGAAGGGACACACTTTTAAACATATTTATAATCTTTATTACAAATATACGAAAAGTCCTCTATATTAAAAGTGGTAAAATTAAAAAAAACGGTGCAGTTCTTTTTAAGTTCTCTGTTTTTGTTACTTTTAAAATGGAAAAATTTGTTAATCAAAAAATTTTATTCTAAGACAATACAACGAAGCGAGAAAAAAATCCACAGGATGACATTTAGCCTTAAAGCGCTGATATTGAAAAATTAACATTTCAACAATAAAAAAATTAACAAAGAAAGACTTATAAATGTGTCCTTTTCAAATAATATTTAACAATCAATTTAATATTTATTTAAAGATTTTTTATAATTTCATTGTTTCTTTTGATGAAAACTTAAGCTATCTCTATGACTAAATTACTTTTTACCACAGGTATTATCTTTCTTTTATCGGCAAAAATCTTGTTTTGCCAGTTAAACATTGAATTAGACGGTTATTGGAAATTTAAAATACGCAATAACCCGGAATGGAAAAATCCGGATATCAGTGAATCAAACTGGGATAACATTGTACTACATAATGATGCCTGGGAATCACTTGGTTATCAATATAATGGTATAGCATGGTACAGGAAATCCTTTATTTTACCGGCCAAACCTGGCAAAGCCACAAAGAACAATGAATATATTATCTTAGACAACCTGAACATACGTGACAAAGGTCAGGTATTTCTCAATGGAGATACTTTAGAAAAATTCATCGTTCCTCATATGCCAGAAATTGTTTATCAATCTCAGCCATATTCACCAAAAATTTTAATTCCATATAACAGTGATATTTTTCTGTGGGATAAAACCAATGTTCTGGCAGTTCAGGTGCATCATCCTATCCGTGCATTTAAAACTACAGGATTCATTGGCGGAGGTATCGTAAACGGACATCCGGTATTGAGAGATGCTACAATCAATGATTTGATAGATATATCATGCTCTTTACCCATGAAGGCAGCAACCGGGAAAGACATACCGGTAAAAATGACTTTTAGAAATATTGCCCCAGCAAACCAAAGGATACAGATACGGCTTAACCTCATTGAAGCTTCCAGCGGGAAAGTAATACAGTCAAAAAAAAGGGAACACACATGCACAGCTTCAGGAAGCTCATCCTTTCACGAGCAATTTACCATTCCGGCAACAGGAGATTTTTATCTCGGGTATGATTGTAATATCATTGGTAAGGAAGAACAACTTACAAGAAAACAACTAATTGCATATGAACCTGTTGCTGATTTCGAAAAACAACGTATTGCCGGGGATTCAGGAAAATATGCCACAAATGTTACCCTGTTTAAAACGAACAACCAACAAATTGAAGGTCTTTTGGGAGCATGGCTTTCAAAAGTCTCATTTCTTGGAATAAAACAATATATATCGGAATTTGAACATGTATTCCTTAAGCCATATTGTGAGCAGAACTATCATTCGGTTTTTCCTCTGGAGGAAGGACAATTCATTGGAAAACTTATTGAAGGAGCCTCAAACATGCTTAAACTGACTCATGATGTTAATCTAAAGCCAATCCTTGATAAATATGTTGCAATTTGGTTATCCACACTGGCAGATAACGGTTACCTCGGCCCCGGGGATAAAGACAAGACCTGGGCAATACAGGATTTTTACACTCAAAAGTATAATATGTCAGGATTGCTTGCCTATTATGAAGCTACAGGCAATCTGGCTGCTTATAATGCATCGAAAGCAATCGCTGATTTAATTATGAATCGTTACAGTTCAGTCAATATATATAAATCGCAGGGATATTCATTCAATGCAGCTTCAATGGCGCTTGTTCCACATTTACTTGATATTTTTAAATATTCCGGAGAGCAAAAGTATCTTGATTATTGCGAGTATATTTTTAAAAATGATACTAAAAATGGTTTAAAACTAATTCCAACTCTATTAGATGTAGGGCAGGTCAATAAACTTATCTACAAAAAAGGACGTGAATTACTTGCAAATTTTGCCGGTATCGCAAAATATTATAGTATAACCGGCGACGAAAAATACTATCAGGCAGCAGAGAATGCCTGGAAAGATATCGTTGAAAAACGTTTGTATATTACTGGTTCTGCTACATCTGCAGGATATTTCACAGGAGATTATTCTCTTCCTCTTGATTCAACATATTGGCCCAATGAAACTTGTGTTACAGCGAACTGGTTGATGTTTAACCAGGAAATGTTTATTGCTACCGGTAATTCAAAATATGTTGACCAGATTGAAATTACAATATACAATCAACTCGCAGGTTCATTTAACCCTTTGAACGGCGGAATCGCCTTTTTTTGCCCTCTTCGTTACAGAAAACCATATCAGAAAGCGTTGAGTTGTTGCAATACAAATCTACAGCGGGCATTTTCCCGTGTACCGGAATTAATCTGGTTTAAATATAAAGAAAATGGAATGGGTATTCAATTGTATACTGAAAGTAAACTACAAGGTAAAATCAAAACATTAAACGGCGAAGAAATTAACATAGAATGTACCATTGAAACTGACTATCCAAAAACCGGCAATATTATCATTACCCTGAATCCGGAAAAAGAAGCTGCTTTCAGGCTGGCTCTCAGGGTACCGGAATGGTCAAGAGCATTTAATGTTCAGGCCACAGGCGTATTTTTCGGGTCTCCCGGTAAATTTCTGTACCTGGATAATAATTGGTTTCCCGGGGATAAAATCATTATTACTGTTGACATGAATGACAAACTAATCAAAGGTGGCAACATACATCCACGGCACTATGCTATTATGCACGGCCCTCAGGTATTGGCAATTGACGCTTCTCTGAACAATATTGCAGGGATAGAAAAAATCAAGATTGATCCTCAAAAGGAACTAAACCTTGTCCCTGCTGAGGACGTCTTCCCTGATAATTGGTTTGGTAATCAGGCTTACTATGTATCTTCAGTTAAACCTCTCAATGATCAGGACATCATACTGGTTCCATTCTCTGATGCCGGGCAAACCAATGGTGATATAAATGTCTGGATACCTTCTTATTAACTCCACATCAAGCTTTCTTGTTTTTCATGCTAGTTTTTCACGCAGCTCAAAAATTCTGGTTCGTACAAGCTGAATGAGGTCATCATTATTAAGATCGTCTATTTCTTCTGCCGGAATTTTTTGACCGAAACGGATGGTAATTCTGCATGGTTTGATAAGGAATGATTTATAAGGCAATAAAGTACTCAATCCGGCAGTACCAACAGGAATAATATCCTTTTTTGATTCTTTGGCGAGTAAAAAAGGAAGGCGTTTAAATTGACCAAGATTCCCGTCCCTTGTCCTGGTACCTTCGGGAAAAACAATGACAGATTTTCCATTTTTGAGATAAGAGGCAGCCTGCCTGATACTTTTGAGTGATTCAGAAAGACTCTGGGGATTTATGGGGATATTACCAAAATACCTGATATAGAATCCATAGACGGGCCATTTGAAATGTCTGG
>CAZVTW010000372.1:4567-6004 GCA_964629805.1 uncultured Bacteroidales bacterium | reverse complement strand
GTCAGTTCTTTCCCTGACCTGATTGATATTGGGATCACATGAAGTGTGTAAAAAAGGCAAAAAGAAGAGAAAGATGAAGATTGCAGAAAGTGTTTTCATATTAATAATTGATTTTAAATCCTAATTTTTTAAATCCATTTTGAACTTCTTTATTTTGCATAAATAAATTCCAAAGCAGTCCGGTACGGTGATTTTCTATCATAACAGGTATTGGTCCCTGATCAATGGCCAGGTAGCGGGGAAGATACCAGTCATGTTCATGGCTGAATGCATCGTACGGACCATATTCACCAATCAATGTATCAGCATCAAAGTAGAGATACTTTAAAAATTTCATGCTTTCATCCGGTGTATATGGAAAACTTGAAAGGGCAGCAGTAGGTGATATCACACCCAGGTCATGTCCGGGTCTGTGGCCGGAATATCCTCTCATAGAATAACTTGAGGTAAGGCCCCAGACATTTTCTCCGTATCCTTCATAGTTTTTTGGATTTCGGATACAATATTCATGATGAATGAGCGCATGATTCCGGTTCAGTTTCCAGTAATCGGCATACCGGTCAGAAAGCCCTTTGGGATTTAAACCCAGGTAGGAGTAATGAGCCCAAAACAAAGGTCCGACAGGGGCGCCGTTACCGGCATAATGGTTTAGCTCAGTTTCATAACCAAGATATGTTGTATCATTTGCAATTTCACCGTTTACTGCCCATCCTTTGTGGTAAGGAGATGAGTCAACAGGAAAAGTTGGTGATGAAGCAGCTAAAATATACATGATCAGGCATTCATTGTATCCTTTCACACCGAAATTCATATCCCAGCTATATTTCGGAGACCAGTGCCAGTAAAGGATATCTTCACCGCCGCGGGTATGCCAGCTCCACTCAACAGCTTCCCATATGTTTGTAATTCTCTGAGCAATATTTTGTTCACGTTGATTTCCATCCTTAAAATACTCACGGACTGTTAATAGTCCCTGTATGAGAAAGGCAGTTTCTACCAGGTCCCCGCCATCATCCTTTTTGCTGAAAGCTTTCACTTTACCAGTTGTACCGTCCCACCAATGGGGATAAACACCGTGAAACCTGTCAGCAGTTTCAAGGAAGTTCAGAATCTTTTCAAACCGATCCAAAGCTTGTTCTTTTGTAATAAATCCTCTCTCAATACCAACTAAAATGGCCATGATTCCAAATCCTGAACCTCCTGATGTAACAACATCCTGATCATTTCTGGGGTAAACACCGTCCATATGTGTCCTTTCCCTGGCAAGACCGGAAACGTGTTCTGCATTTTCCCAAAAATATTGAAAAGTCTGGTATTGGACAAGTGTCAATAAAGAATCATCAGAAATTCTTATTTCTGTTTCCGATTCAATTTTACCGGATTGTTCAGAAACGCTGTTATCTGTGTTGCAGGCATAAAATATTAGTGCAACAAGCA
>CAZVTW010000372.1:0-4467 GCA_964629805.1 uncultured Bacteroidales bacterium | reverse complement strand
GCAGACATAAAAAGTTCCCAGAGCATACCACTCCTGTAATTTTCAATCATGCAAATTATTGGGCCCTGATCAATGGCTATGTATGAATCAGCATACCAGTTTGCGGTGATATTAAATGCATCATAAAAGCCATACTCTCCCCATATTTTATCACCAAGCACATAGTAGAAAAACCGAATGGCTTCCATTGATTCGTCTGGAGTATAGGGAATGGAAGATATGGCTGCTGTTGGTGTAATCACACCCCTGTCATTATTCGGGCTATGGGCTGAATACCCTTGGTTCCCGTCACTGGCTGTTAATCCCCAGATTTTTTCACTATATCCGACATATTGTTTTGGATTGGCAACACAATATGCCCTGTTGATTTTTGTGTGTATGGTGTTTTGTTCCCAATAATTGGCATAATGATCCTCCAGGTTATGAGGATTAAGACCAAGAAAAGAATAATGGGCAAAAAACAATGGTCCTCCCATGTCACTTCTCAGTGGGAGCTGATATCCGAAATACTGATTGTTGTTACTGTTTTTAATGCCGCCGTTTCGTGCCCAACCGTTTTCATAAACCGATTTGTCTATTGGATGGGTTGACGAAGAAGCAGCAAGGATATAAATAATGAGCGCTTCATTCCAACCCCTGATTTGATGGTTCATTTGCCATTCATAATCAGGAGACCAGTGCCAGTATAAGACATTTTGTCCACCCTGAGTATACCAATCCCATTCTACCTCATCAATGAGTTGGTTAATTGTCTCTATGATAATTTTTTCGGTCTGTACAGATTTATCAAGGTATTGCCTGACAGTATAAAGTCCCTGTATCATAAATGCTGTTTCAACAAGGTCGCCTCCATTGTCATTGCTGCTAAAAGGAATAACTTTGCCCGAAGTGCCTGACAACCAGTGAGGCCAAACACCATGAAACCTGTCGGCTTTGTTGGCCAGGAAATCAACGAGGGTTTTTATACGTTCAATACCCTGCCGGCGGCTGACAAATCCACGTTTAATCCCAACGATGATTGACATAATACCAAAACCCGAACCACCGATTGTGACCAGGTCTCCTGATGTATTTCTTTCCCTTGATAATCCACTGACCGGATGGCCGAAATCCCAGAAATATTTAAAGGTGTATTTTTGTACTTTTGTCAGGAGTTCTTTGTCCGATAACTCCGGGAATTTATATGTTGAATCCCCACTTGTATAAATATCAAAAGAGGCTCCCGGAAACGAACGGTCATTTTCCGAAACGAGTTTGTCTGAAATATAAAGATTATACTTATTAAATCCCTGCAGATTATTATTAAAATGTATTTGAAATGATGTTCCGTTGACCTTAACAACTCTGTATGCTACAGCAGTTCCAGTACCTACAAAAGAAACTGTTCGTTTTATTTTTGTTTCATCAATTTCATCGGAAAATTCAAACTGAATTGCCGGTTTTATTCCTAATCCGGTCAATTTTGAGATATCCGGTGCGAATTCTTTTTCGCCAACATGGATTGAAACCAGTTCCATCGGTGTTATGCTGGTTCTAAATTGCTTTTTAATACCATTAAATACACCACATTCACTATTAATTTCCCCTGTAATAATTAATTCAAAACTTTTACCTTCCTCTAATTTATCATCAAAAATGAGCGATATTGTCTGGTTGTTATCAATGGTCTGCAAATTGTATTGAAGGAGTGAATTTTCCTGAAACAAAGTGATTTTGTCCATAATCCCGGCAGTATCAACCGGACAATGAAAGGTGAGAAAAATTTTATCATAAGAAGGTACTTGTGTTGTATCTTCAGATAATAAATTATATCCACCAACCCGGATGGCCAGAAGCTGCATTTCTTGTCCGGTTGAAGGCTGCTCTTTATCATCACAGGACAAAAATGAAAACATATAAAGGGACAAGAAAGAAATATACCTCAGATGGAGATACATAAAACGGGAAATCAGTGATTTTTGCTTTTTTTTCAAAATATGATTTTAATTCAAGTAAAATGATTTAATTCAGAGATGTTCTCCTATAAGGCATTAAGGAAAAAAATGTTCAGTTTATTTTTCATTAACACCTAAAGAAATAAAATGGGATGAAATAGACTGATGAATGCATAAAAATGAGGGTGTCACGAAGTGTAAAAAAATGCTGTCCGGACACCCTCAACTGAATATACAAGTCTGCTTTTTATTTATGAAAAGTTAACATTTTTTTATTATTTTGCATCAGCATTCATGATATCAGCAATTTCATCCTTTGTTAAGGCTTTGTCAAAAATTCTGAGTTCATCCATATAACTCTCATCAGACCAATGGTTCCATCCTGTAAACCTTGGAGCGCCAGACATGATGGATAAAATATCACATCCTGTCCAGTCTACACCTGCAAATTCACCTTCTTTAACAACTTCCCCGTCAATATAAACCTTTGCTTGTGTTTCAGAAATAGTAAATGCCAGATGTATCCATTCATCAACAGTTGGGTCAACATCAGCTGCTTCACCCCCATCAAACCAGGAATCAGCTTCACCGGAACCAACATTAAGTTTGAATCTTTGATTCTCACCGGCCTTTTCCCGGAAAAACCGGAAACCACTGGTTCTGTTGTTTGGGGCATCAGGATTCTCGTCATCAGGTGGTCCCATGACTAAAATTCCTGCCCTGTCGGGCTCGGCATTCAGTTTATACCAGCATGTAGCGCTGAACTCATTATTTTGCAATCCATCAGTTGGGAATGTGAGATAAGATTCTTCAGCGCCGGCGTAAGCATCTGTGCCTCCTTTTGCTGCTCCGGCAAATCCCGGAGTACCCACTTCAGTTGCCTTAGAACCTGATATTGATTCAACATAATCACCATCAAAAGGCATGTAAAAAATTTCCCCAAAGCCTTCACCCGGGTCTACACTTCCACCAGCATCTGTAATGATTTGCTGGACTTCTGATTGTGTCAAAGCGACAGTGAACATTCGTAATTCATCCATATAGCTCAGGTCAGAATGATGATTCCAGCCTGTGAAATTAGGCGCACCAGACATGATTGAAATTATTTCAACATTTGTCCAGTCAATTCCGTCAAAAGAACCTTCTTTTACAATCTGTCCATTAATATATACTGTTGCATAATCAGCAGATATTGTAAACGCAAAATTGACCCATTCGTCAGTCCCCGGTGCGACATCAGCATTTTCACCTCCGTCAAACCATGTATCAGACTCACCAGAACCAATGTTAAGTTTTAAACGTTGCTTTTCACCGGCGGCTTCCCTGAAGAAGCGGAATCCTTTGGTACGGTTGTTCGGTGAATCCGGGTTTGTTTCATCCGGTGGGCCTGCAACTAAAATTCCTGCCCGGTCGGGTGTGCCTTTTACTTTCATCCAGAAAGAAGCGCTGAATTCATTCCCTTTAAAGTTATCAGCGGGGAAAGTTAAGTATGCCCCTTCGGCGCCTGCATAAGCATCTCCTCCTTCAACACCTTCACCTGCATAACCATGTGAACCTACTTCCGTTGGATAAGTAAGACTAATCAAATCAATATTATCGCCATCAAAAGGCATATATAAAGCCTCCCCCCTGTACTTAGGAATATATGGCGGTACTTTTTCAAAAGTTACTGATGAAGAAGTTGTATTACCAACTTTATCAGTTGCAGTAACAGTGATTGTGTGTTCCCCGTCTGTAACCTCGTCAAATGAAACTTCTTTTTTTACAATCCTGTAATCCAGAAATTCATTCAGGTTTGCAATTTCAGTTCCGTCAAAAGAAACAGCAACAGAAACAATCTCAATATCATCAACAGCCTCAAATTCAATATCAATGCTTGTTGTTTCCTCCGGTACTTTTATTTCTGTCCCATTTTTGGGATAGTTGATTGTCACTTCCGGTTTTTCGCTGTCTGTTCCGGGTTCGACTGTGCTTATATCATCAATATATCCATCCTGACAACTATATGTAAAGATGAATATCAGGAAAAGTAATAAAAAATTATATTTTTTCATATCAAGGTTATTTTATTCGTTTGACAATTGAGGTAATAAATCTTTTTGAGCTAAAGGATACGGCATATATTTGTCTTCCTGGCTATAATTTCTTCCGCCGTAATTTAACTCAGACGTCTGATCGTGCCTGACAACGTCATAAAACCTGATGCCCCATTCCATGGCAAGTTCTGCAAATTTTTCATCCAGAACATCATCCAGTGTAACACCGTTTAAAGATTCCAGCCCAGCCCTTTGTCTGACAAGATTGATAGCCTCATCAGCAGTGATTGAAGAACCGGAAGCGCCCATGACCAGTGCTTCCGCATGGGAAAGGAGTATTTCGGAATACCGAATGCAAATGAAATTTTTATTTTCCCCATAGCGTGTTCTGCCCGGAGTAAGTTCATTTGAGGGAAGATAATGCTTTCCACTGGCAAAGCTCGCCCTTGCATAATCATTAAAAACATCCCCGTCCCTTGTGGTGTTGGAAATCCAGT
>CAZVTW010000371.1:0-6017 GCA_964629805.1 uncultured Bacteroidales bacterium | reverse complement strand
TGTCCCGAAATCTTCGATTTCGAGGATACTCGACCAAAGTCGGTATGTTAATAATAAGTTTAACATGGACTTTTAATATTATTAAGACAATCAAATACTTATCTTTGTTCGCTTATAAGTCGCAATTTTTGTATCTGGGTTGATGTTTCTTTTGTACGGATTATTTTGGCAAAAGATTCATTTTTTATCTTTGAATCAAACCATGACACGATATCGAAAATCCTTAAAAACTGACGCTCGTATTTATTGTTTTTTTTCAGATTAATAAGCTCTTCTTTACAGGTTTGGTATAAATTGATTTTTTCTTTCTTCGTATATGTGTTCATCAGTTTCTTCATGAATTTAAAAATAAGCTTCTCTACTGTAAAGAGTTTTTGCCTCCTTGCCAGTTCGCGTTCAAAAGATCGTATTTCGTAATCCAGGTAATTATAATTATTCATCTCCAAATGGATAAACAGGTTGATGAGCCTGACTATCTTATATGACGGCATAGAATTGAATGGCTTACCCTGATTGAGGATTTCCTGAAGATATTTTGCAGCTTTCCTGTATTCACAATTTCCAAAATATGCCAGCGATGTGTATAAATAGCAAATAGCTTTGGTATGCGGTGACATAAGCTGATGTTTTTTGAGTAACGGTTTTTCAAATTTTGCTGTTACAGCTATGGCTTCATCGAATAATCCTTTGTCAATAAGGATGAGCATCTTAAACTGATAAACTATTTGTAAAACGAGCAACTTTGCAGAGGCGGAACTTGTTTTCAAATGAAGAAGCTTATTGATAAAAAAATCCATCTCATCATACTTATTAACTGAAATCAGGCTGTTGAGAATACCACTGATGTGTTGTATATAAAAGAGAGGCGGGTCTTCCCATAGTTTCGGATTGTTTTCAAATAACCTGTTCAGTTCATAATAGATTTTCAGACTTGATTTAATATCACCGGTCATCATGAAATACACAGACTGGAACATCAGGTGAAGTTTCCTGGCTTCAAATGAGTCGTACTGTGGATTTGACATGATACTCATTTCGCTGAACACGAGATCGTTCAGTTCGTCCTTTTCTTTTTGACTACGAACAGCGCCTTTGTTCAGATACCGGAATAACAAAAGCTCGTATAAAGAAGAATGACGATGGACATATTCTTCCTGTTTAAGAATTTTGCCAATTTTTGATTGTCTTTTGATCAGTTCCTGCTCATCCATTTTGACAATGTCAGTTCTTGTCAGGTATTGCAGTTCTAATCTTGCAATAATGAGATAATAAGCATGTTTCTCATGAGTCAGGGCTAATTTTTTTGCTTTCTGAATAAGGTTGTAACAATCATCATACAAAGCTTTTTTATACAGGATTTTTATTTCACTGATATATTGAAATAGTTTGGAATCAGCGCTTTTATCAGCGTCAAACATAACAAGGCTTCGCATAATGACTTTGTAAAGGTATTTCAGGCAATTATCAAGGCTGACACCCCGACATTTAACGGAAAATTGTTCTTCTGCGTGTTCCAAATCTGTAGATTCTAAAATATCGAATAATATGAGATAATCCTTTTTACCGGAAGTCATCTCACTCATTAGTCTGAAATATCGCTTTTCAGATTTTGTCATTGTTCTGACAAGCGCTGTTACCTGTGTTATTTTCGACATAATTAAAATTAACGGAAATTTACAATAAATATTTATGTAAACATTTTAAATACAATGCTTTTAAAAATTGAATATTATATTAGACTTTACTAAACTATAAAATTTTGGACGTGAATAGTGAAAGTTTTGATATATTTTTATAACTTGTATGTATCAAAAGAATCAATAAATGAGTCCACTCCTAAAAGCAGGATTTTCGTCTCCGGGTAATTGAGAAAACGTAGGGTTTAGCGACAAATGGACTTTTAGGAGTAGAATCGTAAATCAAAAACTTTATTTAAAAACATATGCCAATGTATTTTAAAAAGATTCTGGTTATTGGAAGTACCAATACTGACATGGTCATCCAGTCACATCACCTACCGGCGCCCGGTGAAACAATTCTGGGAGGTAAATTTTTCATGAACCCGGGCGGTAAAGGCGCTAATCAGGCTGTAGCAGCTGCACGCCTCGGTGGAAAAGTGACCTTTGTAACAAAAACAGGAAACGACATTTTTGGAAAACAGTCTGTTGAAAACTTTGAGAATGAAGGGATAAATACTGATTACCTTGTTACTGATCCTGATAATCCTTCCGGGGTTGCTTTAATTACAGTCGATGAGCAGGCTGAAAACTGCATCGTGGTGGCGCCTGGTTCTAATAGCACACTCAGCCCTGAAGATGTTGATAAGGCCAGTGAAGAGATTGAACAATCGGAGATTGTCCTCATGCAACTGGAGATTCCTGTCAAAACGGTAGAATATGCCGCACAGCTTGCATCAAAGGCCGGTTGTAAAGTCATACTTAATCCAGCTCCGGCTCCGGCTGATAAACTCACAGACAAACTATTAAAAAATGTGTTTATCCTGACACCTAATGAATCGGAAGCTGAATTGCTGACAGGAATAAAAGTTAAAGATGACCAATCCTCGGAAAAGGCAGCAAAAGCTCTAAAAGATAAAGGTGTTGATATTGTTGTACTTACCCGGGGCGCTAAAGGAGCATATCTGTATGACGGGAAAATATCGAAGTTAATACCGGCTCCTAAGGTCAAAGCTGTTGATACTACTGCCGCAGGCGATACTTTTAACGGGGCTCTCGCAGTTGCTATTTCTGAAGGTATGAATATGACACAGGCCATAGAATTTGCCAATAAAGCGGCAGCAATTACGGTTACCCGTCTCGGCGCTCAATCTTCGACGCCATACTGGAAGGAAATGAAATAATTTACAGTCTTGTTTTACGATTTGTAATTTATATGTTATGAGGTAATTAATTTTTATTTAGGCATTGAAAAAAAATAAAATGTACATTTATTGATATTCTTTTTCCTTTTGGCTGCGTTAAAAAAAGTTTACATAGCCTACACTATAAGCGCTTTTTTTGCCTGGCCAAAAGAAAAAATAATTAACCCTGTAGGGTGTATAATAAGATAATCAATCAAATAGGATGTATTGGCAATTCTATTACAAACCCTGAATTGTCCACTTTATTTTTCATCAATGCCTAAGCGTTTGTATTTTTTTTATTTTTCATGTCAGGCAGATTAATTTTGGCAGCGGAGGGAAGAAGCTGGATGACGGTAACACTGAATTTGAATTCGAATTTGAAGGAAACGGATTCGTTGTCAATGGAAGAACAGGCAGGAAAGACAATGTTTCAGAAAATACGGTTTTGAAAATCGACGTGTTTATTGATGGTCAGAAAGTTGAAACTGCCAAGATGCCAACGGATTTCACAACACGGAAGCACGATGTAACCTGGAAATATAATCTTCCGAACAAAAAACATACAGTCAGGCTGGTTTGGACAAATCCACAGGAAGAATTTAACATAAAGCTGGTAAAAGTTATCATGTATTCAGATAAGTTGCAAGATTATAGTTTATAAAACATATCGTAAATATTATGTTAAATAGAAATACTTTTATTTAATCACTTAAAAACTTTTAATTATGTTTATTGTACCATCATACACTATTGCTGTTATATTTACATTTATCACCATGCTGTGCTGGGGTTCCTGGGCCAACACCCAAAAACTGGCCAGCCGAACCTGGCGTTTTGAATTGTTCTACTGGGATTATGTGATTGGCATTGTTCTCCTGGCCCTGATTTTTGGATTTACACTGGGAACCATTGGCGGCCAGGGGAGAAGTTTTATTCCTGATCTTGCACAGGCGAAATTAGGAAACATTGGCAGCGCTTTTCTTGGTGGCGTTGTGTTTAATGCAGCGAACATTTTGGTTGCTGCTGCTATTGCCGTAGCAGGGATGTCCGTGGCATTTCCGGTAGGTATTGGACTGGCCCTGGTGCTGGGTGTTATTATCAATTACATCTCAAACCAAAAAGGAGACCCTGTCGTCCTGTTTATTGGAGTCGGACTGGTTGCTGCTGCCATTGTGATTGATGCACTGGCATACAAAAAACTCTCATCGAGTCAGCAAAAAATCCCGTCCAAAGGCATTATCCTGGCCCTGGTTGGCGGTTTACTGATGTCGTTGTTTTATTTTCTTGTTCAGCGGTCTATGTCACTGAATTTTGCAAATCCTGCTCCTGGTAAGATGACGCCATATTCGGCTGTATTTATTTTCTCTCTTGGTATACTTGCCAGTAATTTTATTTTCAATACGATTTTTATGCGCAAGCCTGTCGAAGGAGAGCCTGTCACATACAAGCAGTACTTTTCCGGGAAATTGTCCACACATCTGGTTGGTGTTCTGGGGGGCATCATCTGGTGTATCGGGATGTCGTTCAGTATTATTGCCGCAGAAAAAGCCGGGCCGGCCATTTCTTACGGGCTCGGGCAGGGCGCTACATTGGTGGCTGCTCTGTGGGGTGTCTTTATATGGAAAGAATTTAAAGGTGCACCAAAAGGAACAAATCCGCTTATTACACTCATGTTTATTTGTTTTGTCGTGGGCCTTGGTCTCATAGTCTATGCCGGCGCTTAGGGCTTGAAACATAATAATCCGTACATTTTTTTTCATAGCCTAAACCCTGTTCTTTGAAATTTTGAGCAGGGTTTTTTATTTTTGGGAAAAATCTCAAATCATGAAAGATTTCATCCAAATGCTCTATATCGAAAGCTCGCGAGCCATTGCTGATATGGTAACAACAGCCATTGATGATGATCCACAATATTTTAAAAAAATACTCGATATATCTTTTTATGAGAAATCACCGGTTTGCTGGCGGGCTGCCAGGGTAGTGGATTTTTGCTGTGAAAAAAATCCGGATTTAATTGTTGATTACCTTCCTGAAATTGTCGATAAACTAAAATCATTCAGAACCGATGGCCAGAAAAGAGCTTTCCTCAACATACTAAAACGTTTTGAACTTCCCCTTGATGAAGATTATACAGGGATATTGCTCGAGTTAAGCTATCAGTGGATCAATGATTCACGGCAGCCTGTTGCTGTGAGGGCCTTGTGCATGGATATTGCTTATGATATTTCGAACCGTGAACCTGAACTGAAACCTGAAGTTCTGATGCTTTTTGAAAAATCCAGCCTTTTTCAAAGCAAAGGCCTGAAAAACAAATCCGGAAAAATGGTCAAACAACTCAAAAAGGAAATCACCGGGAAAGGAGTTAACCGGATGTAGTAGAAATTGAAGATAATTGAAATATTTCGTTTAGACATCTTTAAACCGAACCATGTAAACCGGATTTAAACATAATGATATGAATAAAATTTCAATTGAATTTGTATTCAGGAAATTTTTATTCTAATTTTAGTAAATACAGACCTCAAAACAAGCAGACTAAATAAAACCTTAAAAGCCAAATAACAAGGCGTTTAAACAATAATTGGAAATTTGATTTACTGTTCTTTGGAATTCGTTAAATTCAAAAAAACAAAATTTGACAAGGAATACATCAATCAATGAAACATAAAGGTAATAAAACTATAAAGAAAACTATTTGTAAGATATTAAATAAGCAAATAATCAAGAATATGATTTACCCACTACATTCGTTGTAATACCATTTTTTCTGCAATATACTCTTTCTGTCAATATGTTGCCACTCTCTGGCAATTCCGTCTCCTGTCTCCGGTCTTCCCTCTTCCGTCTCCTTCATTCCTCCTCAATCTCATACTCAAACAGCAATTCACATCCAGGATCAAGGATTATTTTTGAAGGTTTTTCCTGCAGATTGAATTCAACACGATATTTTTTCCGTGTAATGTGTATCTCTTCCGTTTCCCCAGAGCCATCATCGTATAAAAACCTCACTTTCAAAGGAAAAGAAAAAACAAAATCCTGATAGGATTTTTGGGTGAAGTCCAGCCTGATTTTTTTTGATTTGGTGTAATATTTCCACAAACAGTCAACATGCAAATTTCCCGGTATGGAGAGCCATTGATGAAAAAAATCGTTG
>CAZVTW010000370.1:0-6025 GCA_964629805.1 uncultured Bacteroidales bacterium | reverse complement strand
AGAAATGTCAATACTAACAGGACAATGATCAGATTGTATAACATCTTTATGTATACCTGCATTTGTAAGTTTCACTCTTAGAGAGGTTGTTATGAAATGATAATCAATACGCCATCCGAGGTTTTTCTCCCTGGCATTTGCCCGGTAGCTCCACCATGAATATTGTTCCGGAGCTTTGTTAAATTCCCTGAAGGTATCAATAAATCCGCACTTTATAAATTTGTCCATCCATTCGCGTTCTTCAGGCAAAAATCCTGATGATTTCTTGTGTTTTTCAGGTCTGTTGATATCTATTGGCTTGTGGCAGATGTTAAAATCTCCGCAGATTATCAGGTTCTCCCTGTCCTTTTTCCGGTTTGAAATATAGGACAAGAAATCATCTAAAAATTCCATTTTTACGGTTTGTCGAATATCACCGGTAGTACCTGAGGGAATGTATACATTGATCAATGTGACTGGCCCGAAATCCATACGTAAAATCCGTCCTTCGTCGTCATATTTTTTTATGCCAATGCCTGCCAAAATATTATCGGCACTTGTTTTAGACAATGTAGCTACACCACTATAGCCTTTTTTTACTGCGGAATGAATATGTGTTTGATAACCAAGTTGTTCAAAATATGCTGTTGGAATCTGATGTGGTTGTGCCTTTGTTTCCTGCAGGCAGACTATTTCCGGTTGCTCATTTTTTAACCATTCAATAAATCCTTTATTAATAGCCGAGCGAATACCGTTCACATTGAAAGAATATATTCTCATGATAATTTATTTTAAAATTCATATTTTTGTCCGAAAAATTAATGCTACATACAGGAACAGTTACAAAATCAACAGGTTCGTGGTACCTTGTCAGATATGGGGACCAAACCTGCCGCTGTAAAATTACAGGAAAATTCAGGATTAAAGGAATAAAAACAACAAATCCTGTTACTGTGGGTGATATTGTTGACATTGAAGTTAATGAAAGTCAGGATTTCGGATGGATAAAAAATATTCATGAACGAAAAAATTATATTATACGCAAGTCTACAAATCTTTCGAGGCAGGCGCATATTATTGCAGCAAACATTGACCAGGCCATATTAATAGCCACCATTGATTATCCTGAAACAACAACTATTTTCATTGACAGATTCTTGGTCACTGCCGAGGCCTACAATATACCGGCAACACTTATTTTCAACAAAACAGATTTGTATACAACTGAACAAATCAGTTATTTGGATGATTTGATCCATACTTATCAAAATATTGGCTACTGTTCATTTAAAACCTCTGTCAAAGAGAATTTTAACATGGATGTATTCAGAGATTTATTACAGGGAAACACCAGTCTTATTTCTGGTCACTCAGGTGTTGGGAAATCGAGCATGATCAATTTGATTGACCCTGAACTGGATTTAAAGACAGCTAACATTTCAGATTATCACCGGAAAGGGAAACATACCACAACATTCTATGAAATGTTTGAACTGTCAATAGGTGGAAAAATCATAGATACACCCGGAATTAAAGGTTTTGGCGTCATCGATATGAAAGGGGAAAACATATCTCACTATTTTCCGGAGATGTTCAGGTTGACAGAACAATGCAAATTTTATAATTGTACACATGTTCATGAACCTGGTTGTGCTGTGAAAGAAGCAGTTGAAAAAGGTAAAATAGCTGAATCAAGGTACAAGAGTTATTTAAATATTCATTTTGACGAGGATACCAAATACAGATAAATTTTTAATGATGTCCATCCATAAAGTCCTAAGCCTCTGTTCAGAAAGTTTCTTAACAAGACTTGAGATATTTGAAAATCAGGAGTCCCGATATTGATTTTGTAAGGTTTTTATTCATCAAACAAAACAAAAATAATTCATTTTCTAAATCACTCTCTTGATAGCGATTTGGTATAAGTTGTAGTTTTTATACATCTTGATTTTTTTCAGCCAATAAAACCCAGAACTAAAAAGTAAACTCATCAATCTGATTCCAGTTTTTCAATATATGCTTTGGATTTTTTCTTTTTTACATCCGGGAGTCTAGATTCAGCATCAGCCCGTGTTACGAACGGACCGACATACACTTTATACAACTCTTTACCCTGACCAACATAATCAGGAATCCAAAAATATCCGGTTTCAAATCTGCTTTTCGTAAGTTTTTCAACTTCAGCTTGTGCAGTAGATTCAACCGAAAATGCCCCGTAACTGATGATATAACATGGCCTTTTAAGCCCCCATTTGTCGATCTTATGGCTGTTTTCGACCACTTTTTGACCAATTACTTTGCTCTCTTTCTCAGGATAAGCAGGCATGTTATTAAAAAGAATTTCGCGTTCCTGTTCTTTTTTTTGCTCAGGTTCAAATTTTTCAGGGATAACGCCGGCATTCTGAGCTTGTGAAATTTCTTTATTTGATTTTTTTCCTGAATGCCAGTATTGAGGATTCAGTAAATAGTAACTTACAGCCCCAAGTATTATAACAGTAAAGAAAAGAATAAATATTTTCAATCCTCTACTAAAACCTCTTCTCAGCGGCGCTGAACTTTCAGGAATTTTTGTTGCTTCTTCTTCCGAAAAGTCAAAATCATATAGATCATTGTCAGTGTCAGTTGTATTTAATGAGGCATTTGGGATGAATTTGCCTTTTTCGGTATGAAGCATATTGTCTTTTTTCGTTTCCATAAGACTACATTTTTATGTTCGGTACTAACTGATGGATACAAAGTTACATATAAATGTCGAAAAGTTAATAATTCTTTACAGAAAATTCATCAAAAGATATGGTTTTTTTCATTTGTCTTTTAAGTTGAAGTATATTCACGGCTAAAATATGTGTCTCCAAGGCTGGAATTTAATGCTTTTACTGTTTCAGTTGGTTTTTTTTGTGAAAAATAATTTAAAGGTTTAGATGAGTATTTTGTAATATTTACCGGTAAATAGTAGTAATTGTGAAAAAACTTGTATCCGCAGGAAGGGCAGTAGATAGCAGATTTTTCAATGTATGAATGACAGACCTGGCACTGGCCGGTTTTTTGAGAAGCCTCACGGATATGAAACAATGCCTCGAGGTTATAATTCTTATTATGATCAATAAACGCAGGAGATTTTTTTATTGAATGCCGCAGAGAATAATTGACAAACCAGACATTTATGAGATAAAAAAACAAATAAAAAATCAGCGAATAAATAAACAATTCCATCATATCAAATCCGGAAATAAATGCTGCAGCAAAAATCACAATAAAACCTATGACCAGATACTCATTTGTCTGAAATTCATATGTTACATATGGAACATCGTTTTTTTCAAATTTTATACTGACTTTATAATTTATATTGATAAGTGAATAGCGGGTTTCAAAAGTAAGGATGTCATTGTTAAAATGTTTTTTCCTGGGTTTAAAATGCTTTACAGATTCAAAGATGCTTTTTAGCAGCCTTTGGGTCGGTGTGTTAAATGAATCTTTGATGAAACTATTTGAATAGATTTTGCCATGGAATGTATGCGGAAAAGACATGAGTTGTTATTTTTTTAAGGTATGTTATATAATTATTATTATATATCACTAATGTCCGATTAAAAATATAAATCCACAAAGCAAATACCATAAAAAGTTTGCCATTCCGGGTGAAACGAGGAATCTGTCCAATATTAACCGGACACTGATGATTACGTATAGAATTTGTCCTGTTTATTCAAATCATGATATTATACAAATATAATGAATAAGGTGTTCAATTACATACCCTTAGTTTTGTTTTTGCATTTCTATGCGCCTTCCTTCCAGGCTGTCAACAACCTGTTCATAAATCATGTTCAGTTTTTCTTTTTTTGTACTATAATAGTCCATTGTTGCTTCCAATTGTTCTTTTGTGACCTGATATTCTGAGAGAACCTGTTCGTAATATTCAGGTATAGCTTGCTTAATGAGTAAATCCTTTCTCATTAAATCGGAAATAACAGCATCATGTATATGAATATCAACTAAAATATTAATAAGTTTATTCTTTGGAATCAAATCTTTCGGTTTTTGAGTGCCTGAATGACAACCTATAACAATTAATGAAGCAATTATAATGAATATTTTTCTCATTTTTTTGATATTGTAAATTTGATGCAAAGATAGAATGCATGAGTTACTAAACAAAAGAAACGACCAAATATTGCCATGTACATTAAAATCAGTCTATCATATTTTTTAGTTTTTTGAAAATTACATTATAAGAATATGGTCTTTTTCAGTGCGGATTGAAAAATTAATGAATTTATATATTGTTTTAAGAGCTATTAATTACCTTTGCATGTTGAAACTATGTATAAATATTTTTGTCATTTGTGAGGTTCTTCAAGGGTATTAAAATAAAAATCGGTGAGAGGATTTTGCGCAATAAGCTATGTCAGGTTGAGCGTCAAGTATCCTTTAAAAACTTTGATAATGCAGATCTTATAGGGATTGTAACAGATTGTGCTGATGCTGATTTTTTTAAAGCTGTCATCAGTTTTGCTGAAGAACTACAGGATAAAAAAAAGCATGTTTCTGTTATTTCTTATACTGAAGGATATGACATAGTTGCCACACCAGGGAAAAAAATTCCTGTTTACTATTTTACTGATAAACATATTAACTGGTATTGTAAACCCAATTCCGAAGAAACAAATAAGTTTGTTGCTAAAGAATTTGATTTTTTACTCGACTTGCGTACAAAAAATTTTTTGCAGACAAATTTTATTATCGGACTTTCAAAGGCAAAATTGAAAGTCGGAATTGGAACGAAACATAATATGTATTACGATTTTATGTTGGATGTAAATGAAAAAAAAGATATCAAAAACAACATTAAACAAATTTATCATTATCTTGCATTAATAAATAAAGCAACAAAACCTTTAAAATAAAAAACATCTTATGGGTATGAAAAAATTTTCCGGAGCCGGTACGGCCATCATAACTCCTTTTAATGACGATAAAACAGTAGATTACGAATCACTGGAAAAATTTGTCGATTTTCAGATTTCCGAAGGAATTAATTATCTGGTTGTGCTTGGAACGACCGGAGAAACACCTACTGTGACAAAGGAAGAAAAAAGACTGATTCTTGATACGGTTATTAAAAAAGCAAAAAACAGGGTTCCGATAGTTGCCGGTATAGGAGGCAATAGCACTGCTGACATTATTCACACTTTCAATTCATTTGATTTTGAAGGTGTGGATGGTATATTATCAGTATGTCCCTATTATAACAAGCCATCCCAACAAGGAATCTATGAACATTTTAAAGCGCTTGCAAAACTTACCACTATCCCGATTATTCTTTATAATGTTCCCGGCAGGACTTCTGTGAATATGAAAGCCGATACAACACTAAGACTTGCACACGAATTTGAAAATATTGTCGCCATAAAAGAAGCATCTGGAAAACTCGACCAGGTCACAACAATTCTTAAAAACCGGCCTGATGATTTTTCTGTTCTTTCAGGAGACGATTCTTTTACTTTTCCACTCCTGAGCCTTGGTGGTGACGGAGTGATATCAGTAATTGCCAATGTGATTCCTTCAATGTTTTCAAAAATGGTAAGCTACGGAATAAACGGAGAATTGCTCAAAGCACGCGAGATACATTTTAAATTGACAGATTTGATGAAGGCCCTGTTCCTTGACGGTAACCCGGGAGGCGTTAAAGCAGCGCTGTCAATGAAGGGACATATAAAAAATAATTTGCGGTTGCCATTAATTCCGGTCAGAGAAGAGGTTTACAAAAAAATTGAGGAAGAACTCTTTCAAATATAATTGAGTCCAACACAAAAAGGAAAAATTTGATGCCAAGGTTTTTGAGAGGTGTGGACTCATATAATTGAACCGAATAAAAAGAATGGCTGTCTTTTTAAAACGAAAAGACAGCCATTATGTTTCTAATAACCTTTAAATCAAAACCCTGTAAAAGAATTATTCAGGGTGAATTGCCTCTGAAGGGCAAACATCAGCACATGCACCACAATCTGTGCATAATTCAGGGTCTATTTTATAAATATCA
>CAZVTW010000369.1:0-6067 GCA_964629805.1 uncultured Bacteroidales bacterium | reverse complement strand
ACTGATTCTTCACAATTCGTAAGAATCAGGATAATAAATATAAAAACGATATATTTTAATACTCTTGTTCTCATGATGTTGTTGTCTTTTAAAGGTTTGTTTCTCCATAGTAATTTGAATTTTCAATTTTATAACTAATTGATTTTTGTTTGTTAATTTGAAAAAAATAGCTGAATACAATAGAGTTTTAATACTAAAAAGCTCAATGAAAAGATAGATGCTTTTAGGTTTTTAAGATGTTCAAAATGTAAAAAGCATGATAAGGTATCGATGTAGAAATCTTCCTTATATATTTTTATACGTATTTTGTAACAAATAGTTATCATTTCGTATAAAAAATGACCAGGAAAAATAATGTTTTGCACCTTATATTTTCAGCAGATTCAAGAGTCCGGTCAAAAAAATCATAAATTAAAATTTGGAACTCATACCTTTAAAGCACTAAAAAATCCGACAATTGATCAATACATCTATAAGCTATCCATATTGATGAAACGCCGGAATAGTCCGTTTAGTTTCATGAATTTATTGATTGGCTCAATTTTGAAAGTCTGTCTATGATGTTCATTAACAAATTATTATTTTCATTAGCAAAAAAAAAGTATGTGGATTATTAGAAAATTGCGAATATTTTCAAAAACATTATCACATCAAAAATACTGAATATCAAGAATTTTTCAGCATGTATTGCAAAGAGAATAAAAAGAGTAAAAGAACAGAGATAGCAGAGCTCCATCTGATGATCAGATGCCAAATAGCCTATTTGTTGCAGGTCCAAATGTAATTGCATAATAATTCATCAGCTTATAATTCCTTCCCGGCAACCATGATACTCATAAATTAGCTACTATGAATTGTTTTTAGATACTCAATATATGTCCGGAGATTATCCTTAAACATATTTTGATATTGCCTTTGATACTTTGAAAGGTCTTTCCTGTAAAGCATATATCCTATAAAATAAGCATTATTCGGTTTAAAATCTTTTTTTTTCAGAAAAGAATATCTGTCGGGATGATAAAAAGTCAATGTATCAGCGCTATTGATAATATCTGCAATGAGATTCTTCTTCATCAAACACTTATTTTCAAAAGACATTTCATCAGACATTGATTCATAAAGACTATCAAGTTTGTAAGCCCCACGAAGAATATGTTTGCTATAAGTATCATAGTCAGATTTTTTATGCCTGTAGTGTAATAATTGTTCGGATTTACTTCCATATTTATCCGATAAATATTCTTCAGCCCCTGTTTCTCCGACAAAACTGGCAATATTCTCGTTGAGTTGCACATTATTTTTTACAAAAATAGTAGCGTGAGTCAGTTCATGAAATATTAAATTTGCAAGTTCACCCTCTGAACGGTTCAGCATAGAAGACATAACAGGATCATTCAAAATGCCCAATGTTGACCAGGCGCTGACGATTCCAATTCTGGTATCATATCCTGATTTAATTAATTCTTGTTGCTCTTTGATTGCATCTTTTTTGTCAAAAAAACCTTTGTAACTAAAACTGCCGGCAAAAGGAAAAGACCATTCATACGGTGTCAATTCAAAAGGGGGACAAGCCTTAAGAAGCCATATAACAGGTTCACCTTTCTGATCGTAATAAGTTGTATAGCTACCTGTTTTTTCCAAGCCCAGCGAATCTTCTGCATAGGACTTTATTTCCTCGATTTGCCTCAGTTTATTTTTTTTAGCTTCCGGCATATCTTCATCATTAAGCGCTTCATCAATTGATCGGATATTGAGGACGACTTCTGCCTGCCCTTGTCCCTGTACAAAAAGATATTTTAATTGATTATAATCCCAAATGGCATAGACAAGTAAAAAACATAATATAAAAGATATAGTGCTTTTGAGTAACATAAACAATACTATGATATTATCAGTAATTGCCTAAAACAGGAAAATCTAAGGTATTATCTTAATTTAAACGGGTGATGTAATTCAGGGTTTCGATTTTTAAAGCGTTTTATTTTTTTCGATGCATTTTTCTCATTTTTAAGTACTGATCAAGGCTGTATTTTCCCGGACCATGTATTTCAATCAGAATGAGTCCGCCAAAAACAGCGAGATTTTTAAAAAAATCAAGTAAGCGGACAGGATTGGAAAAATCCAGATGATATAAAATTGTTACTACCAAAAGAAAGAGCATCAATAGCAAACTTCCGATTTTCACCCTGTATCCGATAATGACTGATAAACTACCAAGATATAATAATATCAGAGCCAGCGTTAAAAATACTTCCGGGAAAGGAATACCCTTTATAGATAAATACAATACTTTGATTCCGGAAAAATTTCTGGTAGCTCCCAGTGCCGGAACTAAAAAAAGCATGCCGATAAAAATCCTGGCAAAACCCAGCATAATATTATTCATCAGTAAGAGTTTACAGAGTTTCAATCAAATTTGTAATGATATATGATAGTTTGTTTCCTGACTTAGCGGCAACATCCTGAACTTCATCATGTGTAATTTCTTTAATCATGCCTGGCACTCCCATATCTGCAATAACAGAAAGAGCAAAGCAGGTCAATCCGGCATGATGTGCCACGATAATTTCCGGGACAGTTGACATTCCAACAAGATCGCATCCGATGATTCGCAGGTAATGATATTCTGCGGGTGTTTCATAAGAAGGTCCGCTCACGCCGGCATATATACCGGTATGAACATTAATCCGGCCTTCACCGGCAATTTCCTGTGCACTTTTTATCAACTCACGATTATAAACATGACTCATATCAGGAAATCGGGGACCAAAATCTTCATCATTCTTTCCCCTGAGGGGATGGTCTCCAAACAAATTGACATGATCCCTGATAATAACAATATCGCCGTTTCTGTATTCCGGATTCAATCCGCCACTGGCATTTGTTGCAAAGAAATACTCAATGCCAAGTAATTTCATTATTCTTACCGGGAAGGTAATCTCCTGCATCGAATAGCCTTCATAATAATGAAACCGTCCTTTCATAACAATCAAAAACTGCTTGCCACAACGAGCATATATCAGCTTCCCGTCATGTCCGTCAACTGTTGATACCGGGAAACCAGGAATTATTTGATATTTAATTTCAGCAAGTATTTCAATTTCAGAAACAAAGCCTCCTAAGCCGGAGCCAAGAATGACTCCTATTTTTGGAGGAGTTTTAATATATGATTTGATAAAATTTGCTGCTCTTTCGTAGTTTTTTAACATATTTCAGGATTTTGTCCTCGAATTTTTCACGGTCTTCCATAAGAAAATCCACTTTAAGCGGGATATAATGAAGATTACTTTTTACAAGATCGTCTTCGAAGTCCAGCGTCCTGAAACGTATGGCATCTTTTTCTGTTGTAAGGATAATCTTGTTTTCACCTGGTAATTCTTCAAATCTCTTATGAATTTTGCTTATATCTTTATGAGTGTAAAAATGATGATCGTTATATTTCAAGTGCTGAACATTATCTATGTGTTTATTTACATATTCAAGCAATGGTTTGTCCTGAGCAATTCCTGTAATTAAGAGGGCATTTTTTGATTTAATATCCCTGATACTGATCGGCTCTCTTTGGATGTCGTATAAATTAAAGACCTGACATATTTTACCATATTTCAAGGTTGTAAAAAACAAACTCTGAAAAGCCAGGAGGTCCAAATTCTTTGAAATAATTCTCTGTTCAATAGGCTTGAGTTTACGTGGGGTTTTAGTCACAATGATAATGTTAGCCCGTCGCTTTTCATACATTGATTCCCTGAGACGGCCATAGGGCAATAGATGATCCTTGTAAATCGGCCTGTTGTAATCAACCAGTAGAATTGATAAGCCCGGTTTAACATGCCGGTGTTGAAAAGCATCATCAAGCAGGACAATATCAAGGACTTGTATTTGATTTTGTAACTTTTCAATTCCATCAGCTCTTTTGTTGTCAACTGCTATATGAACATCAGGAAATTTATTTTTGAGCTGTTTTGGTTCATCTCCAATATCATAAGCGTCAGATTCCATATCGGCTAATTGAAATCCTTTTGATTTTCTTTTGTATCCCCTGCTGAGTGTTGCAACATTGTAGTCACGGTTTAAGAGGGAAACAAGATATTCAACATGGGGTGTTTTACCGGTTCCGCCAACGGTGAGGTTGCCTACTGAAATGACTGGCAGATCAAAAGATTTGGATTTCAATATTTCCAAATCAAACATGAGGTTCCTCAGATAAACGATAAGGCCATATAAACGGGATAAGAGATATAAAAAAACTTTTATCATAGGGTTGTTGCTATCTAAAAAATTTACAATCTATTTTCTTTTTATGTTTCGTTCATTTAACATTAAAAATTAATATCCAGCGAATAAGGGAGAATTGCCTGTACTCCCCGGTGCCTTGATAACTGGTCTAAATGCCGGTAATACTTATAAGACGGACCCAACTTTTCTTTTAAAATTCTGACTTCGGCTTCCTGCATAAAATCTTCCATAATTTGCTGAAACGGGTCTTTTTCTTCCGGGAAGACTTTGATACGATATCTATCCAAATTTGACACCTCAACAGCAATGTTAATTGCATCTTCCAATCCACCCAGAACATCAACAAGTCCCTTCTCTTTTGCATCAATACCAGACCAGACACGCCCTTTAGCAATTTCTTCAACCTGGTCTTTCGTCATATTCCTGCCTTCTGCAATATGATGAATAAATGTATCATAAACTTTGTTAATACTGATGTTAAAAACGCCTTTTTCAACATCGGACATTGGTCTTGTAACAGAAATAAAGTCAGCATAATCATTTGTTTTAACCCGGTCAATATGAATTAACAGGTGTTCATCTAAAAGTCCTTTAATGTTTGGTATCAAACCAATAACACCAATTGAACCGGTAATGGTATTCGCGTTTGCTACAATTGTATCTGCACAGGCAGAGATATAATATCCCCCGGATGCGGCAACATCTCCCATAGAAACAATAAGTGGTTTTGTTTTTTGTGTGAGTTTTAGTTCTCTTAAAATAATTTCGGAGGCTAAAGCACTCCCACCTGGTGAATTAACCCGCAAAACGACAGCTTTAATATTTTTATCTTCCCTGGCTTTTTTGATAGACTTTACCATATCATCAGCGCCAATAATATCTAATTCGCTGTTCCCTGCCTGAATTGTACCGGAAGCAAAAATGACAGCTACTTTATCCCGGGCTAATCCCTTGACCCCTTCGGGACGAATTTTCGGAACTTTGTTATATTTGGTAAGTGTAATCAGGTTAAGTTTTTCTGTTTGAGATGTATCTGCCAGCGATATAAGTTCCTCTTTGACCATATCCCTGTATTTCAAACTATCTATAACTTTATTTTTCAGGGCTGATTCAGGGGTAAAAACCAGTAAATTATCAGCAAAATAGTTTAAACTATCGACAGGAACAGAACGGGCTTCTGATATATCTCCAAGAATATCATTCCATAAATCATTCAGCAGGGCATTAAGTTGTTCCTTATTTTCTTCACTCATTTTACTTTCAGAATATTGTTCTGCTGCGCTTTTGTAAATATTATCGCGTCCCTTAAATACTTGTGTTTGAATGTCAAATTCATCCAGCAGTTCTTTTAAAAACATCATTTCACCGCTGATTCCTTTAAAAAACATACCTCCCTCCGGATTAATATAAATTTTATCAGCAACAGAAGCAAGATAATAGGCTCCCTGAGTGTAAAAATCCGAATATGCAATAATAAATTTTCCGCTTTCTTTAAATGTCTTTAGAGCTTCTCTGATTTCACCAATTGTCGAAATTCCTGTCTGAAGGAATGAAACATCAAGAAAAACTCCTTTGATCCGATCATCAATTTTAGCTTTTTCAATGTTAGCTAAGATATCTTTCAGACCAAGACGCGGTTCAGGTTTCATTTTTTGAAAATTGAAATTTTCAAATGGGTTGTCACTTCCTTTATCTGTAATTGGTTTGTTGAGTTTGATATGTAAAACAGAATTTTGTTTTACATCAACCGTTGTATCCTCAGCCATAGATACAATTGAACCGATAATACCCATCATTATCAGGCTCATAATAAAAAACGTAACAAGAAGGC
>CAZVTW010000368.1:0-6082 GCA_964629805.1 uncultured Bacteroidales bacterium | reverse complement strand
GGATAAGGTGCAGGAATTCGAAGAGAAATACCAGACAAACCCAGGTGTTTTATCAATTGAAGTGCTAAATTTTCTCAAAGACTGGCTTGTCAATCATATTAATGGATCTGACAGAAAGTATATCAAATGTTTTAGGGATAATGGTATGGAGTGATAAAATCTATTTCGTCCCCCAGACAATCAGGTAATCATCTTCAAAATTGTAATTCAGTTTTATTTCCTGTTCAATATCAGTAATTATCAAACCTGTTAATTCGCCTTTTTCGTGTATATCAAATGGTTTTACCTGGAAATTGCGTAAAAAAAACATATTTTGTTTGCCGTAAAGCTTATACATGGCTTCTTTTGCACACCAGATGATATACAAATATGACACAATTTGAGAGTGATGAATGAAGCTCCTTTCATAACCAGTTGCAAATTTTTGCTGAATCCGCAATATTTTGTCTGACATTATTTCAAGATCAAGTCCTAGATGTTCTTTTTTTGAAAGAGCAATGGCTATAAGGTGCTTTTTGTGTGAAATACTAATGCTGTAGCCAGAATTTTTCAGATATGGTTTCCCATTTTTGTAGTATTGAACATACGCTTTTTCATTAGGTAACATTTTGTATAACAAAAGTCTGACGCCCAGCCATTCGAGTCTTCTGAAGCTATGGGTGAAATTGTTTTTGGTATATTCATCTTTCAACTCATGCCATACATTTTTGGATTCCAAAATATCAATAAGCTCATCCTCACTTTCAGAGATATTCCACAAACCAATAAGAGTTTCTTCCCCAGCAATATGTTTTATATATTTTAATGGCATGAGAAAAAATCATTTTATTTCTCAAAACTAATCTAAATCTGTTGAATTCCAATGGGTTGTTTCAATTAAATGCACAATATCTTTCCTGAAGAATTCAACAGCAGGTTTCAGCGAATCAAAATTCGGACGCGCACGAAAGTATAATGCACCCCTTAAAAAATGCTGAACACTGTCACTGATAAAAAACTGCACGGACGATGCAGCATTCCCTTGTATATTATACAGCAGACCGTAGACATCATTTTCCCTGTCTATAAACATACGTTCGTTAATGGCATCAGCCTTTATGCTATGCTTATATGCTAAAATGCGGGAATCTTCTATCAATTCTGTTAAATTATCCTGAATTTCTTTATAACTCAAATGAATTTTCGCGTTATATTCAGGAAAGCTAATATTAATCCAGTATGGTTCGGCAATTCGGCCTTTATCCTTTTTTATCTTTGCATATGCAGGATACTCAAACCTGTATGGATAATGAGCTGAATCAAACATCATGTACTCCTTTTCAGGAAAATCAATCCTGAACCAGGCATGTGGTTTTGGTGTATAAGTCTGTCCACAACCGCTGAAAAGGAATGATAGTGTTGTTATCAGCATATACAATATTTTTTTATGCTCAATCATAGAATTTAGTTGTGATAAAATCATTTTTCATCAGGATCCTGTGGTAAGATTGTCACCTTTATTGTTCTGATGCGTCGATTATCAGCTTCCTGTATTTTAAGGACAAAGTTTTTAATCTTAATTTCTTCACCGGTTTTGGGTATCTCACGTTTCAACTCAAGGATAATACCTGCGAGGGTATCAGCATCTCCTTTAATATCATCAAAGATTTCAGCTGGCAGGTTCAAAACCTTATAAAAATCATTTAATAAAATTTTACCCTCAAAAACATAATTATTCTTATCTATTTTCGTGTAGAGAACCTCTTCGTCTTCATCATATTCGTCACTGATTTCCCCGACTATTTCTTCAAAGATATCTTCCATGGTGACTACACCGGATGCTCCGCCGTATTCATCCACAACAATTGCCATATGAATCTTTTTAAACTGAAATTCTTCGAGTAAATCGTTAATCCGTTTTGTGTCAGGGACAAAATATGCAGCCCTGATAATTGTCTGCCATTTAAATTTGTTATCTTTATGAAGATGTGGCAATAAATCTTTGATATAAAGTATCCCTTTGATATTATCAAAAGTACCGGCATAAACCGGTATCCTGGAAAAACCCGATTCAGTGATGACTTTAATGAGTTCAGGAAATGTCATTTTTATATCAGCCGAGACAACATCAATTCGGGGAGTCATAATTTCACTCACCTGAATATTCCCGAATTTCACTATCCCTTTCAGTATTTTTTTGTCCTCAGCAATTTGTCCTTCAGCAATATCCAGGGCATGAGAAAGATCATCTACTGTAATATTTTGTTTCTCCGGTCCTATTTTTTTATTAAAAAAAGCTGTTGACCTGATCAACACGGTTGTTATGGGTTGACATATTTTCATGAATAAATGCAAAGGATAGGCCATGAAATATGAAAACCTGAGCGAAAAATGTGTTGCATATACTTTTGGCAAAATCTCACCAAAAAGGAGAATCAGAAAAGTGACAACAACCAGTTTAAATAAGATACCATAAAGTGGTTCTTTGGAAAAATCAATAATCTGATCAGTAATATATGTTGATAAGATGACAATGCCAATGTTAACAAAATTGTTTGCCACAAGAATGGTTGCAAGCAATCTTTGTGGCTTTTGCAACAGGGTATTGACCAAATTGCCCGTTTTGGTCCCGGATGTTTTGACCTTTTCTTTCGAATCCGGACTTAATGAAAAAAATGCAACCTCTGATCCGGATATTAATGCTGATGATGTCAACAACAGAAAAAGTACGACAAAACCAATGATGACACTCCAGTGTATTGTATAAAATTCTATCTCAGGACCAATTGATGCCAGGGATAAATACGGTTCTGTTTCCAAATTAACAATAAAATTAGTTACAGACCTGCAAATGTAATTAAAATTGATGTATAGAAAAAAACATGAATTATAAAAAACGACACTTATCCTTTTTATCTCAGAACATTTCATTCTGACAGGATAAAATCATTACTTCATTTCCTTGTACATCAAAATAAGAAAAGAGTTTATCTATATTAAGAAATTTTCCTTAATATTAGGAATAATATTCTCTGTTTGCCAGCTTAAAACGGTAAATCATCGCTCTCCTCAGGGTTGAAATCGTCATCGCCGGATTCCTGTGGCGGTTCATTATTTACAGGTGCTTCCTGTTTTGGAGCTGTCTCAGTTTGTGGCTGAGTTGATTTATTACCTTCCTGCTCAGTTCTGGATGATTTTCCAAGCATTTGCATACTCTGGACAAGGATTTCCGTGAAATATTTCATTTCACCGTTTTTTTCATAAGAGCGTGTTGTTATTTTTCCTTCTATATACAGCTGATCCCCTTTTTTAACATATTGTTCCACTACCTTGGCCAGTCCGCGCCAGACAACGATATTGTGCCATTCTGTTGTCTTGACCTTTTCTCCGCTCTTATCCTTGTATGTTTCACTTGTAGCAAGGGTAAATTTAGCTACGGGTAAATCCTCTCTAACATATTGAACTTCAGGATCACGACCTACATTTCCTACTAAGATTGCTTTATTAATTCCCATGGTCTTTACGTTTATTGATTTTAAAAACGAAGGTAAACATTTTTACAGGATTACAAAAATTTTATCTGTTTCCTTAGCATTTAAAACGATTTTTTTCAAAGTCAGACAAATATTTTTCCATGAGTTTTGATATGGCATAATTTTCTAAGGCTTCATTTTTTATCCTCAACAAATCCCTACCCTTTGGTTTAAAATATTGTGGAACTTTAAAGGTATAAAAACAGGCATTGATTATTTGATGTGTTAAGATATGTTTATATAACATTGAATATCCGGTCATATGAATATCATCATATGCATTAAAAAAATTCTTCCATCCCGGTGATTGCGTTAATTTTTCCCTGTTTATAGGATCAGGGGTTTCAATGAGGGGAAATTCATATAAGTGTTGCCAGATATCCTTTTTTCTTCGCTTTTGTATGTATGTGTCTTCGCCCTGAATGATATGTACATAATGAAAAAACCTTGTTTTTTGTTTTTGTTTACCTGTTTTTACAGGTATTTCAGTAATTTTCCCAGTGTGAAGAGCTTCACATTCCATATTCAGTGGACATTTTGCACAATCTGGTTTGCCAGGGATGCACTGTAAGGCGCCGAATTCCATAATTGCCTGGTTAAATTCACCTGGATTTTTTTTGTCCATGACCTGGTAAGCATATTCCTGTATCACTTTTTGCCCTGCCGGAGTATCAATGGCTTCGGTAATATTAAAATATCTTGTTAACACCCTGTAAACATTTCCATCCAAAGCCGGATATGGTTTATTAAATGAAAACGACATGATGGCAGACGCTGTATATGTGCCAATGCCTTTCATACTCAAAAGGATTTTATAATCTTCCGGAAAAACAGTATTGTGTGTATTTGCTATAACCTTAGCTGTGTGGTGCAGGTTCCGTGCCCTGCTGTAATAACCCAGACCCTGCCAGTATTTAAGTATTTCATCTTCATTGGCTTCTGCTAGGACTTTCACATCAGGAAAACGTTCAATAAACCTGTTGAAATATTCAATGCCCCTTGAAACCTGAGTTTGCTGAAGCATTATCTCAGAGACCCAAATTTTATAAGGATCTTTAGTTTTCCGCCAGGGTAAATCACGCTTGTTTTTCCTGTACCAGGTAATGAGTTTTTGTGCTAATGGCATATAAAAATAAACTGTATCATAAACCTCTATTGGCTTTCATTGAATGCTTCTATCCCCTTATCTAGAAATTCAATGAATTCTTCGATATCAAGGCTGTATGCTCTGGGTTCTATTAAAATCTCTTCCTTATGATTCATCAATACATAATATGGCTGGGCATTGACTCCAAACCGGGATATTTGAAAATCAGCATATTTACGTCCAATTGTCTTTTTCCATTTACCGTCATAGGTTGATTTTATCCATTCTTCCTCCGGTAATTTTGTTTTATCATCAACATAAAGCGCTATAATGACATAATCCTCTTTGAGTCTTTTTAAAACCCTCGGATCAGACCATACATTAGATTCCATTTCACGACAATTCACACAACCATGTCCTGTAAAATCAATAAAAACCGGTTTGCCAAGCTCCCTGGCACATTCCATACCCTGTTCATAATCGAAATATCCTTTAAGCCCGTGAGGGAGATGAAGCTTTTCGCTGAACATGGGTTTGTCACAAATCGTCGGGTCCTCTTCGGTAGCTACCGTACTGGCGCTTTCGCGAATTATCTTGTGTAAATCAAAATCATGGGTTGTCTGGGGCGGCAGATACCCGGATAATGCTTTTAGGGGGGCTCCTACCATACCCGGTATTAAATATATAACAAATGAAAAGGTCACAATGGCCATAAATAATCTGGGTACTGATATGTGTTTTAAATCCGAATCGTGTGCAAATTTCAGCTTACCCAGCAAGTAAAAGCCCATAAGAGTAAAAATCACTATCCACAAGGCGAGATATATTTCCCTGTCAAGGATGCCCCAGTGATAGGTTTGATCAGCTATACTCAGGAATTTTAATCCAAGAGCAAGTTCAATGAAACCAAGTACTACTTTGACTGAATTGAGCCAACCACCCGATTTTGGTAGTGAACTCAGGAGAGAAGGGAAAAATGCAAATAAAGCAAATGGCAATGCAAAGGCCAGGGAAAAACCAAACATGCCAATAATCGGCTCTATGACCTCGCCTCCGGCAGACTGGACAAGAATAGCGCCAACAAGAGGGCCGGTACATGAAAAAGAAACCAACACCAATGTAAATGCCATAAAAAACGGTCCGGTTATACCACCCTTTTCAGCCCTGCTGTCAGCCTTGTTAATCATCCAGCTCGGAAGTACTATCTCAAACATCCCAAGAAAAGAAGCTGCAAATATCATGAAAATAAGAAAAAATATAACATTCGGCAGCCAGTGCGTGCTGAGCCAGTTAGCAAAATTAGCGCCTAAAGTGACCGCTACAATTGTTCCAATAATTGTATAAATAAGAATGATAGAAATGCCAAAAACAAAGGCCTGAAACCTGGATTTCGCTTTTTTTTCACTCTGATGCATAAAAAATGAAACGGTCATGGGTATCATGGGAAAAACACATGGTGTTAAGATGGCGACCAATCCGGCCA
>CAZVTW010000367.1:3187-6082 GCA_964629805.1 uncultured Bacteroidales bacterium | reverse complement strand
ACGGTAGCCACCGGGCAAAGCAGTAAATCCAGCGCTGTTATTGCTGCTCATGTCATTACCTATATCACCTGTTTCTGATGAACTGATCCAGCCACTTGTTGCTGCAAGTGATTTGGCTGTTTTATCGCCACTTGTTGAACCATCGTAATTATACCTGTTGGCAATCAAATATTCCTCCAATTGTGTCCACTCATCATCGGTAGGCATGTGCCACCCGGTGGGGCACAACTTACCTGTTTCAACCACATACCAGTTGTACAATGCGCCATATTTGGATTTGTATGTTGCTTCATTATTATCGTACCAGCAGTAGGCGGGGGCGCTTACACCTGCCCAGGTTGAGTTACCGGTTACGTGTGGTATTGCTGTGCCATCGTTGTAATGCGTTGTGGCGAGGTTTTCAGCCATCCATACCTGGTCGCCAATTGTTATCCACTTGTAGCTGTTTCCGTCAATATCCATTACCACATTTTCCGCAACAAAACTCACCTCATTGCCATAGCTTGTGCCCAGCTCATTGGTGGCATAGGCACGCACATAATAGCTTGTATTTTCCTGCAAACCGGTCATCTCTGCCCTAAAACTGCCTGTGCCTGTGCTGCTAGTGACTGTTTTATCAGCAGTGGTTGGGTTTGGTGAAGTTGACCAGCAGATGCCAAATTCGTGCACTGGCAGAAAACCTTCATCATATAATGTAATATTAAATACTGCATTTTCCCGTGATATTTCATAAACAGAGTCAAGGGAAAATATTGGATATTTATTTGTGTTGCCCGCAGGCGGCTCTTTCAGCTCGTTGTTCTCGCAGGAAAAAATAAAGAGCAGCAACGCTGCTGCTGATAGTTTGATAGATTTGATGATGTTTTTCATTTGTTGTATGTTTTTTTAATGTTTATGTTTACTTTTGCCTACAAGCTGGAAAGCTTGTGGCACATGCTTGTGCCGCAGGCTTTCCAGCCTGCATGGCCATACTCACAGGCTGGAAAGCCTGTGGTACATATGTGGCCAGTCTTCCCATTTTTGTACTAAACCGGCATTTACAGGGTTCATTATAACATAATTGATTGTATTTTTTAATTCAATTTCAGTTCGAATAATATGATCAAAGCTTTCTGATTGCCAAAATGTCCCCTTTTTGCCTAATAACTTATTCGCTTCCCGGGCTGTGTATCCCTTTATTGATTGCATAACCTGGCTTATGCTTTTTTTTGCTTCGTCAAAATAATAAAAAACAAAATGAACATGGTTAGGCATGACACAAAAACAATCTATGTAATATTCTTTTTCATGGTAATACTTCATGGCACCACAAACCAAACCTGCAATTTCTTTATTTTTTAAATGCTGGTTGATTTTATTATTGTGCAATGCTGTATCATAACTTTCAAAATATTCTTTTTGAAGTTCATTTTTTTGCATTTCAAAGACAGATGAATTCAAGTTTTTATCTGAGAGTTTTTTTAACTCAATTTCATAGCTGTTTTTCATTTTTTTTAGTTCAATTTGTGGTATTGAGTTATACAACCTGAATGTGATAGAGTAGTTAACACCTGTTTTGTAGATATGTGGCAAATTTCGTCTGTGTTCGTATTGCATTGTTTAAATTTTATTTTAAAAGTTTACCTACAGGCTGGAAAGCCTGTGAGAAACCGTTGTGCCGCAGGGTTTCCAGTCTGCATGGCAAAAAATGACTCACAGCCTGGAAAGGCTTTGGCACACCCTAAAACTCAATTCCTATCCCTGCCGCAACCGACATATATTGTAAATTCAAATTTGTGACGCAGCCGTGTACCAATATTTTTCCTATCCGCAACATAGCTCCGCCATCAAGTTGTATGCCCGAAACCTCGTAATCTTCATGCGAGGCATAGCTGTCGCTGACCAGCTTTTCATCCGGGTAACTGTAATTGTTGATGTGCCAGAGGTATTTCCTGGTTCCATAGCCGGCCCCTGCAAAGAGGTAAAAATCCTTCGCCACAAGAAAATTGAGCCCGCTAGTGATGCTGAGTTGCGGCTTGAGGGTTTTATCGTCAAACACATAATAGCCATCCCCATTGTAGTCTGTGATTCGTTCATCATTACAGGCGTAATCAGCAGGGCCTTTGAAAAACGCCGGGTTGAACCTTGCAGCTATGTACCAGCCGGTTTTGCCGGTTTGCCCTGCTGTAATTCCAAAAGAGGCGTAGTCTGTTTCCGGCACAGAAACACTCCCTGCAAGGCCGGCAAAAAAGCGTATTGGTATTTCTTTTTCAATCACCTGCACGCGCACATCAAAAGTGATGTCGCCATCAAGGGTTGCCACTTCTTTGAACACGTCCCATGTAATGTTGTGCTGCCCACCACTAATGCCTTTTCCAACGCCACCGGAAACTTCTTTTAAGGGCCCATGGAAAGTGCCCCCACCATCTTTGCTCACATACAGCGAGACATCAAAACTCTGGTTAAATTTGGCGCCTGTGATTTTATATGAGACAATAATAGTGTTTTCAGGCCCTTGTTTAAATTCCACTTTGCTTACCTGCTGGGCTCGAATATAAACCGCGCATAAAACCAGGGTGCACAGTGTCGTAAATAATTTTTTCATATATGTGTTTTTTTATTTTTTGGATTTTCAATTTTAAAGCGTTGTTACATTCTTTTTTACATTAGTCACTATTGCTTTAGTTTTATTTATACTAAAAACAATTATAAGAAATTATCTAACACAAAGCAGATTTTTTTATCTTTAACAATACGCAATTTTATAACCTCATCTCGACACAGGCAGGAAAGCCCGTACCGCACTTTTGCCTCACAGGCTTGAAAGCCTTCGGCACAGGGCAGGCGACTAATACTCCACCAAAATAATATGTTCATTGCCATGGAACTCCGGTGTTTGCAGCCCGCGAATTTTTT
>CAZVTW010000367.1:1797-3087 GCA_964629805.1 uncultured Bacteroidales bacterium | reverse complement strand
GCGAATTTTTTTGATATTGCCCACATTGGCCGTGAATTTATTTGACTGGTATTCAAACCTGGCCACCTTTTTTTTCAGGCTTTCAATGTCGGCTTTTACTTCGAGTGTTGATGTTTCAGGTGGTTTAGTGTTTAATGAAAGGGGCAACTGGAAATTTCTTAGTTCACCTATTCCTTTCCCTTCGGAGACAGTGAGGAAGACAGGCATGTTATCTGTTGTATTTACGCGTTTGTTCGGGCTGATTGTCACCCAGAACTCTTTCACCTGTCCGATAGCCATATCGCCAAGTTTCCCTGTTTTGTTGTCAATATAAATGTTTTCATCGTTTGATTTCACATAAAATCTGGTATTAGTGGCAATATTTTGGCCAACATTCTGCACCACAATTTTTGCTTTGACCAGCTCGCCGGCCTGTAATTGCCCATCGGGTGTAATTGCCCCGGTGCCTTCGCCAACATCGACGATTTCCATCCCCGAAAACACAATTTTTGGTTTTTGGTAGGCCAGGGTATTTAACACAAGAAAAGCAGGGTCCATGTCGTATCCGAAATGTTCCGTTACGTTTATTTGCAACTTGTGCTCTGCTGTTTTAACGTCAACCCCGGCTTTTAAAGGCACTGTAACTGTGACTGATTTATCAGGCTGAAGGTATGATATTTCTTTATCATCAGAAATGTCAAGGTTCCTGTCGCTGATGTTGTCTTTGACTTTGACTTTCAGGCCCTGCGCCGGGCCTTTGCCTTTGTTGGTAATTTTCAAATCAAGCTCAGCTGATTCCTCGGCTTCCAAAATCCCGTTGCCATTGTCGTCCTGAAAATTGAGCTCAACAAACAGGTTGGGTGGCAGCCCGCGTTTGTAATCAGGTGTAAAAGTCATTGTTTTCGTCTCACTTTTGCCTGATATTTGTTTTTGGGCCAACAAAGCCCCTGAAATAAAGAAAAAAACAGATAAGACTCAAAATTATTTTTTTCATGATAAGATGTTTAAAAATGGTTAATTTTTTAAAATTACAAAAATGATGGGAAAAAACAATGTATTGCGATATTTAATTCATTGTTAGATTCTCCTGTCGTTTATATTATCTTGTTAGCGGGTATCTGCAAAGCTTGTTCCCTTTTTTGGGTTTATATCAGGCGACATTGCAAACGCGCGCCAACTATGTTAAAAATGGCCGCGTATCTCTACTGAACCTTTCAACAGTCGCAATCCGAATCATCGCAATCTATGAAACCATCATTATCATTGTCAATGCCATCATGACAATTGTTGCTTTCATCACAATCGCAATCC
>CAZVTW010000367.1:0-1697 GCA_964629805.1 uncultured Bacteroidales bacterium | reverse complement strand
AATTGTTGCTTTCATCACAATCGCAATCCCAATCTTCACAATCTATGAAACCATCTCCATCATTATCTATTTCATCATTGCAAATTTCAGAAGCGCCAGGGTAAGCAAATGCACATGAGTCATTGAAATCTGTATTATCTAAGACATATCCATCTGGCTGGTCGCATGACAGTTTTGAGATAAGAGGATTACCAAATGTATCTTCATCATAATCCTCATACCACGTAAGATTTGTACAACTTTCCTTTTTGCAGGAGTTCATAATCAATCCAGGAGCAATCATAAGAATCGTCAGAATAATAATTGTATTTGTTTTCATATTTTAAAATATTATGTTTTAAAAATTTTTGCAATCAGGGCAAAAGGAGAAAGTACAATTTTAAAGGTACAGGTTATTTCATTTCAAGCCCTAAGTCGAGATGAGTATATCATACCCTAATACTCTACCTTAGTTCTCCTTTCCTGTAACGCTCTTTGTCAAAAACCTCACCTTTTTCTGTATAATATTTCCATTTTCCTTTTTTCTCGCCGTCTTTAAATTTTCCTTCAACTTTAAGCGCTCCGGTTTTGTAAAAATATTGTGCTTTACCGTCTTTGAGCCCATCTTTATAGCTGATGACAGATTTTTGTGCGCCATTGTCATAATATTGCCTATACTCGTTAATCAGTTTGTTATTGTCGAAAACGGCCTCTGCTTTTTTTGCCCGTCCATTTGTGTTGAAAAAGAAATAGGCATCGCCGGTCAAACGGCCATCCTGGTAGTTCACAACATAATGCAGGTTGCCTGTGGGGTAATATCCTCTCCAGATACCCATTTTAAGACTGTCTTCAATGCTTCCCTCTGCCCGGATTGCACTGTCGGGATAATAAAAGGTGTAGGATGAATCGGTCAGGTTGGCAAGTGAATCCAATTCAAATTGGAACTCGAGATTTTCAATTTCGTCGGCCAGGTTTTTATTTTCTACTTCAATTTCTATGCGCTCAACTTCATCTTTAAATGTGGCATCCGGGTCATGTTTGGCAATCAATTTGGTCTGAAATCCATTATCATCCGCTGCTACGAGTTGAAAACCTATCTGCTTCATGCTCAGAATAAGTTCCTTATTTCGTTTGATGGCCGGTTTATAGGTTTTGTTGGAATAATAGTAAAAATTCGAATACATCTTAGGAACATCAATGTATACGTTGACATTTGACCTGTCTTCAAAATTATCATGAAAGGCAGTAAATTCAGCATCACGATTCAAAACATTTCCTAAAATTCTTGCATCAATAACATCTCTGAGCGTCTTTTCCGAATTGGTAAATACGACAAAATCATCCATGTAGGTGAAGTAAGGTTTTTCAATGTTTTTAAATAATCTTCCGAAAAATAGCTTAAAGAAGTTTTTGAGGTCTAAATAATGGATAGTATGCTCATTGTAATCATATTCCTTAAATTTTATCGGCGATTTTTTACGTAAGGCTTCTGTTATTGACTGAAAACCTTCCATGGCATCTTCAATATCTTTGGTGTGTAATAAAACAACGATATCCTCCATCCTGGTATCATAGGTTGGACGAAGCTTCACAAAAGATATTTCATTTCCAACCCAGGGAAAAAATACGTCATCAAAATCAATATCATACTTTTCTTCAACTTCCCTAATATTTTTTTCGTAATCTTTGTAATACTCAGATTCTGCATTTTTGAATTC
>CAZVTW010000366.1:0-6084 GCA_964629805.1 uncultured Bacteroidales bacterium | reverse complement strand
CAAAAACGCTGCAGATGAAATAGACCAATTGTCGAAAAAAGCAGTGGATGTTTCAAAAACATCGGATAACCAGCTTGGTAAAATTGTCCGCGAACTGAACCTACTGCGAATATGGTTATAGAGATAAGCGTTTCCAGTGAAGATCAAAACTCCGGGGTTTTGCAAATAAACAATGCCTTGCAACGAATAGATTTTGAAAATTACTGATTCGGAAATTTTTATTCATTTACAGAGAGTTTCTCCAGACAACAGCTTAATACCCTTGCGGCCGCCATTTTTTTAAAATGCGCTTCAAGTTTCTTCATAGAGTCATCATTGTCTTTAAATCTGTTCAGGATAGTGGAATTGTCGGACTTGAAACTATTCCAGGCGTCATTGAGAATATCATCAAGTGTTTTATCTTTCCAGGAATCAACTCTGCATGGCATACGTGGTATATATTTTTTTATTTCCTCCTTATAATCCTGCAGCATTTTATCCTGGATAGCTTCAATCGCTTCTATGGATGCTGCGTAAGCCTCTGCATAAAAGCCAATCATTTCACCAATACCCGGGATTCTGGAGCCTATTTCCCCGCTTATTTTAAGTATTTCTTCAAAAGCCTCGCTCCTGTCTTGTAAATTATCATTGAAAATACCCTTCAGGAGTTTATTGATGGTTTCAATTTTATCTTTCATCTCCTGAATTCTGTCCAGAAGTGCATTGAATTTGTCAATTTGCTCAAAAGTTGCCCCTTCGGGAACATTGTCAGCTGATTCATGGATATTCTCAAATAGATCACCTAGATCACCCATGACATCATCTTCACTTTTGTTTTTATCAAAATAATCTGCGAGTAATTTCACACATGTACTTTTACGTTCATAGCGTTCCCTTTTCCGTATTCTCTCTGCCTCATCCTGAATTTCCTGCTGATGTCCCGCTATACGTTCTTCCAATTCGGATATGTCGTCATTTACATCTTTCTGCTTATTATACGTATCCTCAAAATCATCTTCAGCTTCCTCTGCTTGTTCTGTAGCTTCGGCTGCTTCCCGGTTCATCTCTTCATTCTCCTCATTCCATTGCTGGTTTTGTTGCTCTATATCTTTTGTTACTTCCTCACAATCATCAATGTTAGCCAAAGCTCGCGGGGGATCAATGTTATTTGCCTTTTCAATATCACTGTTGAGCTTATCAAGTTTTTGATTCACTCCATCAATTTTCCCCCTAAATTCTTTAATTTCTTCCTGAATACCCGGAAGCTTCGATTCCAGCCCCTTTAATTCAGACCTCAGTTGCTGCTTAACTGCTTCAACTGCTTCTCTTTGTGAACTTTCGGCATTAGCGCCAACATTGTTAATTTCGGTGGATATGTCTGATATTCGTTTTTGGAGCTCTTTTTGCCTGTTCTCGAGACTGGAAAGATGAAAATCAAGCAATCGTTTTTTTTCCTCAAGCGCCAGCTTTTTTTCTAACAGGTCAGCTATTCCTTTAGCAAGTGATTCCCTGTAATCGGAATAAATCCGGTCAAGAGCTTCAATGCATTTTTTAAAATCAAAACATTTATGGTATTGTTCAACTATCTGCCTCCTGTTGTGGTTGAGGTTGTTTTGATCAAAACATGACAACCCGCTGATGAGACTGTTGAGTATGTCATCAAGCTCATTTTCGGTGTTTTGATGATATTTGACGGCATTTGCCATCCCGTGAAGCTGAAGGACTTTAGGATCACGAAAAGCATACTCTGCAGAAACTTTTCTGTCTTTTCCGTCTTTTCTTGTTTTTGAGTATTCCATGTTCCTGATCAATTTATCAGTCTTGCCTGCCAGTTTATAAAGATCACTTTTAAGTGCGGTCTTTTGTTTAACAGCCTCATCGTGATAATCATCATCGGTTCCATAACTAAGAGGATCGCCAGGAACAACCATGTAGCCCTGATACCCGGTTCCGAAGTTTGTGCCATGACCAACCTGGTCATCAACGACTTTACGTGGACGGGTATAAATATAAAATCCTGACGCCAGTTCATTGAACCGTTCACAACAGGGATGAATTAATTTCACATTTGGGTATTTCGTTCCAAGCTGTTTGAACTCATTTCGAAGCGATGTAATCGAGTCTAAATCTTCCCGGAATTTATTCATGTTAAAATAATTATTGGCATTTGCTGACAGGTTTTTAAAATCAGGAACCGCAAGAATTTTATTTTTAAGCCTTGCCAGTTGCTCCAGGAAATCATTCAGGCATGAGTCCATACGTGCAATATTGTCAGGAACAGTAACATGAAGTTTACCGCATTTGAGACATTCATAATTACCCTGTGTGTAAGTGATAAGCCAGTCCCATTTTTGGTTGGCAGAACAATAATTTTGTATCAAATCTCCGATAAGGGCCTGTATCTTTGCTTTATCGGCTGCTGCCTGATTACTTTTTTGGGTTATTTCATTGTCCAGGTTTTGGATTTTGGTATTGAGTTCGGTCAGCGGTCTTTCCCAGTCATCCTCAATGTCTTTTTTTCTGTCTTCAAGAGAATTCTTGTTCCTGTCCATACATCTGCTGAATGCATCTTTACTGCTTTTAACAACACGTTTGAACCGGGCATTCCTACGTCGGGAACGTGAGGGCTGGTAACGCGATTTAAACTGGCTTTCCCATCCCGGTGCACAATTTTGATCATCAGATGTCATATTATTAGTTGCATCTAATTCGTCCCGGATAACCGACAAGGCTCCATTTTTGGTCTCTTTTGCCAGATTCTTCAATTCGCCGGTAGCATCGCGCAATCCTTTCAGGCTGTCTTCCTGCCATTTCAGGTTCTGGTAATCATCCAGCATCAATTCAAGCGAATCCAGAAGTCCCTGGTTAATTGTGCACATGTCATTTTCAAGTTCTTCCAGTTTCATTTTTATGGTTGCTTCAACCACAACCGTGTCACAGGGGCCGAGTGTTTCATCGACAAATGAGAAAGCACGTTTTTCACTTTGGGCTATTTTCCTGTTATTTCTCCAACCCTCCACTATAAAAGCGTATCTGAAGCCGGAGTTAAATGCTGGCGCATCTTCAGGATATACAAAAGTATTATCAGCTATGTCTATGGCTGAAAAAAAGATTTCGCCTGTTTCGGTATGAAATTCCTGTGCCTGAAATGTCTGAAAACTATTTTGCTCTGTTATTGTCATGTCAGTTTCAGGCATATCTACAGATTGCTCCCGGTTTTCCGGTCTGAACAAATCAGGGGTCATTTCAAAAAAAGTCAGTGAATACGTGAGTCCGTCAATTTGAAGGTCTGACCATTCAAACACCGGATTTTTTGTTGTTACCAATGAATTGTTTTCCGGAGAAAATATTTCTATTGGCATCATTTCACCATCCTGAAAACCAATATATTGAAATGCTGCTATCTCACTCATCCCGTTGTTTTCCCCGATAGCTTCCCCACTTGGATATAAAGCCTGAACAGACCAGCAATATGTCTTCCCGGGTTCCGGTTCACGTGCACCAACAGGGTATTGGAACTGATTACCTGTAATTCCTTCATAAACAAACCAATAAGGCGTTGATTCAATGGCCTCGGCAGGTGTTTGATCTCCCTGTACCTGAGAAATTCGGATTGTATAAGTAATACCCTCAGCAACAACAGGGGCAGGCGGAGACCAGGAAAAAACCGGGTATTCATTTTCTACCACAGCGCCATCACCGGGAAATATAATTTCCGGCGGCGCAGGATGGGCAACAAAATGTTCGATGCAACCTTCTCCTAAAACCTCTTCTGTTTCGGCATGTATGGCATAGACACAAATTATGTATTCTCCTGCCGGTACCGACCCTGTTTTTGTCACTATTTGTTTGTATTTGTCATCGGTATGGTCAAACTCCACAGGTTGAATTTCGTGATAATCAACAGGTTTTAAACCCGGCGGTACCATGATTGTTGAAGTGTAAGCATCGAGGATAAGTCCGTCAGATGCTTCTGCAATCGTAGCATGTAACTGAACGGCATATGTTTGTGTTCCTGTATTACTAACTGTAAGATTAAAAACATCTTCGGTAAATAACTGACCAAAAGGTGGTGGTATTAACTGGACATTAACCTGGCCGGCAAGGAAATTATGATGAGATAAAATAAAAACCAGCGCCCAAATTATTGATTTTATATTTTTTTTCATAATATGATTATTTAAATGTTGCTTTCCATGTTTTCTTATCATGATATGATCTACATTACCATTTAATCTTAAGTTTTCCGTTTATAATATATTCATCATATGGACTGTATAACCCGTTATTTGATTTATAGACAACCTGACGTGCCTGAACTTCCAGATCAGCAAATGGGAATAATTTTATCAGGGTACGGTATTGCAAGGTTGATTTTGTACTCATATTTTCGGCATCGGTCAGACTTACATTTAAATAATTCTTCCATTTTTTCCATAAATAAAACATTATTCCGGCTTTATATATATGTTGCATTCTTTGGGTGAATGAATATTGAATATCTCTTAAAGTGTAGCCGGCATTTATACCGTAATGTTGTTTGAACACAAGATTTTCGTTCACAGAAAAAGTAATGTTTTTCCCTGTATTTTGATTCTCATCATAATTATATTCATAATCATGAAGGGAATAAGAAACAGTTGTATAGTTCATTATACTCCCGATTTTCTTATTGTAAGAAGATAGTATCGACAACAGGGTCATATTGTTTTCGATACTCATTTCATCGGCATGGTTGGATTGTTTGAAAGGACGATAAACAACCTGCAGATATGGAAGTTTCCTGATTCTTAACCCGGCGATAAAACCATAGGTGAGTGAGCTTGTTGAAGCTCCTTTGATTCCAAACCGGTTATAATCACGTTTTTTTATAAAAGTCTTTAACATGAAGGAAGGTTTAAAAAAATATTGTGAAAATTTTCCTTCATATTCAATGTTGTCCTGCCTTAAATATGGTATTCCATATGATTGATACCCCGGGCCAATGCTTTTGACAGCCACAGAAGCCTTAGTGTTCTTTAGAGCAAGTTCTGAAAAGGCTGATACTGCATAGTCAAGCGTGCTGCTAATATTGGGAGAGAGAGCATCATTGACATAGTCGGGTATATCTTCAAACTCCGCTGAAGGCTGATATTTATCACGTGTGTGTTCCGATACTGCAACTTCTCCACCAATAGTGAATTTTTTTAAAAACATTTTTAGCATAGCATCAATACTTCCGGTATAATTACGCGATGGTGTAAAATTGCTTTTATCCTCTTCGGTAACGGATGTTTCATCATCTTCTGAATGCAATAGAGATATAAAAAGATGACTGGATTTTGGTTTTCCCAGACCTACTTTCCCAAACATGACATTTCTTTGTTCAGTCGGGAAATATTGTGAGCTGTAACTTACATTTCGTGCTGTTCTGCCATAAACAAAAGCAGAATATAAAACACCCTTTTGTAAAGCAATATTAATACCGTCAAGTGCAATCCCGCTTAATACGAAATCAGAATAAGTAGGTCGGCACCTGCCTATTTCAAGGGTTTTGAACCAGGATAAAAATGCATGGTTTTTCAACAGGTGGTTATTTGCCAGTTTTCTGGTATCTAATACAAGGGTCAACGTATTGAGACTTTGCCTGTATTTGCTCTGTTCCGTTGAAAAATAAGCATGCATTGAAACCGGAATACCATAGATATAAGCCGTATTCCTGAGTTTTGCGTGTAAATAATTTTGCGACAGGTATTGATAAACCGGTTCTCTTGAACTGTACTGACCGGAAAGCTCAATATATCCCTTCATTTCAAACGGTTTGACTTTTGAAGTGGATGTCTGACTATACACACTGGTGGCCCCTGTAATTAATATTGTAAAAAACAGAGCATTGAAGAATGTGACATAATTGTAAAGGGATAATATGGTATGACAGTGAATTGGTTTTTTCATATCCTGATAATTTACAAAAATACCAAGTTAGGGTTTTTACTTACCATTTACTCAAAAATGCAGAATCGGTTTCATTTTTTTGTTTATCAGGATACCTGACTTCCTCATAATGTGTACCTGATACCCAGTATTGTTATATCATCAATCTGTTCCAGATTTCCTTTCCAGGAG
>CAZVTW010000365.1:0-6116 GCA_964629805.1 uncultured Bacteroidales bacterium | reverse complement strand
CTATTGAATGTACTGCTGTGTCATGAAAACTTAAGGTATCTCCAATTATTTTTTTGAACCCCTTTTCAAACTCAACTAAATTGTTGCTAATCAGATTTCTTGAAGTTGTATGTAATAAATCGCGGTAAAATTTATATTCGTTTTCAATCCAGTCTAATATAAAATCTTTAAAAATTATCCTAAGTTCGTAGTTTGGTATTTTTAGCTTGAATAATTTCTCACCGGTCTGTTCTGTTTGTGTCAAAAAACTATTATGGAACAATAATGTCCACAATAATTCTGATTGGTTTTCAAAATCTGAAAAGATAAAATTTTCCCGGATGGTTTTTTCAATGGTTTTTCCTTCTATTAATTCCTGTATTTTTTCTTTTATGTTAGGTTCTGTAAATCGTTCCTTAATTAAACTGTCATCGCTCGTATTGACCCAATATGGTTTAAAACCATCAGCATGTTTAGACACATAATTAACAATTGACCAGGGATTGTAAATTTTATCAATATTGCCAAATTTATACCCATTGTACCATTTTTCGATATTCATACACTCGTTTTGCAAATCGAAATAGCACAACATATCATTTACATCATTTTGTGTAAACCCAAATTTATCAGCAAAATAGTTTGATGAAATTCCAAATACGTCAAAATTATTCCAATCTGAGAAAATACTTTCCCTGGCAACGCGCATCACGCCGGTTATTAATCCTTTTTGAAGGTTGGCATCGTTTCCTTTGAAAGCGTCTCCAAGAAAACTTTGCATAAAATTGATGACTTTTTGATAATACGAAGTCTGCCCTTTGGGCAATTTTATAGGTTTGGGAGTGTTTTTATATGCATTTATTATTGGCGTGTCATATTCATCAACCAAAATAATAACTTTTTGGCCGAAATGTGTATGTAAATAAATACTTAATCTTTCCAGACTTTCTTCATACTCTGTTTCATCCGCACTCCCAAACAAGATATTTCTAAATTTTTGTTTTTCTGTTTCTCTTAATTTGTCAGAATCCAGCAAAAAATCATATTTCTCAAATTGTGAAGAAATGACAGTTTTGAACTTTTTCAGGCACTTCTCCCAGGTAATTTCTTTTATTTTCTTTAATGTGATGTTTATAACCGGATATTTATTTTGGTGTTCTTTACAAAATTCTTTGTTTTTTGATATTTCCAGGCCGGAAAATAGTTGGTCGCTTTCTTTTTTTTGTATGTCAAAAAAATGTTCTATCATTGACAAATTCAATGTTTTTCCAAAACGCTTAGGCCTGGGCATCAGCAATATATCATTTGCGCTGTGCCAAAAGTCGTAAATCAACATTGACTTATCAACAAAATAATGGTTGTTTTTTATGATAAAATCAAAATCCGAACGTCCTATTTTTAATGTCTTTTTCTCCATTCTTGTTTGTTTATTTTTGCAAATTTACGATTTTCTATTCAGATATCGCTTCTGTCAGAATTACAACGTTATCTAAACCAACCCCCTCCCCACAGTATCCTCCTCTCACCTTACCTTCCATACTTTCAGCCAAAAACACCTCAAAAGGTGTCCAGGTATGCCGCAGTGAATTAGACTGGTTGGTCATCGAAAGAGCCCGGCGCAGGTCAATCGGATATTCTGAGCTGACCATGAGAAAATAGTCTTTTCCCAAAGGAGGGCTTACACGAAAAGCTTTTTGAATTGTTTTGGTTTCATACGGCAGCAATTTTAATTCTGTGGCAGTCTGCCACGGCGATGAGGAGGGCATAATAACACTATATCTGTCGTCCGGGCTTATGTGGACAATGTTAAAATACAAACGTTGCCTGCTCTTGTTTGACACCCTGAACACAAATACATCACCTTCACGATAGCGCCAGTGTCCTGAGGACGACAATTTCTCCAAAGGTTCACCATAACCCCCAAAAGTCTGTTTCCCGTCTTCGCTAAGCTTTAACCTGACTGGTACAGGTTGAATATCAAGCGTTTTATGCTGATTACCAAAATCCAGATTCCTGAGATATTGCGCCCTGGCATTGAGGGTAATCCTCTCGCATATTTCAGGGTACATCTTTTCTTTCACGGGGAATACACCATTTATTAGTTCCCGGGAGCCACTATTATAAAGCATAATAGCCTTTTCTGTACAATCAATAAGGATTCGCGGGTTTGTTGTACATTTTTTGAATGCATTTTTTTCAAGGTGTTTATCCAAATCATGATTATTACAGTTGTCTGCAAATGAATATGTTTGTTTTAGAGGCGCATAACTGTATTTTTTGCATACTGCCCGCATCTGAAGAGCGCTGTCCTCCGGTAAAGTGATGTTTGCTTTTACTGTGGCAGAAAAAAGTGAAGATTCTGTCACAATGCCTGTACAAATAAAAGTTTTTGAAGAAATTTGTTTGTTAACGGGATAAAAACCAAATTGCGCTCCTTTAAAAATTCCGCCTGTTTCTCCTATATCCATAACAATGTGGTTTTTGTCTAACCATTCGTTCACATAATAAACATGTTCGATGAGTTGATTTTCATTTGCTGAAAAAACAACACTTTGAATATCCCCCTCAATTGTTGGATATTGTTTAAATATGCCATGATACACATCAAAATCTTTCCAAAGGGCTTGATATAGTTCGTGCCAGGACAAACCAAGGTAGGCAGGAAGGTGTTTTGCCAGCAACAATGTCAAAGCGCCAACCCGGTCTGAAATATAGTTAATTTTTGTATTAAACTGATCATGACCGGCCCCTGTCAGGACAACATAAGGAGACATTTTAGTATTGTTTTGAAGCGATTTATCAAGGAGAACTTCACTATCAGATTTCAACGCAGAACTCTTCTGTCCTCGTGTAATTGTTCCCGAATAACAACTTTCTGCGATGAACAAAAACTGCCCCGTGGGTCCGAGTTTTTTTCTGACAGCATTCATCATCTCTCCGATTTCATCATCACGGATATAGTTTTTTGACTTTTTTTTAACTGCATCATAGGGGACGATGGCTTCATCTTTATTGTCAAGTTCCTCTGCGGGAATATCATCATCAGGGATTGCCGAACCATGGCCGACATAATAAATTGCGGCAATGTCCCCGGGTTTGCATTGTTGAGAGAGAGAAACAAATGCTTTTTTAATTCCTGTTTTTGTTGCCTGTTGATCTGTAAGCTGGTTAATCCGGAAGCCAAGCTGGCCAAACAAATCTTTGATAATTTTTAAATCTGCCTGAGCATTTGTAGCCGGAAAGCCGGAATCCTCCGGATAATTTGAAATAGCAATCAGAAGGGCATATTTTTTGACTGCCAATGCCTGACATGAGAAAAAAATAATGAGTATGAAAATAAAAATCTTCACAATGTATTTAATTTATATACTTTTTTTACGACCAGCCAGATCATTTCCAGCTAATCCTGTTATTCTTTTTTAGTTGCTGCAATACATTTTTCGATTTTTCTTTGTATTCATTTTTCTCCCCATTGGCCAACATTTCAAAGATATTGGCAGCTACATCAAACTCATTTTGTTTTATATGCAACCATGCAATATACCAGCGGGACGTATAAAATATTTGTTTTCCGTCACTGCGCTCAACTTTATGCAAAAATTCAATCGCTTTATTGGTATTGCCGGAGAAAAAGTATGAGATACCGGCTGAAAGGTCTATACCCGGGTATGATGGATTCTTTTCGTAAGCCAATGCATAATAATATGCAGCGGAATCATATCCGGCATCGGAATAAAAATTGTCTGCTTTTTGAATTATTTTGTCAATTTTTGAATCGGACAGCGTTATACCGGGAGTATACTCATTTTTGAGTTGTTCAATGTTTTCTGTGAATATCCTGGGAGGTTTATCTTTTTTGAGAAAAAAGACGATTGTAATTCCGATGATTAAAATAATCAGCGCTGCATATTTCAGGAATGGTCGAAGTTGACTTAGTAAACCAGATTTATTCCGGCCTGAATAGTGATTCAATCCACCGGAGAATATTTCCAGGTCTGTCATCAATTTTACGTCTCTGGCAAAATCAATGTCTGATTCATACTGTTCCTTAAATAACAGCTTCTCATCCTGCTTAAGTTCGCCTTCAAGAAATCTGTGAATGAGCAGGTTTTCGTTTTTGTCCATAGAGCAGTTTTTTGATTTCCAAATAAATATCTTCCCTTGATTTTCTGAATATTTGTCGCAAATTACTTATGCTCTTAAACAAGTAAAGATAATCCAGCTTTTCGAAAATATCTTTGTGTTTAAGACCAATAACCATTTTCGAAGTGTAAATAACAGCAGATTTGGCTTTCACCTTATGAAAAGCCTGTCTGATAATCTTAACAGTGAGCTCGGGATCATCATTAAATCGTTCATCATTCAGGTTAATGCCTAAATCATTCAGGATGTATTCATAATATTTTTGTTTTTCATCTTCAAAATTAAAATTTTCATAATCACCCTCGAAATTATTTGTGTTGTCATAAAAGTTATTGTCATCAGTTAAGACATTCTTCTTTTTTTTCTCTAATACATCAAACATTGCATTCCTACATGAAGTAAAAATGTAGTTTTCAAATTGTTTTTCAGACTGATAGGTGAATTTTTCTTTTTGAATACGATCAGAGAGTGTCAGGAAAGCATCTGTTACGATAATATCAGCTTCATCCTCGTCCAGTTTTCCCTCTTTCGTTATATAAAGAGTCAGTTTGTTACGAAGAAGTGTGTTGAGTACAATGATTCCCTCGTTAGTTTGTCCTTTTAAAATTAAATGATATGCTTCTGAAAACTTCATGGTTCTATTCTGTGAAAATAATAAAAATCTAAAAAATTGATTTTTCAATATTTAATACAATCTCAATACAATAATAATTCACATTCTCAAATAAATCAGGTTTATAAAGTAAAAATAAAAAAAGCAAAATAATAAATATTGACAAATATACAAAAATATATGATAAGCAACATGATTTTGTGTAAAATCATGGTATTCATTTTTACTGTCCATGTTTTCATTGACAGGGATTTGGTATTGAAAATAAAAATAATAATAATCAATGCACGTTAAAATAATTATACAAATTTTTTCAGGCCATTATCTGTATGGATTTGGGCTAAAACAATTTTTGGAGCAGCATTCCGGAAATTTTATCATCAGAATAAACCATGTTGACAAAATGAAAATATGTCAGGACGCACACATCTTCATCGTAGATATGTCCATCGGCATAGAATCCACAAAAAAATTGATTACCAGACTGAAAACAAAATCTATATCTTCAACATTGCAGTCAAAGATAATTCTGTTTATTTCGGACATGCAAAATATCTTTATTCAGGAAATGCTCAATCAGGGAATTTCAGGATTTGTCCTGAAATCCTTAAATGATGGCCCTGAATTGCTTTCAGCAATTGAGTATTGCCTGAAAGGAAAAATATATTGTAGTGAGGAAATAAAGACAGCCTATTTTATTTCTTCTGGTTTGCAGGGCACATTTACTCAAAATGGCAAACTGACAAATCGCGAAAAGGAAATATTAAGATTTATTGCAGAGGGGAAAACCACTGATGAGATAAGTGATAAGTTGTGTATAAGTAAAAGTACAGTGGAGACATACAGGAGGAGGCTTTTTGAAAAAACAGGCTCGGTTAATAGCCCTTCTCTTGTGCATTATGCTTATCAACGGGGTATTTTACAAGTCAATGATGCAAATGAAAACCCTGACAGAAATTTCATGGAAAAATGGGATTGATGCAACCGAAGTTTTTCTGTCCATAAAAAGCTTTCCTGTCTACAAGACTTTAAGCATGAATTTTTTAGAACAAGGTTAGGTTTTATGTAAAATGAAGTTTACAAAACAACAACAGGCAATTTTGTTTCAAACCCTTATAATCTTCTTGCAATTTTTCCTTCCCGGATTTCAATATATTTTTGCGCTTTTTCTTTGTATTGATGAAATAAATCCTTCAATAATAGCACTTCTTCCCTGGTGAGACCAGTAAAAAGAATAATATCATTATCATTTACCCTGCCATTTATCATTTTAAGCGCTGTTTCAGCTTTTGTAAGAATAGCGCCTTTAATTTTGCCTTTAGCTTCGCCTTTAGCTTCGCCTTTAGCTTCGCTTTTTTCTATTAATTCATCTATGATATTC
>CAZVTW010000364.1:0-6137 GCA_964629805.1 uncultured Bacteroidales bacterium | reverse complement strand
GAAGTAAGGCAAAAGGGTAGCCATATTATTATGAAGCATCCTACAAAACCCGAACAATTAACAATGCCCAACCATTCAGGAAAAGAGGTTAAGAAGGGTTTATTAACTGCTATACTGAATCAAGCAAATATTAAAACAGACAAAAGATGAAAAAGCCAAAGATTAAAATAACCGTAAGCAAAGAAGATACCGGGTATAGCGCCAATACTATGGTAAGCGATAATTTTATTGCAACCGAAGCCGAAACCTTTGAGGAACTTAAAGCCAATGTTTTGGAAGCTGTAAACCTTGCTTTTGATAATAGTGACTTTGTTTATGACATTGAGGAAATAAACTTTGAGTATGACTTGGAAAGTTTCTTTGACTTTTACAAGGTAATCAATGCAAAGGCACTTTCTGAACGTATAGGAATGAATCAAAGCCTTTTGGCGCAGTATATCAAAGGCATAAAAAAGCCTTCTGCTTCCCAAACGGAACGAATTTTAAAAGGTGTTCAGCAAATTGGCAGGGAGCTTTCCGAAGCCAGATTTTTGTTTTGATATGTACAAATGTTCGCTCATTGCTTAATTATGGTAGCATTTATTAACATTTCAAGTATTTCGTAAAAGTCGGCTTTGCTCAATACTGCAATTTCTTTGCGTTGCTTTTTGTGAAATAATACATGGTATTTTTCACCCTTTGGCATTTCAAAAAGTAGTTTAATGTAATTGATACCACTTTCAACGGCTTTACATTGAATATTGAAACACCAGGTATTGCACAAGTCCACTTTTTCGGCATCGAGTTTTATACTTTCAAACCTTGACGTATTGCAGTCAGTAAACCTCTTTTCAATAAATTCACGCCTTATTTTCCGTTCGTAGTTATGTCCTTTATTTCGTGCTGTTTTTTCCTCTCATTTTCATATTATTATTGTGTAAACTGTAACAGCCGAAACAGGTGTAACACTTTATTATGTGTTCACGGTGTTCAGGTGTTCAGGTGTAAACGCTTTTACATTTTCAAATACTTATTTACTGCTCCCAGGACGTTGTCCTAAAAATTCTTAATGAAAGTCTTTCAGACCGATATCCACTAACCCGGCATACTCCTGTCGTCGTATGTCGTGGATTAGTTCGACTTGATGGTTTCAGTTCGCTACCGCTCCTGAAACCACAGTCTCACTATAAACAAGGATTGAAATTTCAATAACAGATAATATAAAGACAAAAAAATAAGGGCTTCCGGCCATCACACATCGAATATGCAATCGAAGGCTGAACCGGAAACCCTCACCACAAAATTACAAAACAAAGCAGGTAATTACAAACATTTTGAGAAGATTTTTTCCTCCTGTTCGGCGCTCAGGCTCAGAATTAAATATTACGATATAGTTCAGGCACAGCATGATATGATACCTTCAAGTTAAGCGGACTGCGTCTTGACTCAGTCGATGAGGCTAAACCGAACCTGGGATTTTCACAACCTTTTCCGTACACCAGGTTTTGGAAAAGTGAAAAAAACGCTATGCTTCATCCGATTGAATGAAGGCCGATAAATTATTCTTCATTTTTATTTCCTATTTCAATCGGTTTATAACCTCCTTTCGCTTTAAAATAAAGAAAAAGAATGATATAGCAGATGAGCATCACCAGCGGAAGTATGGCCACAGATTTCAATGCTTCTTTTTTCGCCCTTAATTGTATTTCAGACAGAATATCTTTGTCTTCCCCCGGCGCTTTATTCAAAACACTCATATCTAATGCTTTATACTCACCCAAGATACTTTTTTTATCAAGGGTGACATATTTTTCATGTAATTCAGCACCGTGTTTTTTATCGTATTCAGCTACTTCCTGGTCTATACTGGTATCCTGGACATATCCTAAAAAGACCGAACCGACAATTCCAACGGCAAGTAGTCCCACACCCAGGGTGATGTTTATTGTCAAAGCGCCTCCCCGTGGAAACTGCTCGCCAACAATACCAAGCATGGTGGGATAAAAATAGGCCTTACCGAAACTGTAAATAGTTGCAGCAATAAAAATAAGCAGTGCGGTTGTGGCAACAGAAAGGAAATATAAACCGAGGGCTGCTACTGCAGAACACACCATGAGCAAGCCAAACGGTGTGAAAAATTTGATAAGCGGTCCGACAATAAACCGGAAAAAGGTCATAATAATGGCAGTGTATACCAAAATCCATCCGGCCTGTAATCCAATGGCGCTCATCTCGTTACTCATCAGGTCAATTATCCAGCTATCTGTTCCTAACTCTGTTGTAGCAAGGGGAAACATGATGATTAAAAGAAATATAAATAAAGGCTGCCCCAGTGATTTGGTATAAAATCCAAAAGTGCCGACTATAATTCCAATAATGACAAGATTTAATACCAGCGAAGCCTCAAAAAAATTACCTATCTGGAATACAAGCAGTGCAACAATTATGAGCGCTCCAATTGCTCCGGCTTCGCGCAACATTTCTTTGAAAGAGATTCCTGCTAATACCCTTTCATGAACCGGGAATTTTTTTGTAAGCATCATCATGCCGTAAACAATTATCGGAAGCAGGGTGAGAGTCACTTTATACTGCCAGTTTGTTCCTTCACCAAGCGCCATGCCAAGTATGCCTCCGACAATCATACCACCCGGCCAGCCTGCATGTAGTATGGTTATCCATTTGGCCTTTTCTTTAGGGAACATACTTGCGACCAGGGGATTAATTGTTCCTTCAACAGTACCGTTTCCCAGTGCTAAAATAAATGTTCCCAGGTAGAGCATCCAGTATCCGTTTGCAAACATGAGAATAATGGTAGAGGCCACATGGAATAAAAGCAAAAATCATGGCTCTCCCATAGCCGATTTTGTCAATGACAAGACTGAGTAAAACAATTGACAGGGCGAACGGCCATAAGCCAACCCCCATAATTTCACCAAGTTGGGTATTGGACAGGTTAAACTGTCTACCCCAGGTGGAAATCAACATGGCTCGAACCATAAAAGCAAAAGAGGTGGCCATTAATGATACAAAACAAGCCCAAAAAAGCTGTTTTTTTTTCTTTTCGGTAAGTATTAACTGATTTGTGTTAGTTTTCGCATTCATGGTTAGTATAATTTTAATTTAAGTGATTTACCGGTAACGGGTCAATTTGTAACCAATTTGTTTTTTCACCGGGTATTTAATAAAAATATTAAAAACCACTACTGTCCAATACTAACCGGACACCAGTGATTAAAAACAATACATAATCAATCTAATCCAAGAATTTGCCGGTTGAGTTTACAGTTTGATTCACCACCTGCAAAATCATCAAATGCTACTTGTGTGGCTTCAATGATGTGATTGGAAATGAACGGGGCTGCTTCTTCTGCCCCTTGTTCCGGGCTTTTTATACAACATTCCCATTCAAGGACTGCCCAGCCGTCATATCCTTTTTCGGTCAGGAGCGAAAAAATCCGTTTGAAATCGACCTGCCCATCCCCGACAGACCTGAACCTGCCGGCACGATTAATCCATGATTGATAGCCGCCATACACACCGGTTCGTCCATCAGGATTAAATTCAGCATCTTTTACATGAAACAACTTAATCCGGTCATGGTATAATTTAATAAACTCGATGTAATTCAGTTGTTGAAGGATAAAATGACTGGGATCATATGTAATACAGGCAGCAGGGTGGCCGTCCACTTTGTCAAGAAACATTTCATAGGTGGCGCCGTCAAAAAGGTCGGAGCCCGGGTGCAGCTCATATCCTATGGTGATTCCGTTCTCAGCAGCATAGTCAAGAACAGGTTGCCACAAACGGGATAATTCCAAGAATGCTTCATCAATAATCCCTTCGGGCCGTTGGGGCCAGGGATACATTGTATGCCAGGCAAGACCACCTGAAAGAACTGAAATATTGCCTGTACCGAAATTTGCTGATGCTTTGACGGTATCCATCAACTGTTGCTTTGCCCAGGCTATCCGTTCTTGTTTACCAAGCCCTTTGGGATAAAATCCGCCGAACATGGTTTCATAGGCAGGATGAACCACCAAAACCTGTCCCTGCAGATAGGCAGCCAGTTCAACAACCTCAATGTTTAGCTCTTTCAGTTTGCCTTTTATTTCTTCACAATAATTTTTTGATTCGGCTGCTTCTTCTAAATCTATGACCCTTTTGTCCCAGGAAGGAATCTGAATTCCTTTATAACCTAGTCCTGCAACCCACTGGCTTATATCATACAAAGCTTATATGGTTTTTGATCTCTGAGGAATTGTGCTAAAAAAATTCCTGGTCCTTGTATCGTTTTCATAAGCAAAAAATTTTGGTGAATGTATTACTAACTTGTTGGGATTACCTGCCAATCATTGGTTTCAGCAGATTTCATGACAGCATCCAGCACTTGTTGGCAGCGATATCCGTCATAAAAATCAGGCGCTACTTTCTCTTTATTGGCAATAGCTGTTAGAAAATCGCCAATTTCATGAATAAAAGTATGTTCCCATCCGATAATGTGTCCGGGTGGCCACCATTTGTTTATATAGGGATGGTTTTGATCCGTCACGATGATATTTCTGAAACCCTGATCAGTTGCTTCATCAGCAGAGGAAAAATACTCCAGTTCATTTAATCGCTCCAGGTTAAAAACAATGCTTCCTTTGCTGCCATATATTTCGAATCGCATATGATTTTTCCTGCCATTGGCACAACGGGTAACATTAAAAGACCCCAGTGCGCCGCTTTGAAATCTGGCCAAAAAATAAGCAGCATCGTCTACCGTTACTTTTCCCATTGAGCCATCGGGTTTTGGCCTTTCTTTGGTGAAGGTTTCCATTGCACCGCTAACAGAATCAAAATCACCCAATAAAAAGCGTGCTAAATCAACAATATGTGCACTCATGTCACCATGAGCGCCTGATCCGGCTATTTTTTTATCGCACCGCCACAACCACATAAAATCAGGGTCAGCAAAAAAATCCTGTAAGTAAACAGCGTTAAAGTGGTATATCTTGCCCAATTTCCCGTCTTCAATCATCTGTTTCGCATAGTTGCCCGCCGGAACACGCCGGTAATTAAAGGCAGTCATATGAACCACTCCGGCTTCACCGGCAGCTTCTGCCATTTGTTTTGCCTCAGAGCTGTTCATAGCCAGAGGTTTTTCACAAATAACATGCTTCCCGGCCCTGGCTGCTGCCACTGCTATGGGCATATGATTGGCATTTGGTGTACAGATATCAATGACATCAATATCATTACGTTTAATCAGACGCTCCCACGAAATTTCAAATGATTTCCAGCCATAGCGATTGGCAAATGTTTTTTCGGATGCCGGATCAATGTCGCAGGCTGCTTTTAATACAGGATGAAAAGGAAGATTATAAAACCCGGAGACATCAGTCCAGGCATTGGTATGAGCCCGGCCCATAAACTGAGTTCCGATAATCCCAATATTAATTTGTCTCATAAGTCAATGTGATTTTAGAATGCTTTATATTACTGAGCTTCCTGTAAACTCTTGATCATTAGTTCGGACAGTTCCAGCCCTTTGGTCCCTGCCGCTCTTAGTGCACTTGCCCCGTTCCGGTTCATTATCTCAACGGTCCTTTCGGCAAGGCGAAGATTATTCCTGGAGACTTCCATAAATTTTTGTATATCATCCCGGTATGGAAATAAATCAAGTCCGTACCATCCATCATAGCCCATTTCGTCCAGTAAATAAACAATAGTGATAAGTCGTCTCATGTTGACAGTTCCGGGTGGGACATCCATATCGGCCTGTTGATCGTTATCATCAAAATGGGTGTGATAGAGTTTGCTATACCTGCCAATCAAAGATATCTGGTCCTCAATATTTTCTTTTGCAATCAAACTGTGGCCAATATCAATGTTAATCCCGAAATTTGGATGGTTTATTTCATTCACAATGCATAAAGCCTGGGCTGTTGTGCCCATTAAAATATATGACCGTGGTTCGAAAGGTTTTGGCTCAATGCAAATTTTTGTTTTATATTTTTTTTCATCAATGTAATCCATGAGTTGTCTCACAGAATCAACATAGCGCTGGTATAAATCGCAGTTTCGAAAAGTTTCGCAGATCATCCAAATCTTTGTGATTTAAATTAAAATTAACAATTTCTCAACAATTTTTTAATTTCCCCCTTCGAAGGTTGTGA
>CAZVTW010000363.1:0-6137 GCA_964629805.1 uncultured Bacteroidales bacterium | reverse complement strand
AACTCCACATTCCTGGGAAATTTCCAGGTGAATTCCCAGTCGAGCCCTGTTTTTCCGTATTCAATATATGTATTTTTTCCGGTGGTTTTGTGCAATTCAACACAAGCTGAGACAAACGCCAGATTCCCTTCTTCGTCCACGGCTTTGTGGGTATCCATAGGGGTTCCGTAAAGTTCTCCTTTCAAATGCCAGGTATAATAATGGTCAATAGCTTTTTCAGCGCTTTGCAGATATATTTCTTCACCGGTTAGTTTATAAAGCAGGGTAGCAGCCGGGACAAACCAGCACGACTGAAATCCGTCGTAATCCAAACCATTGCCGTTTCGAGGGTCGAAAAAACATGGGTATCCCCCACTCTCTTTCTGATTTCTTATGGCAGTTTCTATAACTGTCCTGACCCTGGAAAGCCACTCTGATTCTTTTTTTCCAAGTAACTCATAACACCGTAATAAATAATAGCTTGCCTGACCATTCAGATAAGCGGAATGTTGCGGATTATCTCCAAAATCAAGACAGTCTTTTCGATAGCCCCACCAGCCGGTTACTTTCCATTCACCATATCTTTTTTCTTCATAAAAAAGCCCGGCATCTTCGTTAAAACCATTTTTTACCAGTTCATTGATAAATTCAACGGCACGATCAATGTAGATTTGTTTTTTTAATTTTTGTCCTGCCTTTATCAGGGGATAAGCAACCTGCATACCGCCTGTCCAGGCAATATCACCAATCTGTGAGCTGTCAGTATGATCAGAAAGATAGAATATTTTATCTTTGGGTAACCAGCATTCATGAATAATAACATCTGCCATTTTCTCTATGGCTTCGTCACGACCGCTCCTTTTTTTGGGAAACTCGTGTATCTGGTTATAATAGAATCTGATAGCTTTTCCATATGCTGTTTTGTCCTCTGCCTGAGATGAATAATACAACCCTTTTGTTTCAAGAGACCGGCCTTTCATTCCTGCTATCCATCCATACCTGTACTCATGGTTCAGTGGCACTTTTTCAATTTCCCATTCCCAACTGAACCGTTTAGGAAAATGTTCGTAACCAATGGTAAAGCCGATAATATCATCATCATCCTGTGAACTGTCGAGTATGAGTCCGTTGTACAAATAAGCAGGAGACCATTTATTTTCAGGGTTTAGCTGCACGTTTTTTACTTTATCGTCAATTCCAACCATAAAAACCTGGCCGTTCTTTATCGTAATCACACCCGGGTAGGGACTCCTGTCGGCTCTCATGATGAATTTTGATGACACAGGAAAGCCAGTTTTCCCGCCATATTTAAACTTTGGCGTTCGTCCTCCGGCATTTTCAAAATTATTTGATCCGTAAATGACACCCGGAATCATAAAATAAGGTTTTTCCCCGGTTTTGGATAGTTCGAAAGGACAATAGACAACAAATTGTGTGTTTGTTTTAACATCCAGTAGAATTTCTGTTGAAACCACCTGGCCATGCTGTATGATTTTTTCGGTGTATTGGCCAAAAATGCCCAAATTGGCAGATATTTTATTATCTTTATAATGAATCGGAAAAGAATAAGTTTTTCCGGTTACATCTTTGACCTGGATGACAGACCTTGACATTATGCCGGCAGATTCCTCACGATAAAGGATTTTGTCGTTTTCTTGCTGAATAGTGAGCATAAAAAATGAATTAGTCAAATACAAAAAATTTCATTAGGACAAATTAAAAAAGAATTTCAGATAACTCATTGATTTTTTTTTACAAATCCATTGCAGAGTTTAGCATATCAGATTACATTTGTTTTACTCATTCATGTGAATTTTTGATAAAGTAACTAATGTATTTAAAGAATCATGAAATATCCGGTTGAGCCTCCTTTTTCTTCATAGGTATATTTTTCCGGTATGTCAGGGTACGCCAAAGCCATTCGAGGGGACCATAGCGAAATTTTTTCAGCCAGAGCGGTGATATAACCAATATAATCGCCCAAATGCCAATAACTATCAGTAATTGATATATCCTTTCTACCTGGCCATATAGCCCAAGTCCATGGCCATAGAAAATAAATGTAGCTATTGCAGACATCAGAATATAATGTGTAAAAGCCATTTTACCTACCGAAGACATCACATTTTTAAATCTCTTAAAACCATCTGACTTACAAATGAGCATAATGATGCCAATATATCCCAGCGCTACCCCAATGCTTCCAATATAATTAAACTGACTTCCGAAAAACATTGAATAATCCATGTGCCACTCATGCTTAAAATTTTGATAAATTCCTAATCCTGAAATAAAAAAGCCTGGTATTATGCCGAAGAGAGTCAATCTTTTATAAAACGATTTTGATTTATTTGCCTGAAGAATATTCAATTTATATAATGCCATACCAAGTAACATCATGGAAACAACCCGCCAAAAAACCTGTATAATAAAAACAAAAGTTTGCATAAAAATAGCTGCGGATATTCTTTTATCCATTTGAACCAGCCATCCGCCTGTCATTGATTCTATTTTCTGTTGAATAATTTCGCTGGACGGCGCCCAAGTTTCCAAATTCTGCTGGTAACCCTCTTCAGGCCAATAAGGCAATGAATAACCAAACATGATATAAAACAAAACCGGAACAATAAAAAAGAGACCGCTGAGGATGAATAATGTTTTCGGTTTTAATTTTCTGAAAAGATAGACCAAAAAAGCACACAAACTGTAGGTTACCAGTATGTCACCATACCAGATAAGGTAAGCATGTGACAGGCCTAACAGCAATAACCAAAAATTTCTCCTGTAATGCATAGCGCCCGGTTTAAGCCCTTTATAAGCCATCCTTTCAGTAAAAAGCAGAATGCCTGCGCCAAATAAAATAGAAAAGATACTCATAAATTTTGCCTGTGCAATAAGATGATTAAACACCCATACTACCTTGTTTATCCCGGTTAAATCACCATATGCAGTGGGATTTATGTAAGCTGCCATGATCATTGAAAAACTTTCAATGTTCATGATTAAGATGCCCAATACTGCTATCCCGCGAAGAACATCAAGAGAAATAATCCGTTGTGACGGAGGAGTGCTCAAAAAAGAATCATTGTTTTCTATCATGATGGTCAATTATTGAATTTGAAAATTTGAAAATAAAATTGATAGTCAAGTGTTTAATTCTAATCAAAAACGCAATATTTAGCCGAGCGCAGTATAAGTTGGTATAACCTTTGAAACATTGTTGAAGTTCAAATAGAACAACCAATAACTTATTCTCGATTTCCTGGCTGATAATAGCTTTTATGGTATTATCTAACTGATTCAAAATTTAATCATTTCAAATAAGGAAGAGTTTGGCAAAAAAGAGGCTTTTAGGAACAGACTTATTTCAATCCTTTAAAATAATATAATTTTACTCCTTTGGTCTCAGTTTTAACCTGAAACAAACAACCACTGTCAGGATACTTCTTTTTATCCTCTTCACTCAAGCCACCACCTGCTGTTGTGATATAGAGTGTTTTGAGGTCCTCTCCGCCAAAAGCGCATGAAGTGACATTTTTAGCGGGTACATCAATTTTTCTTAATAATTCTCCTGTCTCCACATTCCAGCAACTCACACAAGCGCCTCCCCACAAAGCAATCCAGAGGTTACCATCTTTGTCCATAGTTGAACCGTCCGGATGTCCCATTTCTTCAGGTACTGTAACGGCTACCCTGGAAAATCGGATTTTCCCTGTTTTATTATCATAGTCAAATTCTTTCACTACACGTGTTGGTGTATCAATGTAATACATCTTTTTTTTGTCTTGCGACCACGTAATGCCATTCGAAATAGTCACACTATCAAGTTTTTTTTCAAGTTGACCATCAGGGTAAAGGCAATAAAGGGCTGCGGTGTGCTTTTTCCCTATCGTCCCGACCCAAAACCTGCCTGCCGGATCACATTTTCCATCATTAAAACGTTTGTTTTGGTCATTTTCAGGAGGATTTACAATAAAAGTTAACTCTTCTGTGGTTGTATGTAACGAATAAATACCATCTTCGAGTGCTACCAGGACTTTTTCAGGTGTTACAGGAACTACGGTCCCAATTTTTTTACCACAATCAATTGTTTTGTTTTGATGAGTGGCCGGATTGTAAATATGCAATAAACCCTGCTGAATATCAACCCAATACAGGGATTTACCGTTGTTATCCCATAATGCCCCTTCGCCAAGTTTTGCCTGTATATCCAGGACTTTTGTGACTTTCATCGTATTTTTTTGTTGTGATGTACATGAATTCAGACCTAAAATAACAATAGCAATAAAAATCAACACAATAAGTTTACATTTTTTCATGACAAGCGTATTTTTGTTTGAACAAAGATAGTAAATTATTCATCTCAATGGGTTAAAAGTTATATATTTGCCCAAACAAAATAAAGACAGCCATGAAATACACATTTGCTTTGACAATCCTGTTTTGTCTATTTTACACCTCAACCATTTTTTCACAAGAGGAAATCGATCCGAAGGAAACAGAAGTTTGGGAACCTGTGCCAAAAGCTGTAACACCCGGACTTAATGATGCACCGCCATCAGATGCAATCATCCTGTTTGACGGTACATCTCTCAGTGAATGGGAAAGCAGCAAAGGCGGTGAGGCTCCATGGGAAGTCCGGGATGGCTATTTGACTGTTGTGCCGAAATCCGGCAGTATAAAAACAAAGAAAGCATTTGGCGATTGCCAGCTTCATATTGAGTGGCGTTCACCGGAAAAAATCGAAGGTGAAGGTCAGGGACGAGGTAACAGTGGTGTTTTCCTCATGGAACAATATGAGGTACAGGTGCTTGATTCCTATAATAACCGAACCTATTCGAACGGACAGGCCGGCAGTTTATACAAACAGCATATTCCGCTTGTCAATGCCTGCCGAAAGCCCGGGCAGTGGCAGGAATATGATATTATTTTTACAGCTCCTGTTTTTGGTCATGATGGCAACCTTAAATCACCAGCTTATGTCACTGTGATTCATAACGGTGTGCTTATTCAGAATCATGTCGAATTAAAAGGCATCACTGTTTTCCGCGGGGAACCTTATTACAAGTCACATCCGGAAAAATTACCCCTTTCTTTACAGGACCACAATAATCCGGTGAGTTACAGGAATATCTGGATTCGCGAATTGTGATATAAATTCTTGTTTTTCAGGATTATTAAGCCAATATACTTATTGCCCGGAACAATAAATATTGATAAAAAAGCCATATGGAATATATAATTAGAAAAATAGAAAACAATGACAGGGAAAAAGTTAAAAGCCTAATTCGTGATGAATGGGGTTCGGAACAGGTCATCTCACGGGGGAAAATTCATCATGTTTCTACCCTAAATGGTTTTTTAGCAGTATCAAAGCAGGATAAAAGTATTGTGGGTATTCTTACAATGAGTGAATCCAATAATGAATGCGAGATTGTGACCATGAACAGTTTTCTGGCCAGATTTGGTATTGGCACTTCATTACTTGATCATGCCATAGAGAATGCCAGGCAGCAAAATTGTTCCAGGGTGTGGCTTGTTTCTACTAATGATAATATAGAAGCGCTCAGGTTCTACCAAAAACGGGGATTTGATATTAAAGCCGTTCACCGTAATGCACTTACCCAGGCAAGAAAATTTAAACCTGAAATTCCTGAATACGGAAATCATGGTATCCCGGTTATGCATGAAATTGAAATGGAAATTTGTTTCTGAGTTGTCTCATTTATCAATATATTGCTTTGCAAAAGGCTTGAAAAAAGAATGATTTTCGATAAATTCACTGAATTTGTCCGGCTCCTGTCCGGACTGGAATTGCGTATATTTCTTTTTTAAGTACTTCCTTATTAATTCCTGGCTGAATTCCTTGTCTTTCTCATTTATGAACTGAATATATTGAATAAATACTTCCGGTTGGGCAGCATCAGCATGCTCTGACAACTGAATTTTCAAAGGGCCAAGCATTTCTTCCTTACTTTCAGCAAGGAACAATCCGTTTTGCAGGAACTGGTATAATTTGAGCAGATGCTCAGGATTGTTAATTTTTTGGTTCATAATGTCTTCAGCATACTGTGACCGGAAAAGGTCAGCATATTTTGCGTCTACACCTGTAAAATACAAATATATCTCCCGTATCACCGCGGGGTCAGTATCGCTTA
>CAZVTW010000362.1:0-6175 GCA_964629805.1 uncultured Bacteroidales bacterium | reverse complement strand
ATCGGAAGGAATGACAAATGTGCCATCCTCAGTGATAATTTTGTTAAAATTGTATATCATCGGGTTTTTTCGACCATAGAGGTTAAAAACCGAAAGTGTTAAATCATGCCTGAACCGACTTTCAGTTCCGGGATTAATATCAAAACCGACCGAAACGTCCAGTCTGTGATAATCCGGTAACCTGGCATTGTTTTTTTCAGTGTAAACAGGTACGGAATAATTCTGATAGTAATAAAATCCGGTTGGCTGAGTTATGGCAGCGCCGGTTGCGTATTTCCATGTCGCTGATATATCCCATCTATCTGAAAACCTGTAATGACAATAAATGTTAAAATCATGTGGCCTGTCATAAGCAGCAGGATAGACCCTGTTCAGGTTTAAACCTTTAATTTTTCGACGTGTTTTTGATAGCGTATAACTGATCCATCCTGTCATCCTGCCCCGGGTTTTCCGCAGAAGGAATTCTATACCGTATGACCAGGCATCACCAAATCTCAATTCACTCTCAAGTAGTGGATTAAGCAACATCCTGGCATGGTCTTTATAATCAATCTGGTTGGTCATTTTTTTGTAAAAAGCCTCTAATGAAAGATACAGATGATTTTTAACAAATTGTTTATCAAATCCGGCAGCAATCTGATCAGCGCGTTGCGGTTTCACATTCGGACTACTTGGAATCCAGACTTCAAGAGATGTAAAAGGGCTGATTGAGTTGGACAGGAGCTGAATAAACTGAAATGTCCTGCATAAACTGGCTTTTAATGTAGACGAGGGAGTTAATTTGTACTCCAGGCTTAATCTTGGTTCAAGTCGCAGATAAGAGTTGTATGCATCATCACCTGTAAATGAAATTGTATCTAAAGGATTAAAATATTTATCGTATTTTATGATGTCAGATTTACCGATGTTTTGCCAAAGTGGTATACGCAGGCCATATTTCAGGGACAATTTATCACTCAACTTCGTATCGTGGGTCATATAAACGGTGATTTCGCGTGATCTGCTCTCCGGGACAAAAGGAAACTGAATGCTTGTGGTGTCTGTTTTTTGTTCTATGTTACCCGGGTTAAAAAAATGCCAGTTTATGTTATATCCAAATCTGAGTGTATTATTGAGATTCAAAAAGGCAGTAAAATCTGTTTTCATGGCGATATTTCCGATAAATGAATTCCAGTAAATATTGTCAGCTTCGGAAAATACAAGGAAATAATCATATCTGCTCATGTAGAATGTTGTGTTTGAGAAAATCCTGTCATTGAACAGATGATTCCATCTTAGCGTGCCGGCCGCATTTCCCCAGCCAATGCCGCTACGGTTAATATCAATACCGCTGTAAAAAATATCATTACCAAAATAACCTGACAGGAAAAACCTGTTTTTTGAATTCGCGATATAATTCAGTTTGATATTTACATCATTAAAATTCATATCAAATTCATCACTCCTGAGTAATTTACTAAGATGTGACCTTCTGACTGAAGCAAAAAATGAACTTTTTTCTTTTATCAAAGGCCCTTCAACTGATAATTTTGCGGAGATAAGTCCCAGACTACCATTGACATGATAGTTGTTCATGTCCCCGTCTTTCATTTTTACATCAATGAGTGAGGAAAGGCGCCCGCCGTATTTTGCCGGAAAGTCGCCTTTGTATATTTTAACATTCTTAATAGCATCACTGACAAAAATTGAAAAGAAACCAAAAAGGTGAGCCGGATTGTAAATAGGCGCTTCATCGAGCAGTATAAGATTCTGGTCACGATTGCCGCCGCGGACAAAAAAAGATGTTGAGCCATCTCCGTGTGATTTAATGCCGGGAATGGTGTTCAATGATTTTATCAGGTCTGTTTCACCAAACATGGCAGGTATTTGGGATAAAGATTTTTGATTAAGCCGCACACCGCTCATTTGTGTGGAATTTGAAGCGCCGTCCTGTTCATTCACCCTGACTTCATTGAGAACTGATTCTTTGGTTTCAAGACCGATATTCAATTTTTTATCTGAATCTAAATATATGCGTGTCTGAATAGCTTTGTATCCAACGAATGAAAACAATATTTCATATTCTCCTTCACCCAGGGTCATGGAATAAAAGCCATATGAATTTGAAATTGTGCCGGTGCCGGTATTTTTTATGGCAATGTTTGCGCCAATGAGGACTTCCCGGGTGCTTTTATCTGTTATTATACCACTCATTGTGTACATTTTGGTTTTTTTGCTTTTATCCTCATTTCTGCTTTTTTTTTCAGGTTTTAAGATGATTTGTTTTTCAACAACCAGGTATTGGATATGAAGCGGATGCAGGATTTCCCGGAGAACCTTTTTCAATTGTTTGTCAGTAGCCTCAACAGAAACTAACGAGTCTACCGGCAATTGGGACGGGACATATGAAAAATTGATATCAAACTGTGTATTTAATTTTTGAAGAAAGTCTCTCAGTGATATGTTATTTTCATGTAATGTTATCCGCTGTTTGAGAACCGGTTGATTCTGTGAAAATGAAGCCGTATGGCAAATAATGATTAACAAACAGGCGATAATTACAGAAAGAAAGCGGTATTTCTTCATATGTCAGACAAAAATGGAGGGATTCAAAAATTCAGGAACAATCTCCTGTAAGAATGTAATTTTCATTTTCTTTTGAAATACTGATATTTAATGTGTTTTTCAGCACCTCAAGAACAGAATCCAGACTTTGCTGTTCAAAACGAACTGTGATTAAACATTTTTCAAGATTTTTATTTCCGATAATGATTTTTTTATCATACACCTCATTGATTGTTTCAACAACTTTTTTGAAAGGCTGATTATGGAATGTCAGTATTTTTGTTTTCCATGCAAGGTAATTCATATCTTCGTTTTCTTGTTTGACAATTCTTCTGTCAGATTGACTATAAACGCCTTTCTGCCCGGCTTTTATCATGATGCCATTATTACTCAGCGCTGATTTATGCAGATTCACTGACCCGGATTTAACAATCACTTCAATTGATGTAGTGTTTCGATATGCAGAAACATAAAATGAAGTTCCTGTAACACGTACAATCACATCATTGACATCAACAACAAAAGGTCTTTCCCTGTCAGGTTCAACATCAAAAAAAGCTTCACCTTCAAGTGTGACCCTGCGGGGGCCATCAGGAAATTGTTTCGGCCAGGTCAGTTTTGAATGTTTGTTCATACTCACCTTACTGCCATCAGGCAATACAATATCTTCAGGAGTATTTTTTGTTATGCAGGTCTCTGTTGTATAATTTTCGACGAGGATATAAAACAATGCACCTGAAAAAATAACCCCAAAGATAATAGCTGCAACCCGCAATAATCTGAATTTGAGAGATCGCACAGACCCTGATTTCTTTTTTGTCTGTTGTTTATCAATCTCTTTACCAAATCTCTCCCAGGCCTTATCCACAGATACTTGTTGCCTGGTTTTGGTCTGTTCAATACCTTGCCAGAGTTTGACCATCCTTTCATATTCTTTTCGATTTTCTGGATTTTTATTCTTCCATGAAGTCAGTGTATCAAGCTCTGTATCTGTTGCTTCACCAGCCAGGGATTTCATTATCAAATGTATGTTTTCATCATATTTTTTTTCATTGTCCATTTTTTGTCCTCCGTTATTAACACACATGAAAACTCGTAAACCCTATAAAATTCAATAAGTAAAACAATAAAATAATTAATTTGAGATAATCAGCGAGTTGTTCCCGCAACAACTTTAAGGCTTTCGTCATTTGCGCCTCAATAGTTTTAACAGAAACACCTAATTTTTCAGCAATTTCACGATATTTAAGCTCATCAAACCTGTTCATGATAAAAATTTCCCGGCATTTTTGGGGCAGTTTTTCAATTGCCAGGTGAATTTTTTCTTCCATTTCAACATCCTGCATCATTTCAGAGGCATCTTTATCGTACCCGTCATTCTGATTTTGCAGATTTGTATTATCACCAAATTTTTTATTATCGCGGATATAATTCAGGCATCTGTTATGCACGGATGTAAAAAGATAAGATTTCAGGGAACGTGAAAAGTCCACCTCGTCCCTTTTTTCCCATAATTTGATGAAAATATCATGGACAATATCTTCAATTGTTTCCATGTCAGGAATAAACCCTCTTGCAAAAGCGCACATCCCCTCATAATGTTCACGGAAAACCGATTCAAATTCTTTTTTTGTTACGCTTTCGTTTCCGGTTATTGGTTGTATATTCAATTTCACATCATTTTTGCCCATTCTGAAAAAAACAAGTATTTTTGCAACACAGCCTGAAAATTTAAATATGAAAGACCTTGTAAAGATACATAATCATTCCTCAATACCAAAGTATAAACAACTTGCAGGTGAAATTAGTCGATTGATTGAACAAGGTGAAATTTCCATAGGAGAAAAGCTTCCCTCAATTAACGAATTTGCCGGAAATTTACATATCGCAAAAGAAACCGTTGTGAAAGCCTTTGATATTTTACGCTCACAAGGTCTAATTTCTTCTTTCCCGGGTAAAGGATTTTATATATCTTCTGAAAATGTTCAAAAATCCGAACATATTTTTTTACTTTTTGATACATTAAGCGCCTACAAAGAAGTGACTTATCATGCCATTCAAAAAACACTGGGAAATAAAGGCCAGGTAGATATTTTTTTTCATCATTTCAACATGGAGGTATTTGAACAGCTCATAAAAGAACACCTTGGAAAATATACCTCCTATATTGTGCTGCCTTTTGATGACAAAAATATAACCAAGCCACTTAATCTCATTCCGGCCGAAAAGCTTTATCTGCTTGACCGATGTCCTAAAGACTATAAAAAAGACTATTGTAGTGTATACCAGGATTTTGAATCTGATGTTTATCATACCATGCTTTCCACAGAGCAAAATATGAAGAAATACACGAACTTTACACTCATTTTTAGAAATATCCTGACAATTCCGCCAAAGGAGCTTGTAACCGGGTTCAAAAATTTTTGTCAGAAACATAAAATTCCTCATCAAGTTAAAAATACACCTTTCCAGGGAAGGTTAAAAAAAGGAGATTCATTTCTTGTTATTGATGATGAAGACCTTGTGAATATTGTTCTCTGTGCGAATAAAAATGGGTTTAATATTGGACAGGATGTTGGAATCATCTCTTATAATGATACACCATTGAAAAAAGTTGTAGGTAAAGGTATATCCGTTATATCAACAGATTTCAGAAAGATGGGGGAAACAATAATGCATATGGTTTTAAATAAAAGTCACGATTGTATAAAAAATCCATGTCATTTTATCAACAGGGGATCATTTTAATTAGTGTCTGTCCATAAAGTCCGATCTCTTCGTTGGATTAAAAACCCTAAATCCTCATGTACATTAGTACACTGCGGTTTATGATTTTTAATCCGCCTCGACCTCGAACTTTCTGGCCGAGACACTTACTTTATGGATGGACACTAATTACATCATTGATTCACAATGCAAGAGCCAATTATTTCATAAAGCTTTCTTTGAATATTGTCCATCTTAGTTAACGTATGATTCTTAGTGGTATTTCGGTAATGCTGACCGCCTTTGTTAGCGGCCCGTTGCTACCTTCAGGCGAACCGTAAACCGTTGGCTTAAATACTACTAAATACGCCTTTTACTCATTATTATTTTTATTTGGTTTATTTTGTATTCCCCGATTATATCGAGGGCAAGCCCCGATTATATCGAGGGCAAGCCCCGATTATATCGAGGGCAAGCGTGAGATCGCTTCGCTTAGGGCTTGATGCGTAATAAACTGTATAGAATAAACGAAGTTATTTTGTTCTTTGCCAAGGCGCAAAAACTCTTGCCCCGGATTTCAAATCGGGGGCGAATAGCATTGACTATTTAAAGCTTTTTGTAATGCAGGCAAAGAGCAAAAGAACAAGTTCAGGGTGTGAGTTAAATACATTTTACAAATGAATTTGTTTAAAAATTTCTGTGTAGTTTATCAACCCCTTGATAATTCTAAGTTTCACCTTAATTATGGTGGCTTATCTTGTCGTTTCATATTTATAACTGTTTATAGTTTATCAATTTGGTCTTTGTTTAGACCTGTAAATTCTATTATTTCGTCAATTTCTTTTCCTTTTAACTTCATTTGTTTAGCTACTTTCTCCATTCCTTTCTCCATTCCTTTCTCCATTCCTTCTGCTATACCTTCTGC
>CAZVTW010000361.1:0-6237 GCA_964629805.1 uncultured Bacteroidales bacterium | reverse complement strand
GCTCTGATACCACCTTCCATGGCAGTTTCAATAAGTGGTTCAACCTGTTTCTTATTCATCGCACCTATATGCCAGCCTCCAAGTGTCAGCATTGTTATTGATTCTCCTGTTTTTCCCAACAGTCTTTGCGGTAAAATATCTCCCAGGTTATCAGGGGGTGAATGAGCCTTGTCCTTACGATGGCTTTTGCACCCTGTTTGCCACGGAAGCATCATGGAAGGAGTTAACAGAGCGAGCTGATGAAAAAAATCTCTTCTCTTCATGATTCGTGCGTAACCATATCATTTAAATAAAAACCAGGCATATTATTTCCGGTTCACCTTGAAAGCAGGTCACATTTACTGTCTTCCAATGTTATATAATTTCGAATCAATGCCGCGTAAAGTGTGAATGAGTGTGTTGAAGTAGTTGTCCACCGGTGATATAAGCACTTTCCCGGTTCCTGTGAAGGTATTGACCAGTCCCTCGCCGGAAATAATTGTTGAAAAAATTCCTTTGGTTGCTTTTTTGACCTGTAAATTTACGCCCGAGGTACGTGCAACAGCAAATGGGCCGTCAACAACAAGCTTATCATTGTTGAGTTCTATCTCCTCAAGAGGTCCGGAAGAAATAATCAGCACTTTTCCGGTACCGGCCACCACAGTCTGGAACCATTTTTCACCGGAAAAAAGAGCGCTGATAGCTGAGTTGGTAAAAGCGCCCGTTTCAATTGACATTTCCGAGGCATAATAAGCGCCCTGGTCAAGAATCCATTCATCATTCTGAAGATCGAGAACTGTAAATTCGCCAAAAGTTGGCGCCAGGTAAACTACTCCGGTCCCCGTGATAACCGGTTTGATAATTTTTTCCTTGGTAATCATTGATTTAAACATCTTGCCCATACCCGGCACATTAGATTTAAGCTCGAGGTTGCCTTTCATGTAATGCATAGCGCCGGCTTCGTATCGGAAAGAAGCATTTTCAAGCTCAACCTTAACCATTTTTAACCTTTCCCGAACCACAATATCGAATGATACTTTGCCCATATCAGCCAATGGAATAGTTTTTTGGCCTGTCGGTTGTCCGCAGCCCGGACAAAAAGCTGCGCCTTCAGCTAATTTATAGCCGCATTGCGTACAATATTGCATAATTATGTATTTTTAGTCATCGCCGCCACTGTCACCGCCGCCATCATCATTATCATTTCCTGAATCGTCACGGTATGTATCTCCCTGAGAATACGAACGGTTATCGCTGTATCCTCCGCCACCGCCCCTTCCTTTCTTTTTGGATGAGCGGACAGCAAACAGGATAAAGACGATAATGATGACAGCAATAATACCAATGTTTTTAATCTGCTCTGTTGCTGTGGGATCATTTTTTATCCACCAAAAAACACCTCCGGCTCCGAGAATTAGAATAATCAGGAGGATAATAAAAAAGTTCCTTAGTCCCCTGGAACCCTTTCCTTTAGTCATTTTTCCCGAGTAACTCCCCGAAGATGATATTGTTGAGATGCCGGATTTTTTAGATTCTGATTGCTCTCCTGTTGATTTCAACTCAACATTTCCGCCGCAAGACGGACAAAATTTCACTCCGGGCTCAATACCAGCTCCACAATGAGGACAATGAGACTGTGAGTGTTCAGGACCCGATGTTATCGGTTGACCACATCTCCCGCAAAATTTAGCGGAAGGATCAATTGGCTGACTGCATTGACTGCATCTGATTTCGTTTTCCATGATATTGATTTATAAATACATCTTTTGTTATGACAATATTACAAAATCTTTTTCTTATTTGAACTGCTCTATAACCTTTTTATTCATAATTTACTGAAATTTCACCTGCTAAACTGAACCATTATTTTATTTTAGACTATGTGCTTGTTTTCTTATCCTCAAAAATTATATCTTTGAATAAATTCTTTTAGGGTTTGATGCGAAATAAACTGTACGGAATAAAAAAAATGTTCGGGTCATTTCGTTTCAAGCCCATAACTGAAAAGTCAAAATGAAACTATGTTGAAAAAGCTTCTTTTATCGTCCCTGAGACAAATACGGTATCATTCTTTTTATTCTGTCATTAATGTGACGGGATTGGCCATTGGAATGATGTGTAGTATGCTTGTTGCTATTTATGCTTTTCATGAGTTTTCCTATGATACTTTTCATGACAATGCTGAAAGAATATACAGGGTTATTGAAGAACGCCGATATACTGATAACCCGAGAAACTTTGCCACGAGTTATGTGCCTGTTTCTTTTTTGTTAAATGATGAATTTCCTGAACTGGAAATTGTCAGATTGTCAAGATACGAAGGCGCTATTACGAATCAAAATGGAGATTCATTTTTTGAACATGATTTTTTTTATGCAGATTCTTCCTTTTTCGACATCTTCAACTTTAAAATACTTTCCGGGGAAAAAGAAAATCCTTTAAATGAGCCATTCACAGTGTATTTGACACCTAAAACCGCCCAAAAATATTTTGGTGATGAGAATCCTGTAGGGAAAACCCTCTTTTTGGATAACAATCTGCCGCTTCAAATAGTTGGACTGGTTGCTCCTGCCCCGGAGAATTCACACATCCGGTATGATTTTATTGCCTCCTTTCCCACTGTATTAAAAATTTTAGGGCATGCTGCTGTATCCAGAGAAGCCTGGTGGTCACCTCCTGTTTATACATATGTTTTATTCCCGGAAGGTTTCGACATTCAAACTTTTAAACGGAATTTCCCTCACTTTATCAACAGGCACATTGCAGAATGGATGGGCGAGAAACGATTTTTCAAACTCCAGCCTTTAACCAAAATTCATCTTTATTCGAATTTAGAAAACGAACTGACCCCCAATGGTAATATTTCTTATGTGAGGACACTGATCATTATTGCTATCGTTTTGATTATTATTGTTATCATTAATTATATAAATCTTTCCACAGCTTTATCTTTTAAACGAATAAAAGAAACAGCTCTGCGAAAAGTTTCCGGGGGTGAAAAACATGAATTAATATTACAATTTTTAACAGAGGCTGTTTTAATAAGCGCTATTGCTTTGATTCTTGCTGCCGGTTGTGTTGAAATATGTCTTCCCTGGTTTGAACATTATGTTGAACGTCAGTTACTCTTTTTCCGGGAGCAATCCCTGAAGATAATCGGCTGGTTTTTGCTTATAACCTTTAGTATTGGCATCCTGTCAGGTCTTTATCCTGCTTTCTATTTGTCCCGCACCCCCTCAATCAGCCTGTTAAGGGCTCATTTTACTTTCAGAAAGCATCGACCGCGACTACGTAAAATATTAGTCATTTTTCAATTTGCTATATCTTCGGCTTTGATTTCCTTTATGCTACTCATTTCCGAACAGATGCAATTTATCCGGCATAAAGACCCCGGTTTTGACAAACAGCAAATACTCATTCTCGAACTTAGTAATAAGGAAGTTCAGCAGAAAGCCAAAAGAATAAAAAATGAGCTATTGGAGATGAATGATATCATATCCGCAACGATTACGGCGGGTATACCCGGCAATCCCAACCATTCTGAATTCCCATACAAAACACCTGATTATGAATATTCAGGAACTTACCCGAATATCCTTACATTTTCAGCTGATTATGATTTTCCGGACACTTACGATATTGACATTATCAAAGGGCGTGATTTTGATGAAAAATTAGGGTATGACAGTGAAAAATCTTTTATTCTGAATGAAACAGCTGTTGAAACTTTTGGCTGGGAAAAACCAATCGGAAAGGAATTCACCCTGATGCATTATACAGGCTCAGGGATGGAAGAAAAAGAAGGACGTATCATCGGTGTTGTCAGGGATTTTCATTTCAAATCTCTTCATCACCGGATAGAACCGCTTGTCATTCAGATATCTCCATCTAACATCTTTTATAACTATATTTCTCTGAAAACAGATATGAATTCAACAGATGCAGTGATGAAGGAAATTCATAAAATCTGGCAAAAACTGGAGATAGAGCAACCTCCGGATATTTCATATTTAAGCGACGATATACAAAAGCAGTATGAACTTGAAAGCAAACTTGATTTGCTGGTCAAAATTTTATCTGTTATATCTGTCATCCTTGCCTGTATCGGTCTTTTTGCCCTGTCTTCATTTATAACTCTGCAAAGTATAAAAGAGACCGGAATCAGAAAAACACTTGGCGCTTTAAGACATGAAGTATTAACAGGATATATCACCGGCTTTATAAAATGGATACTTATTGCTACCGGAATATCCATTCCGGTTTCATTACTTTTTATGAATTTATGGCTTCAGAGTTTTGCCTACAAAGTCACTGTCAGTCCCTGGCTATTCATTTATACATTAATACTGGTAACATTTATTTCTGTCATGACGATCCTGTATCATGGTATAAAAATATCACGCGCAAATCCTGTTGAAACAATAAGGTATGAGTGAAGAGGGGAGAGGGAAGTAGAGAGACGGAAGACCGAATACGGGAGACGGAAGTCGGAAGTAGGTAATCTCCAACTTTGTACTTCTTTCTTCGGTCTCCCCAATTCGGTCTTCGCTCTTCCAACTTCGGTCTTCGCTCTACCATCTTCTGACTTCGGTTTTTGACCATTGATAATTTCGAAATAACCTCAAAAAAATATATTCTTCAGTGTAACCTTTTTTAAATAAGAAGGTATTCAGATTAAAACGAGACAGAAGTGAAACAAGATTCGGATGAAATACTGATGATCCGCGCACGGGATGAAAACCCGGATAACATTGCGGAACTGTTTGAGCGGTATCATGTCAGGTTATACAATTTTTTTTTGAAACAAACATTTCATGTCGATGCGAGTAAGGATTTGGTGCAATCGGTTTTTTACAGGATTATCAAATATAAAAAATCATATAATGAAATGCATCAATTCAAAACCTGGATGTACCAGATTGCAAGGAATGTAATGCTTGACTACTTTGAAAAAGGCAGGCAATATCCGAAAAACAAAGATGATTTTGCTTATTTACAGGAACAGGCCGTTGATCCTGAACTGGATGCCGAAAAAACAGCTCAACAAAAAATCCTTTATAATTCACTCGCTAAATTACCCCCGGACCAGCGGGAGTTAATTGTTTTAAGTAAGTTCCAGGGGCTGAAATACAAAGACATCTCACAAATGAACGGTAGTACAGAAGCAGCAGTAAAGGTTAAAGTTCACCGGGCGCTTCAAAAACTAAAGAAAATATATTTTGAAGAAGAACAACAATAAAAAATTGATAGATATGGATTGCAATGATATACAAACATATATTATTGATTACCTGGAAAACACACTTGATAATATCTTGGTAAAAAAGGTCGATACACACCTGAAAGCCTGCAGAAATTGCGCTCAGGAGATGGAAAAGCATAAAGAACTGATGTCTGTTATAAGTTCATCTCATGATGCGATACCACCTCAGGATATCAAAACCGGTTTTTATGCCATGCTTGAGAAGGAAAAATCTATTTCTCCATTCAATCAGCAATTACACAATGGCATGATAAAACACCCCGCATCAAGGGAAAGGATTCCTGTCTACCTTCAGATAGCAGCAAGTGTTTTAATATTAATATCAGGATTTTTGCTGGGAGCCTATATGACAAATGGATTTCCCGGTAGGAGATCAGCTGCTGATCCGGAAATTATCCGTCTACAGGAACAACTGGATGATATGCGACAGGTAGTCATGATGACCATGTTACAAAAGGATTCACCCAGTGAACGGCTGAAAGCTGTTGGATATGCCACAGACATTAATAAAAAAGAGCCTGATTATGAAGTAATCGGCGCTTTAATCAACACACTTAGAAATGATGACAATACCAATGTCAGGATAGCTGCTGCCAGGGCATTGTCAAAGTTCACATCAGTTGAACTTGTCCGGAATTCACTCATCAGCGCCTTAAAACCAGGGGATGATCCCTCTCTTCAGATTGAACTGATTAATATGTTGATAGATATAAACGATAAAAAGGCCATAGCGCCTATGCAGAAAATTATTGAAAGCGATTCTCCTGTTGAACTTGTGAAGAATCATGCCCAGGTTGGCGTTGATATGTTGCTGTAAAAGGATTCATTTAAACAGCAAAAAACATTATTCAGGCTGGCATGAATGTATAATAAAATACAATAATAACTGTAACATGAATTAAAAGTGATGATTATGTTCTTATATATCAGAAAGATTATAACCTAAAATTCAAAAACGAAAATCTACTGCAACACTGAACTGCACATTGCTATTG
>CAZVTW010000360.1:0-6262 GCA_964629805.1 uncultured Bacteroidales bacterium | reverse complement strand
TTTCTTGCCGCACACACATCTCCAAGATTTAATGCCGATACAAATGAGGTATTTTGGCATAAAAATGAAATACACAAAAAAGTTATTCAATACTTCAATGATGAACCTCCCAAAGATCTGGAACAACTTATTCATATCAATGCACTGTATGCAAAAAAAATCATCAAAGAATTTATTGATAAACATGAAATTGATTTACTCATTGCACACAACACCTCACATCCATACAATTTTATCACAGCAGTAGGACTTGGATACTACATTGAAGAATTGAGGCAACATGGTAAAATATGGCCGAAAACACTCATCTGGTGGCATGATTCATATTTTGAAAGAGAACGTTTTGGTAATCCCAACAACATAATTCAGAAATACCTGAAATATCTTCCCGGAACAGATATTGACGGAATAGCATTTATTAATAAATCCCAGCCTGGAATAGCAGAAAGACTTTTTCAAAAATTAGGAAAAGAAAACATTAAAGCCTTCTTTCGCGACAGAACAGTTGTTATTCCCAATACCAGTGACGTTCCCTGGGGATGGGAAAGCCAGAATTGGTATAATAACTCCCTGATAGCTCCCCCTGCTGATAATTATAATGACTCATTTTTCAGAGATATTGGTCTCACGAAACAAATTCAGCAGCAAGGTTTTACAATGGAGGATACGGTCATTTTGCTCCAGCACACCAGAATAGTTCCCAGAAAAAAAATCGAGGTCGCGATTGATTTTGCTTTCCGGCTTGAACAGCGTTTCCGTCAGGATGACAAGAAAAAATGCATCGCTTTGGTTGTTAGTGGCCATTCAGGAGATGAGCAGGTGGAATATAAAAAATATCTTAAAGAGTTTCACAGGAAAAAACTCCAGGAAAACCCTGATGCGAAAGTATTGCTTATTTTTGGAGAAAGTTGTATACTCTCTCACCGGGATATTATTGTTGACAAAAAATATTACAAATTTGCCGAAGTACCTGCCATTATTGCCAGAGCGGGCGGTATTGGCACTTATTTCAGCGAAGTTGAAGGATATGGAAATAACCTGCTTGAAATGGTTTGTTATGGATTACCTGTTGTCATTAATAAATATGATGTTTACAAAACCGATATCGAAGAACTGGGCTTTGATTTTCCTTCCATTGAAGAATGTACATTAACGGATGAAGTTGTTGAACAGGCATATATGATCCTGATTGACTACAGAATACGTAACAGCCTTGTTTTTCATAATTTAACTATTTTAAACAAACAGTTAGACCATAAAATTATCGGTAAAAAACTGGGGCCTTTAATCAGAAGAATTTTTACTAAAACACTATAATTTTAAAATCATGAAAACAAATATATTTTTTCTAATCTTATTCTGTTATTTATCAACGATGTATGTTATGGGTCAAACGAAGAATGCTGATAAACCTGGTATTAAAGACACATGGAATTTGCAGGAAATATATCCTGATGACCAGGCCTGGAATGATGCAAAATCACAGTTTGCTGAAAAGATAAATAAAGTCGCCTCATTTAAAGGAACACTTTCACAATCAGCAGATAAATTAGCAGATGCACTACAATTCCAGTCAGAAATTACAAAAGAATTTTACAGGCTCTATAGCTATGCCTCCATGAAATCAGACCAGGATACCCGCGTTGCAAAATACCTGAGTATGAAACAGGAAATAGGCCAACTAGGGACAGAATACAGTTCAATGGCCTCCTATATTGAGCCTGAAATCCTGGAAATTGATGAGCCAAAACTCAAAAAATTCATTGAAGAAAATCAAAATTTAAAGGTTTATGAACTTTATTTACAGGATTTAATCAGGAATAAAGAACATACTCTTTCAGAAAAAGAAGAAAAAATAGTTGCCCAGGCCGGATTGGTCACGGGGACCCCTGCTTCAATATTCAGGACTTTTATCAATGCCGAGTTTCCTTTCCCTGAAATAACTTTGAAAAATGGCAACAAAGTTAAACTTTCGCAATCAGGATTTTCAAAACACAGGGCAAGCGAAAACCGTGCAGACAGAAAAAAAGTGTTCGAAGCATATTTTGGCTCTCTGAAAAAATTTGAACAGACATTTGGAGAGCAGCTCTATGCTAATATTAAGAAAGATATGTTTTATTCGCGGGTTCGTAATTACGACAATTCGCTGGAAAGCGCACTTGACAGGAATAACATTCCTGCTGAAGTGTACCATTCGCTCATTGACAACGTAAACAATAATCTGAAAACATTTCACCGGTATTTACAATTAAAAAAGAAGATGCTGGATGTCGATACACTCAGATATTATGATCTATACGCCCCGGTGGTCAAGGACATTGAAATTGAATATTCAATTGATGATGCAAAAAAGCACCTCCTCGATGCAGTAGAACCGCTTGGTAAAGATTACCAGTTAACACTCATGGAAGCTTTTCAAAACAGATGGATTGATGTCTACCCTGGTGAAGGAAAACGTTCAGGAGCTTATTCGAGTGGCAGCGTGTATGATGTCCATCCTTATGTTTTGCTTAATTATAACCAGCAATACAGCGATGTCAGTACACTGGCTCATGAAATGGGGCATGCGCTTCACAGCTTTTATTCCAACAAAAATCAACCATTTCCATTGGCCAGTTATTCAATTTTTGTGGCTGAGGTAGCATCAACATTGAATGAGGCTTTACTAAATAACGATATGGTTGAGAATGCAAAAAATGACAATGTTAAACTATCTCTCCTGATGGGCTTTCTCGACCGTTTTAAGGGAACCCTCTTCCGCCAGGTTCAATTTGCCGAATTTGAACTTAAAATACATGAAGTTGCCGAACAGGGAAAACCATTGACCGGAGACAAGCTCTCTGAGATGTATTACAATATCTTATCAAGATATTATGGTCATGAAGATGGAATTTGTTCTGTTGATAAATCAAATGACATTGAATGGGCCTATGTTCCTCATTTTTATTATAATTTTTATGTCTACCAATATGCCACCTCGTTTTGTGCATCAACCGCACTGGCAGAAAAAATACTGCAGGATGACGAAGAAGCCACAAAAAAATATCTTTCATTGATTTCCGCAGGTGGTTCTGATTACCCCATTGAATTATTAAAACAGGCTGGAGTTGATATGACAACTTCAGAACCGTTTGATAAAACGATGCAAGCCGTTAACCGGATGATGGACCAGGTCGAGAAAATATTAGATAAACAAGGCAAATAGTAAACTTTCTTTTGATGATTTTTCATGTACCTTTGTTAAATAAACCAATATTTCATAGATTTGTATAAATCTAAAAATAAAAAATTATGAGACAGAAAACACTGACAATTATCATTTCATTATTGATCATTACAACTGCATACGGACAGGAAAATGCCATTAAAACCTTTGTTGGCCATCAAAAAGGCGTGAAAACCGTTGCAGTCAGTCCTGACGGAAAATATATCGCCGGAGGCTCAAAAGACCGGACTGTCCGGTTGTTTTTGAATGTGACCACCGAACTCATGAAAACTTCCGAAGAATTTGAGCAAACAATTTACGCCCTGGACTTCAGTCCTGATGGTAAATATCTTGTTGTTGGCGGTGGAAGTGAAGCGCCTGACTTTGTATCTATATTAACAATCCTCGAGGTTCCTTCTTTGCAAATTGTAAAAAGCCTTTCAGGACATAAACAACGCGTTAACGATGTCAGTTACAGTCCGGACGGAAATTTTCTGGCCAGCGCTTCTTCTGACAAGACTGTTATTGTCTGGAGTATGGCGACAGGCAACAAATTCAGAACTTTTAAAGACCACAATGGAAAAGCTTACTGCACCAAATTCAGTTCTGATGGTAAATATCTTGTTACAGGGGCTTCCGACAAAAAAGTTATGCTCTGGAATGTCATGAATAATCAGCTTCTTAGAACATTTTCCGGCCACACCTCTTACATCAAATCAGTAGATATAAACCAGGCTGTTGATAAAATTACAAGCAGTGCAGGTGATAACAATGCTATTATCTGGGAACTTGAAACCGGGAAACAGCTTGCAACCCTTTCAGGGCACCAGGATGTAGTCAATTGCGCCAGATTCACATTGGATGACAAATATATCATCACCTGTTCAGAAGACAATACAATAAAACAATGGGATGCCGCTAATGGAGGATTAATTACAACATTTACAGGACACTCCAAAGAAGTAAACTGGATTGATATGTCGCCTGACAAAAAACATTTTGTATCCGGTGCCACGGATAATGATATTAAAATGTGGGAGATAAAACAATAATCTTTTATACAGACTTTATCAGGGTATACTCAAAAAAACAAGAAAATCCTGATAAAGTCTGATTTTAAGATAATTTCAAAGCAATTAAATATTTCTGACGTATTTCACGTAATCTGTCAAGACTCTGGTTTTTGTCATAAATACGTATTATATCCGACGGACCATCTAAAGTCCAGATAAAACCAAGGGCTGCATCAAAAACATTATTATCTATATTGTTTTTAACATCGTCAGTCAACGCTTTAAATTGTTCCCAGTCCAAATATTTCGGAATGGAAATATAATATCTGTCCTTTTCAAAACTGTCTTTATAAATGTCCTCATCTATTTTTTCAAACAAAAAGCACTTTTTAATTCTGATGAGAGCAGGCGTATTAATTTGTTTGTATTTATGTAACTGAATTCCTTTTTCTATGAGTTTTTTTTGTATGACCGGTATGTTTTCGAAACAATCAAGATTTTTTAGCCTGATACAATAATATTTCATATTTCCGGTTTCTATAAGACCAAAAGCGCCATAACACTTATGTTCCATTTCTTTACTGATTTTCTGAAGCGTACGGGCAATATAAAAATCTTCATAATCTTTTTCCATCACAATAAAAAGCGAATTTGGTGTCATTTTATCCGGAATATTCTGCCCGAAATATCCCGGGAAAGGTAATTTAGTTTCCAGTACCAGTGTATTTGAAAGCACTTTCATAGAAAGTGATACAACATGTTCTTCTTTGATGATTGTTCCCCATGATTCCATATCCAAAATTTTAAAAAAATCTTCCATTAAAGTACAAAAAATCTTCGGATATTCAAACAAAATGATTTTTTTTTAATATCTTTAGATAAACTGATATGGTAAATCGTAAACATCATTTTATAATATGAAAACTTTTCGTAGTATCTTATTAACAGGCTCTTATCTAATTATATTATTACTGTTTGCTTGCAAAACAGAAAATACGAGAGATACAAAGACCGATGAAACTTCAGAAAACCCTGAGATGGTTTCTCCAAAAATTGAAAAAGCGCCGGCCTACGAATCTGCTCGTGATGCCAAAGAAGACAGAAAACTGACCAGGGCGCAAAGAAAGGTTTATAAATCACTCAAAAAGGCCCTTCAGGAACCGGAAGATGTCTATAATCTGGACATTAAGCTCAAGAATTTGACAGAATTACCAAAAGAAATTGGAATCTGTAAAAATTTACGGTATTTGTCCCTCTCATTCAATAAGATTAAAGAACTGCCGGATGAGATAGGTAACCTAACAAATCTGGAAGAACTATATATCGTTCAAAACAAGATTTCTGGCCTGCCACGCTCCTTAAGAAATCTGAAAAATCTGAAAGTTCTTGATTTGAGTTATAATTCTCAAATGAATTACGAAAAAGAGTTTGATATCATCTTTCAGCTTGAAAACCTCGAATATCTCTACCTGTCTGATAATAAAATCACTGAATTACCATCCGGAATTGTCTTTCTGCGCAAACTACAGGAGCTGAATCTTACTAACAATTCTCTTTCATCTCTGCCTGAAGAAATATTTGAATTATCTAATCTACAACTCCTGTCTGCCGGACAGAATAGTATTGCTGTTCTTTCATCAGCCATCGGAAATTTACAATCATTACAAATACTTGAATTGTCAGATAACCAGATAACCTCACTCCCCTCCTCTATTGGACAATGTAAAAACCTGGAGGAATTATCTTTATCGTATAACTATATCTCAACAATTCCAAAAACAATTTTTGAACTTAACAAACTTAAAGTTCTTGAACTTGAGGATAATCCCATTCCTGAAGGCAGAAAAGCTGAATTGCGAGAAAAATTCAATAAAACGGAGATTTGGTTTTAACTGCTTGTGGACAAATGGTTCATTACATTTATGAGCTTAATCTGAGGGCTTGATAGGAAATAAACTCTGAACTCAGTAAATTAGAAAGATAAAGGCGCTAGCGTGACTTTACGAATTATATTTTTACGTCTCTGTAATTCATTGAATACGAA
>CAZVTW010000359.1:3638-6265 GCA_964629805.1 uncultured Bacteroidales bacterium | reverse complement strand
ACTATACAACTAATATAGCTGCATAGTATTCAACCCAAAAGAATTACGCTCAAATGGTTTTACACTTTTTTAATTATTTAGTAAAAATGTGATTTGTCCAAACTTTTTTCTTTTGATTATTGTTGAGTGTAAAAAAGCCATAGATGAAAAAGAAATTTTGTAAGTTATCGCAAGAGGATCGGGAAAAAAACGCCAGGAAATATATAAAGCAAATAAAAAAAGCAAAATACCTTTGTGAGAAATGTGGCAGACCGGCAGGTAAAGAAAAGTACTTGTGTAAACCTCTATCAATTTGAATGATGACTCATTAGATAGCGTATTAATGTATATATAAAGTTAAATTCTTTCTCAAAGTTTTCTCCTCTTAAAACCCATTTTCTTTGATTGCTCTCATTTTCGGCATGTACAGCTATTTCTGTATTTATCTGATCTCCGGACACCCTGAAACCCGCTCTTTCCAGTGCATGTTTTGTCCAGTGGTATAATTCCGGCGGGGCGGCGAGTGATATATCATGTTTATACTGTTTTTGGTGATTGAATGTCCCGTCTTTTTTATTAAAAAATAACTTCGTTTTGTCAAAAAGCTGATTAATATCATCATTCAGTATAAGGTCCTCAGGCGCTCCTTCGACTATTGAATCAGGCAGGAGCAGCCATATTTTATCCACAGTTGGCAGGGTCAGATGGAGATCATGAGATGAAAACAGGATGGTTTTCCCTGCATCATGAGCCAGTTTTTTAAGGAGTTCAATGACTTCAAACTTATTGGGCAAATCCAGGAATGCTGTTGGTTCATCCAGCAGAATCAATTTAGTATCCTGTGCAATCGCTCTGGCTATCATGACCTTTTGTCTTTCGCCGTCACTCAGGTGTGTTAAATCTTTCTTTACCAAATGTGCAGCGCCAACAAGCTCTGCGGAGCGGTATATGCTTTCTACATCCTGATTTTTAAGTTTTCCAAACCAGTTTGTATATGGATACCGTCCCAAAGCGATAAAATCAAATACACTGAAATTGTTAATGATGATTTTTTCTGTTGAGACGAAACTAAGCGCTTTTGAGACGTTTCTTTTTGGCAGGTCATGCATCAGGCTTTCTTTTCCATCTTCATATAGATAAACATCCCCTTCAATCGGAGGCAGAAAATTGCAAAGTGTTTTCAATAAAGTTGTTTTACCTGCTCCGTTTCTTCCAATCAGAGCAATAAGTTCACTGTTATGCATAGCCAGATTACAGCGCTTATAGAGAATAATGTCTTCAGCTCCTTTCTGCTTAAACCCAATTGATAAACTGTCAGTATATAACATCTTTGAATTCATGACATTTTCTGGTTTTTCAGGATAATCCAGATGACCACCGGGATACCTATCAGTGAAGTGACAGAATTGATTGGAATTGTTTGCTCATAGCCAGGCAGCTGGGAAATGATATCGCTCAGGAGCAAAACCACTGACCCGGTAAAAATTGTTCCCGGCAATAAAACATGCATGTTCATTGTTTTAAACAACATTCTTGTAATATGGGGTACAGCTATACCGATAAAGCCGATTGGGCCGCAAAATGCTGTTACACTGCCAGCCAGCAGACTTGTTGAAATAAAAATAAGTATTCTTGTTTGTTTGATATTTACACCCAGACTTCTGGCATATTGCTCTCCAATAAGCAAAACATTCATTTTTTTTATTATTAACAAGGCAATAAACAAACCAGTAACCAGTATAATCATAAATATAATCAACTGTCTTTGTGACAGAGCCGAAAGACTACCCATTGTCCAAATAACGTAAACCTTTAGTTGCGAGGCATCTCCAAAAAATTGCATGATTGAAACAACAGAAGAAACAGCGCTGCCAAACATAATTCCGAGGATAAGCAGGGTGATGACATCCCTGACCTTGAAGGAAATGACCAGTAGCAGAATTAACACCAGCCCGGCGCCGGTGCAGGCAGAAAGTATGATTGCCCAGTCCTGAATTGATACTGATAAGTATGTTGTTAGAAATGCCCCTCCCCCGAGTATAAGCAGCGCCACACCGAGACTGGCTCCTGAACTAATTCCCAGGACAAAAGGCCCTGCCAGCGGATTTCTGAAAATTGTTTGCATTTGAAGGCCACTCACTGACAGCGCTGCACCGGCAAAAATTGCTGTTATGATTCGGGGTATACGCAGTTGCGTGATAATGATGTATGAGGAATCCTGAAAACGGCTTTTCGAAAAGAGAAAGTCTAAAATATCCTGCAGGGGAATATCAACAGAACCCGTCACTAAATCAATGATAACCAACATAAAAATTGCAAGAAGCAAAATAATAAATATTGATATATTCTTCCACAATCTCAATTTATTTCTGTTTTAATTTTTTAAAGTATGTAAGCTCACCAGTAGAAAACATATCAGGGTGGAAAATCCGTGCCAGGTCTCTTAGCAAAGTTTCAGGATGTACAGAGCCTGATTCCCAATAATCGTTTCCTCCGTGTTCATTGATTATTGCGTTATTATTGTAAACATGGTCTGTTAAAAATGGTCTGAAAACAGTGAGTCTTTCGTCCATTGCAGTAATGTCAGAAAGAAAATTGGCCTGCCCGGGATTTAACCAGATATCAGCATTTTTTGCTTTGTTTAAAAC
>CAZVTW010000359.1:0-3538 GCA_964629805.1 uncultured Bacteroidales bacterium | reverse complement strand
TAGTTATATGTTATATCTTCAGCCCCCTGCCAGGGATTAGATACTGTTAGTTGGGTATATCCATCATGTTGTATAATATTAAAAAAACGCGCAGCATATAAATTCAATGTATCTGTCTGCTGATTTGCCTTTTGACTATTGTTGGGGTTGTTTGTAGTTTGAGAACAAGACAATGCGAAGATACAGATAAATAAAAAATAAGTAATTTTCATAATTAATCATTCTTAAAGAACAGGATTTCTTTTTTTCCTTTTGATGTTTTGAATGCCCTGAACATACCGGTTGTATTGAAACTAACAGCAATATTACCTTCATAATCCACAGCAATGATACCGCCTAACCCTCCGGCATTTTTTAATTTTTCAAGGATCACGAAATCAACAGCATCCTTCAGGGAAATGTTTTTATATTCCATAAGCGCTGAAATATCGTGTGCCACAGCATACCTGATGAAATATTCACCTTTCCCTGTGCAGGAAACAGCACAAGTCTTATTGTCAGCATAAGTACCAGCTCCTATAACCGGTGAATCGCCTATCCGCCCGGCCATTTTATAGGTTGTTCCGCCTGTTGAGGTTCCTGCAGCCAGATTGCCGTGTTTGTCAAGAACAACACAACCAACAGTTTCATGTCCCGGAAAATCCTTTTTTGATTTTTTTATATAACTATTCCAGCGTCTTTGGGTGAAAAAATATGAGCTGTCCGCAAACGTCATATTATGTTCCAGGGCAAAATTGTCCGCGCCATCACCAGCCAACAAAACATGGCCTGATTTTTCCATCACTAATCTGGCCGCGGCAATTGGATTTTTAATATGTGAAACACCTGCCACTGCACCGGCATTCAGCGTTTTCCCATCCATAACTGATGCATCCATTTCGATTTTTCCTTCACGGGTATATACCGAGCCCTTTCCGGCATTGAACAGGGGATTGTTTTCAAGCATAATGATAACCTTTTCAACAACATCCAGCGCCGTGTGTCCGTCCCGTAGCATCATGTAACCGGCTTCAAGCGCTGAATCAAGGCCATTCCTGGCCCTGATAGTAAATGCTTCTGAAAGGTCATCAGGTGTGAAATTCCCTGCGCCTGCATGTATAACTATCGCAAATTTTTCTTCAGTTGCCTCTTTTTCTGTTCCTGCAACCTTTTGCGGAATAAAGAGCAGAATCGGCAAATATAATAGTATGAGTGTGATAAATTGCATGATGTTGAATTTTCAGACTTGCACAGAAGTTTTTATATTGCGGGCTAAATTATAAATTTTCAAATACTTTTTTACCTGTTTTAAGATTATGAATATAAAAAAACTCATCATTCCGGGCATAATTGTTTTATTTATTGCTGGTTGTCAGCAGGTATCCCAAAAAAACAAAGATCAGCAAACATCACCGGAGCCTGAACAAAACGATACACTTAAAATAAAAAAGTCTTATTATTCAGACGGCAGTATTAAATCAGAAGTGCCTATTGTTGAAGGTAAAAGACATGGAATAGCGAAAAACTTTTATTCTGACGGAACAGTCAGCCATGAAGTGGTTTATGAAAATGGTCTGCGGCATGGAGCATCAAAATGGTATTACGAAACCGGGGAATTGTACAGGGAAACCCCATACGTTAAGGGAAAGATGGAAGGAATACGAAAAAAATATTACAGAAACGGGAATCTGAAAGCTGAGATACCTTTCCGTAACGGATACCCGGTTCGGGGTTTAAAAGAATATAATGTCAACGGAAATCCGGCCAATAAAAATTTTCCTGAAATTATATTTAATCCTATAGACAAGCTGGCATTTGAAAATGAATATATTCTTGAATTCAGACTTTCGGATAACCGAAAGAATGTGAAATATTTTTTGGTTAAAGAAACAGATGCAGACAGAAAGCTCAGGATAGAACTCACATCAAAAGACGGAAAAGGGAAACGTGAATTTTACGTGCCTCCCGGCCAGTTTGTCATGAAAAAAATAACCATTTTAGCCATGACCAAAACAAAAATGGGCAATGTGTATGTAACAGAAAAGACTCACAATCTTGCTATTGAGAATTGATTTTCACTTTTTACATTTACATATAATCAGGCCTGTCGCGGAAAGTCATTTTTACTGTTCCATGTTTATAATAAATAAATATTTCTTTTCATATCTCAAAGCTTCGCACCCGTAACTTTGGTTCGAGAATCTACGTACTTCGTTTTATTCATAACGAAGCGCTTTGAACACGGAGCTTCGTGTCGATGTTTTCATCACTCATATCTGAGTGATTCGACAGGATTTTTCCTTGCAGTCCTGAATGATTGAAAACTTACCGTTAACAATGCTATCATCAGGGTCATTACTCCTGCCAAAACAAACACCCACCAACTCATTTCCGTTTTATTTTCTGTTCTCCAGCATTTTGCGGATTCTGATAGCGTATTGATTATACGGATTTAATTCCAGGGCTTTTTCAAGATGTTTTTTACCTTCTTCCATATTGCCTGTATCGAAATAGGCTTTTGCCAGGAAAGCATGGGCCTGGTCTGATTTCGGATACATCTTAATGCAGTAATTCAGTACGCTGATGGCATTTTTAAAATCACCTTGTTTAGCAAGCTGGTCCATCACAGGGAAAAATACTTCCCATTCTCCGATTGGTATTTCATAACCAAACTTCCTCTCCAGTTTATTATAATGGTCTTTTATAAGCTGACCTGCTGGCTTATCGAATTGTTCCGGTAATTGAAATTTCCAGTCATGATAAAGTGTTTTTATTGCCTGCTGAAAATTGACAGCAATATTGGAGATATGATCTTCCTCATTGTTTACTCTGAAATGAAATTCAATATTTTTACCCATTTTTTCTGAAAGAGCACTTTCAAGTTTCCTGAAATTATCAACAGCTGTAACTTCTTGTGAACCTATTGATGAAAATATAAATGTATATTGATCAGGGGATTGAATTTTTTTATCCGAATTTTTTACCATTTTAAGAATTGGTTCAGGCGGCCCCGGACTTCCCGCGATATAGGCATTAAAAAGGGGTGGTTCATGCAACAGGGCGAACAATGTAAAATCACCACTCAGTGAATGACCGGCAAGTCCCCTGAAGTGCGCTGTCCGGTAACTTTTTTCTATGAATGGGATAACTTCCGTTTTAATAAACCGGAGATAATCCCCTGCTCCCTTGTCAGGATGAAGGTTATGGTTTCTGCCATCACTTGACAAACCAACGACTATACATTTTGGTACAGTATTGACTATTCCGTGTAAGCGCATCATATCAAAAAAAAGATTTGAGGTTGCAGGAGCATCCGCAACATAATAAACAGGAAATTTTTGTTCCGGATTTTTATTATATTCGAATGGCAGGTAAATAAATAATAACCTCTCCTGTCCTAAAATTTTTGATTTAATAGTCTGTTTTTGACTATTAAAAAAATCGTCGGGATAATCCTGACATTCTCCCTGAATAAAAATTCCAATGAAAAAAATAATGAATGCTGTTGTCTTTAAAAATGTCATGTTAATTGTTTTTTTTTGTTTTACAATTTATCTTT
>CAZVTW010000358.1:0-6272 GCA_964629805.1 uncultured Bacteroidales bacterium | reverse complement strand
CTGGAGCTTCCGGTTTCAAAGGAATAGCAGGCGCTTTTTTAACTCAGCTATATCAGCGTTCTTAAAAACCGCGCCGCGGGCATAATCCTGATGCCGCTTTTATCGAAAAAATCATCATCACCGTTATAAATGATCTGTACAGCTTCTATGTCAGGGAATTTATTCTTTAAATATTTCAGGCTTCGACTCGTTTCCCGGTACCGCATTTTACACTCGATGAACCGGACAGGCTCACCGTTTAAAGTAATAACGAAATCAACCTCCCTGCGGTCGATATCGCGGAAATAGCGGAGTTCATATTCGAGTCCTTCGTAGTCCTGCTGAAAATGTACCCATTTCAAAAGATGGCAGGCCGTAAGGTTTTCAAATCTTATACCCTCCTCATCTATAACCGTCCAGTCAAAGTGGTAATGATTCGCCTCTTTTTTAACCGCTTTTACCGTAGGTGCTCCAAAAGGGTAGATCCTAAATATAAGGTATAAATTTTCAAGCATTGCAAGCCAGCGTTTCACCGAATTATGTGAAACCTGCAGCGTATTGCTCAAACTGTTTATAGAAAGAGGCGACCCGCAAAGCGCCGGCAAACGTGAAAAGAGGAGAGCGATAAGGCTGATGTCCTTAACATTTTCCAGAGAATTAAGATCTTCATCGATGACCCTTTTGTTATATTCCCTTCGTCATCGCCGTGTCATCCGTTCAGAGGTTTCAAAAAAAGGTTCGGGAAATCCTCCGTACTGCAGCAGCTGCGCCAGGTTTTTTTCTTCCCCACCCTCAACCTCCGCCAGAGATAACGGATGTAGCCGGTACATATGGTACCGTCCCTGCAGAGAATCTCCTCCGTGACTGTAGTAATCGAGTCTGCCGCTTCCCGTAACGAGAATTTTCAGCTCTTCTTTCCGCTTGTCATAGAGCCCTTTCACCGTCTGCCTCCAGCGGCCGAACTTGTGTATTTCGTCGAGAATAAGCAGTCCCTGTCCGGCGGGAAAACGCTCCTTGAGGATTTTTTCCCGGTCCCCGCCGAAATCCCAGTTCAGGTACGCTTCGGGAAGGGTTGAAGGAAACAGGGGCAGGAGAGAACGGCTGAAAGTGGTCTTTCCCAACTGTCTGGGACCGGAAATAAAAACCATTTTCTTATCTAAATCTTCAACAACCGGTTTGTGCAAATATCTTGGGACTATTTTCGTATCCATGTTAAAATACTCGCTTCTATTTTAACATACAATTAAAAGTATGAGAAGCGATATAAGGGTAAAGACTAAAAAACATATCTGGATATTCGAATTCAAGGTCGCCGGTAAAGGCTGGCCGGATGCTCCCTCCCCGCTGTGTCAGCTGGCTGAAAAGCGGTACGGCGAAAAAATGCATAATCCGGGCTGCCTGTTCTCGAAGCGGGAATCGTGTTCGACGAAAAAGAAAAGAATATTACGGCACTGGGAAGTACGGTAATTTCCCCGTCGGGGGAATTGTATTGTTTTCTACAGACCTGCAATGTATTTTTGTACGATTATATCAATATCTTCTTCAGTTTCTATTTTTTCATGAACATTATCAATCAATTCCCACTCCTCGGTGTGGAATGTACTCTGTCCCGGGTCAACCAGTTTTAAAGGTGATAACGATTCCATTTCCATCATAAAGTCACAGGTATACGTTTCATATGAAACCCCTCCGTCAGGATATACGCCGTCCTTATCATATGGAAATTTTTTTATGAACAGATGATTATTATTTAAATAACAACTCCATCCGGCACTATTTATGGATCCCATCTTAAAATCATCTTTTATTTTCTCGTCTTGCCTAAGTGATATGTATTTAGTATATAGGCCGATCCGAGGATCATTGAAGTAAGCGTATGACCATAGTACAAGATGTTTAAGCCCTTTTGCTCCTTCACTAAAATGGATTTTTTCCGTCGGTAACGGAATAATTTGAATCCCTCCGGGAGCCAAGACCGTTAATGCCCAAACACCGCATTCAACAGGCCAAGCGTTATTATTAATCAATGTATGTCTGACCGTGACATTGGTACAGTTAGGATCCAGTGATATTTCAATTTCTTTTTTCATCTGTACCCATGGTTGTATTTCAGTGGTAATTTTTATACCTGTTTGTGTTTCCTCCCATTCGACCGCGTTATTATCGGGTTGATATGTTCTTGGGAATGCTTCAGGACTAAACCACATTCTGTGGCCCCCTAATAATTTCCATGTATCGTCTTTTACTTCTAATGTAAGAGGAGCATCGTCACAAAATTCATTATGCTGCTCGATAAAACCATAGCGAATGATTCGAGGTCCTATCTCTACCGTAATAATTAGCTGAATGATGCCGTTTGAGAGTTCAATACACTTCCCAAAGTTTTTATATGTACATTTTTTAACGGTCACCACGTTCTCCCTGATATACGGTATTTGTTTTTATTCGGAAGGACCGGAAAGCATAGCATAGTGAAGAATTTCCTTTTTATCAGTGTCACGGGTCAATAACTCGGAAATTATTGCACCTTCTCGCATTACATAAATCCTGTCCGATGCGCTTAGTATTTCATCGATCTCGGAAGACATCAGGATGATTGCGCTTCCGTCTTTTACAATGTCTCTCAAAGCGTTATATATTTCTTTTTTCGCTCCCACATCTATGCCACGAGTAGGGTCGTCTAAAAGTAATATCCTCGGTTTCTTTGCAAGCCACCGGGACAACACGACCTTTTGCTGGTTTCCTCCGCTCAAAGAATTGATTGAAACTTCAACGTTTTCCATCTTTACATTGGTTACGGCACAGAATTTTTCCGCGATTCTTTTTTCTTTTATCCGGGAAATTATTGCCTTGAAAGCATTAATGATAGTGATTGTGACATTTTGCCTAACATTGAAATTGTGGAAAATACCCTCCTCTTTTCTCGAAATTGGAAGGTAACCTATGCCGTTTTTTATTGCAGATACGGGATTTTTTATCAAAAATTGTTTTTCATCTGTCTCTATGATTCCTGAAAATTTTCCATGTATTCCAAATAATGTTCTAGCCAAATCGCTTATCCCTGAACCGACTAATCCTGTAAAAGCAAGGATTTCACCTTTGAATACATGAAAATTTATATTTTTTAATGAATTTTTATATTGCAGTTTTGTTACCTGGAGTAATTTTTCATTAATATTTTGAACGTAGCCCGATTTCTTTTCAAAAAAATCAGCTGAACTGCCAAGCATATTGTCGATGATAATTTTTGCGTTATAATTAGCTGTCTCTCCTTGTGATACACACTCCGCGTCCCGTAAAACGGTTATTCTATCGGACAGATCCAGAATTTCATCCATATTGTGGGTTATAAAGGCTATTGCCAAACCTTTCTGTTTTAATCTACGTACTAATGAATAAAGAATTTGCGCCTCATTGTATGACAGGCTTGAAGTTGGTTCATCTAAAATAAGAATTTTCGGATCAAAATATACACTTTTTGCAATTTCGATTAATTGCTGTTCATGTAGAGATAAATTCTCGATTTTCGTTCGCGGGTCTATATCAATCTGCAATGAATTCAGAAATTTTCCAACAAGCGTAAAGCCCTCACGCCAATTTATCAGCAAACGCCTGCGGGGATAATTTGCCAATAAAATGTTTTCAGCAACTGTTGTTTTAGGAAAGAGATTGAGCTCCTGGAATACCATTGATACTCCTCTTTCCATTGCTTCAATCGGACTTTTAAAATCGACTTTTTCTCCGGATATGATAATTTCACCGGCATCTTGCCGCGTTACACCGAGCAATATTTTCATTAGCGTGGACTTTCCGGCTCCGTTAACACCGGCAAAACAATGAACTTGTTTTTTGTAAAGATCAACGGACACATTGTTCAATGCTCGGGTTGCACCGAATGTTTTTGATATATTTTTTAGCGATACAATTGGTGTATTTTGCATTAATTATCTTTACTTTCTAAAAAGGTATGAGCAATAGCTTGGCCATTGCCCATACTAATTTAAAAACTCTTTAATTATTTTATTTCGGTTTTCATGATATATCTGTCATGGGCCATCAATGCCCAATTACTTACATTGTCTATATCATAATTACCCCAGCGGTTCGGATCATCGATGTTTTCACTTGTGATCCCAAAAGGAGCAAATTCCAATTCCGAGGGGATATTAAATCCGTTAAAATAGTCAACCATTACTTTAAATGCGATGTCTGCATGTAAAGCCGCGTTGTGCTCAGCTATGTGGTCTACATATCCTGCTCGTATGTATTTCAGGCCCGTCGGATCACCGTCAATAGAAAATATGCTGATATGTCTGTCATCGGATATATCATAAAGCTTGTTTTGAGTATTTAAAGCCTGGATTACGCCTTGGAGCATCATATCGGACATAATATAAATTGAATTTGTATCGGGATATCGGGAAAGCAGGTCAAGAGTAGCATCCATCGCTTTTATGCTGTCCCATTTCGCTTCTACGCTTCCCATTATTTTGACATTCCCGAGTTCTTCCGCCTTTTCCGAAAAACCCGCCCATCTATCATGACCGAGACTGATATCAAGTTGTCCCAATATGCCAATCACTTTAGAATCTACTCCTTTTAAGCTGAAACGTTCTGAGAGGTATTCCGCGTTGATTGCCCCCAGTAAGTATTGGTCGGTTTGTATATGAGTCAGGACCCCGGAAAGGTTTGCGGGTTTAATATCAATACTAATAACCGGAATTCCGGCTTCATTAAGCTTCTTAATTGAAGGTACGATGCCGGAAGCGTCTACCGGCTTAATCAAGACCATATCTGGCTTCAGTACGATTGCATCATCTACTTGCTGGGATTGCTTTCCGGCATCGAACTCCGCATTGTATATTCTGCATTTTCCTCCGGCCCTTTCAACCAAAGATTTAACGAATTGGGTATTCGTGGTTTGCCAACCGCTTAGAGCTTCATTTGAAATATAGATAACGAACTTATCCTGTAAAAGCCTTTCAAACTTACTTCCGGCCTCCTCCTTACTTTCAGTCGACATTGTTTTTTCTTCCCCGGAAGGTTCCTGCTTCCCTCCGGCAAAAAGCATAGCCGCAGAGAAAACCAATAATACCGCGGAAACCATTACAATTCTCATTCTTTTCATTTCATAATCCTCCAAAAATTGTTTTTTGTTTCAAATAGTTTATTATTTACCAATCCTCCATTCTTCTTAATCCTTAATCCCTCCTTTTTAATAAATTTTTTTCCAGTTAAAATTCTCTCTTTGATTTACTTGCATCGATTGCAATTACAAAAAATATGATTAAACCTTTTACGATTTCCTGTATAAATGGCGATACACCCATGAGGTTCAAACCGATATTTATTATGCTTATGAGAATAGCCCCTAAGACAGTACCAATTACGTTTCCCTCACCGCCGAATAGACTATTACCGCCAATAACACATGCGGCAATCGCGTCCAACTCCAGCCCTTGTGCGATCAACGTAGACGCGCTCATTAATCGGGAGGTAATGAGTATTGCTCCCCATGCAGCGCAAAAACCAGAGATGACATATACCATCAAAATAATCCGATTTGTCCTTATACCTGCAAGCCAGGCTGCTTTCGTATTTCCTCCGACGGAATAGATTTTTCTCCCAAATCTTGTGTATCTAAGGCTTACCGCAGCTATTAAAAGGGCTGCGGCAAGGATAATAATCGTGACAGGCAGACCTAAAACCTTACCCTGACCGAAAACAGCATGGACTTTTGTTGGAATAAATATTGATTGGGCATTACTGATTAATTTACCTAACCCTCTTGAAATGTTAAGTACTGCCAGCGTAGTTACAAATGGAACCATTTTCAATTTTGTAACGGCAAATCCGTTTATCAGTCCGAAAACAACGCCGGTAAATAACATGGCCGCAAGAACAAGCGACCAATTAAATCCTTTATCCATTAAAATTGCTCCGAAAATTGCCGTAAACATCGCCACTCCGGAGACGGATAAATCAATACCGCCGGTAAGAATAACAAAAGTCATGCCAATAGCAACAACACCGGTAAGTGAGGACTGGACAAGTATATTTATAATGTTCCGAGGTGAAATAAAAAGGCCACCCGTGGCAATACTAAAAAAAGTAACTATCAGTAAAAGCAGAGACCATAGGACGAATTTTTCAAATAATTTTTTTATTTCGATATTAGCTAGTTTTTTTGCCAAAACTTACTCCGTTTTATTTCCAATAGTTTAAAAGGATTATAGAAGATTTTACTGAATAAAGCAGCAATGTCCCGGATTTTACTTATATCAGCCGGTATA
>CAZVTW010000357.1:0-6287 GCA_964629805.1 uncultured Bacteroidales bacterium | reverse complement strand
TTATTGCCAATACAAAGCCTTTTGTTACATTTATGCAATATGATGTGTTGATAGACCAGAAAATCAGGGAACAGGAAGAAGGAACTTCAAAATATAAAAGCATCAAAATTCTCACTCCGCTTGCTGATGAGGAGATACACCTGATTGCCAGAAACAGCAGCGACATAAGACGACTGAAACATTTAAGAGACAGGAAAGTTGCAATCGGTTCAAAAAAGCAGGGTACACAAGTTACTGCAAGACTGATTCAAAAAATTACAGGTGTTCAGTGGATAGAGGTTGAAATGGGTTTTGAAGATGCCCTTGAAGCGCTTTTAAAAGGTGATATTGAGGCCTTGTTTTTTGTGGGATATGCTCCTGCTGATAAACTTTCGAAATATGAAGAAGACATCAATCTTAAACTGGTCAACATAAAAAGCAGGAAACTCAAAAAAGTGTACTCAAAATCTGTTATACCTGAATATACTTATAAATGGCAGGATAAAAGAACAAAAACATATGCCGTTAAATCTGTCCTGGCAACCAACATTTCAGAAACAATCCCCGGAGAGAAAGAAAAAGTATACAAATTTCTCAGGACAATCAGGGATAATTATTCAGATTTGGTTAGTGATGGACACAGAAAATGGAAAAATGTTGATTTCAACTATGAAGATATTGACTGGGAAGTATATGACGGTGCGAAAGAAATCCTTTCTCAGCCGGAAAAGTAAAACATTTCAGGCCCCTCATGATTAATTCATTATTTCACAGGTAAAAAATCTACGCTCATTCGTTTCCCTCAGCGTAATTTTTCAGATAGCTAAATTTTTTGGTCAATTGACCATTTTTAAGTATTGTTGCATGATCAATTATTGGTGAATTTTCATTCAATATTTCCGGTACAATTTTCTCAACCATTATTTTACTAAAATTTTCCGAAGCATCAACAGGTAATTCACATGGGAGATTATCAACAGCCGACACTGTAATATTTTTTTCATCACTGAATGGCGCTTCTTCTTGTAGTGTGCGTGGATTGATATCATAAAAGGGTCGTTCTGTGGTCGATGTTCGTGTGGTCGATGGGATTGGCCCCGGTACGTCACAACTAATATCTGAAATGATTTTTATTCTGAAATCCTGTTTTTGCATATCCTCTGAGCTAAAAAAAGCAGGAGATAAAGGATTCCAATAATGGCCGGCTATATAAACATCAGTTTTTGATACATATTTTTTAAACTGATTCAGATAATCAGCCGGATGTTTAAAAAAATCATTTTCATGAAAACCTCCACTATCTTTATGCTCAAAATACTCTCTGATATCTATTTGACAAAAAACAGGGTAATCATATTTCTGATGTAAGAAATCTTTGGGGCTTGTCTTCTGTATATTCAAAATATTCAGAATATCAACGATACCGCTGGCAACCCGGCCTCCACCTGTCAACAGAATTTTTACCGGATGTATTTTTATTGTTTCAAGATATTGTCTCAGCGTTGAATAATCCTTCAATTCGGTTGCCGATGGCAAATCTTTATCGGAAAATTTTTTACACATCATCCTTACAGCATTGTATCCACCAACTCGTCCGGCCCATTTACCAAATGCAATAAGACGATTACCTGTTTCATCTGTGATATATTCATAATCGATTAATGTCGCCTTATTTTTTTTGAGGGCTTGTAGTAGCTTTCTATTGTGTGGTTGCTTTTTACCCACATGAGCAAAAAAAAGATATGTTTTTCCGGGAATGATAGTTTTAATATCAAGTTCCTTGATGCCTGTAAGGATCTCGCAATTGTCAGGTTTTTCGGTTATAATAGCGCCTGCTTTTTGATATTCTTTATCATCAAAGCAGCGATTAGGACTAGTTTGAACACATATATTCAGACCCGGGTATTTCTTTAATAAAGAATGACAACCGCCTGGTGTAATAGCCACCCTCGGGTCCGGCGGAAGTTTTGTTTCCCGGAGTATACCGATATTTATCATCTGGTAAAAATCAACTTTATTTCCCTTAAAAAGTATGAGTATGCTTTTATCATAAAACAATTCAAAAATAAAAAAAATGTTGTTGTCTTTCTATTCAAATAAAATAATTTATATGTCATCTTATTTTTTCATTGCCTTAAATAATAAAAACAAGGAATTTACGTATAATGAACACGATTGATTATTAACCGACAAGTCAATATGAAATTATTTCATATTTCCTGAACTATCACACTGCAAGGGGCTGACATGGTTTTGACAGCAGGCAGGTGGTATAGTAAGCATGCCGGGCCCTGTGAGAAAGCCCGTTATCAACTGGTCACAAACCTATAAACGGCGAATCTAATGATTACGCTCTCGCTGCATAATCGAAAAACAGTAGATTATTGCTTAATCCCGGCATAAGATGCCAGGGACGGGACATCCTGCCGGCGGGACCGCCTGATTCCCGTTAGCATACAGGGTGCCATTAATTTCGGGATAGTTTTGGCAAGGCTCCGGTGCCAAGGCGAAAATTTAGGAGATAAGGTTTAACTTGGGCGCTTTTTTCCGGGTTATACCCGACAATCAATAAGAAGCTAAGCATGTAGAAAGCTGTATTGTCGTCTGTTTGGACGAGGGTTCGAATCCCTCCAGCTCCACTTTTTCCCTCCTGAAAGGACCGCAAATCACTGTAAATTAACACTTTCCTATTTTTGCATGAAGCACTATAAAGCAGAAAAATGCACCAAAAAGCAATTTTTTGGTGTCTTATTCGTGACCCATTTTGGATATTAAAAAAAGGTCACGATTTAGACTCTTTTGCACTGGCTTGCAGTCGATTACATTTCTTGAAAATGTTCTTGTTTGCTACATTTCAAACTTAATTTTTTAATTGAATCGTTTGACTTTTTAAAACTTTTAAGACATGAAACGTAGTACATTTTCATTCTTGTTTATTGTTAAAAGGAATAAACTTAAAAAAAACGGTGAAGCACCTGTTTTTCTACGAATCACTATTAATGGCAAAGTATCTGAGTTTAGTATTAAACGAACTATTCTGCCGGATGAATGGGATTCTGTAAAAGGATGTTCTAAGAAAAAAACAGAGAAGGGAAAGAATTCAACAATTACTTAGAACAAGTTCAACATGATGTTTACGAGATTCAAAAAGATTTACAATTAGCAGGTCAGGAAGTAACTGCTGTGAATATCAAAAATCGTTACCTGGGTATTGATGATGCAAACATCACTCTTATTGGTGCTTATATTGAGCATAATGAAGATTTGAAAAAACTCATTGGAAAAGGTGTATCTGAAAGCACCTATAAACGACATGAAACATCTTTGAGACATACCAGGGAATTTCTTTACAGCAAATACAAAAAAAAAGATATCTCCTTCCCTGAAATTACTCCAAAATTTATCCAGGATTATGAAGTATTTCTGAAAACTGTTCGAAATTGTAATCAAAACAGCACAGTGAAATATAGTCGTAACCTGGACAAAGTTATTCGAATTGATTAGCCAATGGATGGCTCAAAAATGATCTATTTGCCCCACTGACCTATAAAACTGTTGAGGTTGACAAACCTTTTCTTACCAATGAAGAATTGGAAACATAAATGAACAAGCATTTCAAAATGAAACGAATAGAACAAGTCAAAGTTGATGAGGCTTTAAATAGTCTGATAAACATCGCATATTCAGCGTACTTGGATATTAATACCCCACTTGCAGCTGATTTATCACTTTCAGCTTCATTTTCCGGAGCTCCGGTAATGAGTACAGATGTAACTGTTGCAAATGTTTTGGGAATTGAATTTTACCAGGAAGTAAATGGTGGATACTATTTACTGAATTCCGGACATTCAGCAAAAGTTGAATCAACATTTTAATTGAGAGTAGATGGATACAATGATTGTAAATGTGATAATCAGCTACGTTTTTACCTGTTTGCTTTCGATTATAGCATACTTTTTAAAACAATTGCATTCTGACTTTAAAAAGGTATCAAAAGAGCTTGAACTTGTTAAAAATAATGTGGTTGTGAATCAAACACAGATTGACGGGTGCCAGCAGTTGATTAACCAAAAAATTAATTTCATTGAACAAAGAATGATTCTGCTTGAACAGAAGATCATTTCTGCTGATTTTTGATGGTTTTCCTATAGTTTTTTGTGGTTTTGGGTTGAGTTGTTAAGGTCTGTTCCTTCGGGGACGGACCTTTCTTGCTTCTACACCCTAAGATAATTTTCCTAAAAGTATATCCTTCCAAATGTTTAACTAAGTAGAAGTAGAGAAAATCTATATCATGGAGATTAATGAAATGTTTTTACCCGTATTAACATTTCATTAAATTATTTATGTTATATTTGTACTGTATGAGAACTTCAGCAGAAATATTAAGTAAAATATCAAATTTTAAAGCTGGCTATGTGTTCACCTATAACGAATTAGGTTTTGAACCTGAAAAAACGAATGCTGTAATAATAGCCTTAAACAGGTTGGTAAAAGAAGATAAACTTCGTAAACTTTCAAAGGGAAGATACTATAAACCTCAAATAACTGAGTTTGGAGAATTAAAACCTGATACTTATCAAGTAGTTAAAGACTTACTTTATAAAGACAAAAAGGTTGTAGGATACCTCACCGGATTTTCTGTATTTAACTCTTTGTTACTAACGACACAGGTTTCAAACACAATTCAGATTGGCAGTAATAATGAAAAGAAGGCAATTACCCGTGGAATATACAAAATCCGATTTATTAAACAGGCTAATAAAATAACAAAAGACAATATTCCATTATTACAGATACTTGATAGTATCAGATTTATTAAGGATATACCAGATACGGACCAAAATCAATCTTGTAGACGGTTTATTGCTATTGTTAAAGACCTTACCCCTGAGAGGCTTATTAAACTAAAAAAATTAGTTTTAAATTATAATGCATCAACACGAGCATTGACTGGAGCTATTATTGATATGATTGAAAATGGTAATGGCACACAAGCAATATTTGAATCCTTAAATCCAGCAACTACATATAATTTTTCAATTTCAGCCAATACACTTGCATCAAAAGAAAAATGGAGAATAAGATGAAACTACATACAAATAAAGAAGCATTAAAGAGTGCCATTCAGGTTACAAGCAACAATACGAATATTGCACCGAATTTCATCGAAAAAGACTATTGGATTAGCTTAGTATTAAAACGGTTATCCGAAAGCATATATGTCGATTCGGTTGTTTTTAAAGGTGGTACTTCTTTATCGAAAGGACACAAACTCATTAACCGTTTTTCTGAGGATATTGATATAGCAGTAATTATCACTCCCGGAGCAAGTGGTAATCAAATAAAAACATTGATAAAAACGGTTGGAAAAGAAATTGCTTGTGACTTAATGGAGATTGAAGTAGAAGGAGTAACCAGTAAAGGTTCCCGCTTTAGAAAAGCTGTATATGAATTCCCGATATCTCAGAAAAAGAAACAAAAAGATACCATTCCGGAAACAATAATAGTTGAGATTAATTCTTTTGCAAATCCATTTCCCCATCACAAGCTTGGTATTCAAAGTATGATAGGAGAATACCTTCAAAATAAAAATCAAGATGAATTGGTTCATACATTTGATTTGGCAGGCTTTGAGGTAAATGTGTTGGATAAAGAGCAAACTTTTATGGAGAAGTTGGTTTCGCTCATTCGTTTTTCATTTGATAAAAATCCAATAGAAAGCATTTCTGGTAAAATAAGGCATTTTTATGATTTATACTACTTGCTGCAAGATGAAGTATGTAACAACTACGTTAATTCAGAAGATTTTAAAACTCAATTTCGTAACGTACTGACACACGATCAACAACAATTTGATGAACCATCAGGCTGGAACAAGAAGAGCATTCAGGATTCTGCTTTAATTAAGGATTTTGATGCAATTTGGGAGAAACTGAAGACAATTTATACAAATGAGCTTTCCATGTTAGCCTATTCTGAAATCCCAAAAGAACAAGAAGTGGCACAAAAGTTTAAAGAATTGATTGAAGTTTTAGTTAAATGTTAAATTCATGTTGTAAAAAAAGTTATCAAATTAATAGTCACCATCCCTTAATTGATATCTTAGCATCCAGAAATGTTAGTGGATGATACAACCAAAAGGAAACGGAATAAAAGTGCCCGCGGGAAAGCAAGTGGGTTTATGCCGTTCCTTTTGGTTGCTTTCATCCACATGGATTATATTTGCCTTAGAGAGCTATTAAGGGAAGGATTTACAAGAATTCGGAAAACTAACTTGAAAAACACCAATTTTTTTCTGCCTGGTATTG
>CAZVTW010000356.1:0-6325 GCA_964629805.1 uncultured Bacteroidales bacterium | reverse complement strand
TCTACCATCATACCACGTGCTCCGCTACCGCTGAGAGGTTTCATAAATGCAGTGGGTAAGGCCGGTACAAAATCTGTGTTCAGACCGGCAAGTTGTACGCCACGCTCGATAATTCCTACCAGATAATCCATCGCACCAGATTCCCTGAAAACAGCAATAGCAACAAGAATGGCAACCAGATAGGGAATGATTTTTATCGCTATTGAAAATCCCTCTTTAGCGCCTTCGATAAATGTCTCATAAATATTTATCTTTTTTATGACTCCAAGTGTGATAAACAGGATAATGATAAAAAACAAGATAAAGTTTCCTGCAGTGGATGACACTTCAGCTATTTTTTCTTTTTCAAGGGTGAAGAAATAATAGATGATACCGGCTATGATTGCTGTACCGCCCCCCAGATAAGCAAGTACGATTCTGTTTAACAGGTTTATCCGCTGATAGATGGCAACTGCAATTAAACCGACAATTGTTGAGCAATATGTTGTCAGAAGTATGGGAATAAATATATCCGAGGGGTCTTCCGCTCCAAGTTGTGCCCTGAAAACCATGACACTTATCGGAATAATAGTCAGGCCTGAAGTGTTTAAGACCAGGAACATGATCATAGGGTTTGAAGCGCTTTTTTTATCCGGGTTCAAGCCCTGGAGTTCTTTCATTGCTTTAAGACCCATTGGTGTGGCGGCATTGTCCAGCCCGAGCATGTTAGCAGCAATATTCATCAGGATAGAGCCCGTGGCAGGGTGGTCTTTGGGAATTTGCGGAAATAGTTTCCGGAAAAACGGACCGATAAGTTTTGAGAAGATACTCACTGCTCCGCCTTTTTCACCTATTTTCATCAGACCAAGCCACAGGGTAAGTACACCTGTCAGCCCAAGGGATATTTCAAAGCCGGTTTTTGCTGCATCAAATGTGGCATTTACCAGAGTTGGGAAAATCTCTGCGTCACCCAGGAGAAAAAGACGTATAGCCCCTACTAAAAAAGCAATAAGAATGAAACCTATCCAAATATAGTTTAAAATCACGTCTTTTTATTCTGTTTATTTTTTTGACAGTTGTTTGTTTCAGTACCCCTTAATAATAAATCACCTCACACTCGGGATGAGATTTTTTGAACTTCTCTACTCTTTTTTCGGAAATACGGGTGTTGAAACATTTAAGTTGTTGCAGATATTTAAGTTCATCAAGACGTTTCAGTTTTCTGACATCTGTGTTTGAACAATCCAGCTTTTTAAGTCTGTAAAGGTATTCGAGACCTTTCAGTTTATTAATTTTTGTACCGGAGCATTTCAGCACTTCAATATTTTGACAATAGGCGAGAGGTTCTAATGATTCAATTTGTGTGTTTTCGCAGTTGATATACTTCAGGCGGTTCATGTTTTTTAATGGTTCAAGGTTTTGAACAGGATTCCTTGAGCAATTAAGATGAATAAGCCTGGTGTTTTTTCTGATAGGATGCAAATCTTTCGTGACTGTCCCTGCAATATTCAATTCTTCCAGCCTGCGGAGTTTATTGAGAGGTTCTATATCCGGGACAGGATTGTCAGAGAGGTCTAATTTTTTGAGTGATACGATTTTATGTAGCTGCTCTTTTGTTGGTTGACTGTCAACATGTACAAATTTCCTGAAGATAGCCCGCCAGTCATGAGACAGGTTGTCCCACCAGATTTTTAAATCGCCGGTTCTGTAAATTACCAGGCAATCAGGATGTTTATCAATAAACCGGTACAAACTCTGTTTCGATTTGCCCATGCTTGCTTCTGTTGCATCCACATACACCATTTTCAGGTTAGGTAAATCCAGTATCGGATCAAGGCTGGATACGCCGGTATTCTCGCAATTGAGTACTTCCAGTGAACGAAGATTAGATAGTGGGCTCAGGCTGACGACTCCTGTATGTGAGCAATTTAAATGCTTTAAATCTATCAGGAAGGCCAAAGGACTTAATGCATTAATATTTGTCCCTTCTGCATCTAAAAACCTCAGGTGGGTTAACTTACTGAGCGGTTTTAATGTATTGATGCTTTTGTTGTTATTTATATCAATTTTTGTCAGTTTTGCTATTTCATGTAATTGCTCCTTTGTTATTTTATTGTCAAAGGGGACATAAGATGCAAAAACTGAGCGCCATCCGTCAGATAGATTTTCCCACCATCTTGCAAGTTCATCAGTGGCATAAATAACAAGTGATCCGGGATGGTCAGCCATAAAAATATTAGCCTCGTCAAGGCTTATGTTTGTATTATCACAATATATTTTTTGAATTTTTTTGAGTCCCTGTAATGGTTCCAGGCTTCCAACTCCAGTGTTATTGCAAAAAAGAAGTGTGAGATGATGTGTTTCACTTAGGGGTGAGAGGTCTGTGATGTTTGTATTCGAGCAGTTCAGAATTTCCAGTTTATTCAGATTTTGCAGCGGGGATAAGTCGGATACCAGTGTATTGCCAATTCTCAGGTCTACCAGGCTGTCAAGACTTGCAACGGGTGATAAATCATTTACTTTAGTACCGGATATGTCAAGTTTGACAAGCTTTGGAAAGTTTTCAAGGACGGAAATCTTTGAGAGAGGTGTGTGGTTAAAATACAGTTCTTTGAGATTTGTAGCGTATTTCAGGGGACTTATATCATCAATCAGACATTTGGAACATACAAGGACTTCAAGTTTTGTCAGGTTTCGCAGTGGAATGATATCGGTTACACGTGTGTCTGAAATATTAACTTCCTGGAGTTCTGATAGTTTACTTATGGCCGATAGATCGGTTATTTCAAGATTTCCCGATAAATCAATCTCCTGCATATTGCTGATGCGTTTCAGATTCCTGTAAAGAGCTGACCTGTTAAAGGAGGTAACCGGCTCGCCATTAATAATAAGGGTCGAATCATCTATCAATTCAATATCATTAAGGTTGATACTGTCTGAAATAAGGATGTCATTCCCGAAAAAATCCTGCCATTCGGCAGAGAGATTGTTCCACCAGTTTCTGAGGTCTTCTTCCTGGTTTAACTTACTCGTGTAGATACTGGCAATTTTTAACGAATTATTGGGAATATCATAATTTATTTCAACATACCGCAACTGATTGTTATTGATACTATCATTCGTCAGTGTGATTCCTTTGAGATTTCTGTTCATCTCAACAACGAAAAATAACTTGTTGTCGTCATTAAAATAATGATTTACATTTTGTATCTCAAAGTCAAATTCAACATCCTTAAAAAAGAAATCAATATCTTTCAGATACGCCTGTACATCTTTGTTGATAGTCATGTCACGATTCTCATCAAGATCATCCTGTATCTGAACTTTTTCATCCCGGAAAAATTTGATATAGCTATCCTTGATAATAACATCTTTTTCCTTATTCGGTGTGTCCTGGCTGCCAAGCATGTTGAAGATAACTTCCAGGTCTGCAACCATCATTTTGGCATAACCTTTTAACTCTTCAATGTCAAGATCGGTTGTATCTGATTTCAGGTGTCCTTCCTGTGCAAAGGATACATGATAAAAACACATTGAAATAAAACAATAAGCAATGACAATGATGATAAACTTATTCCAGTTCATGGTAAATAAATTTTATAAATTGTCCTTTTTCTTTCTCAGGGACTTTAATAAGGTTTGAGATGAGCCAGCCTGCATTATATCCTTTTCTGTTGTATTCTGAAAGTTCGAAATACCAGTGTTCAATTTGCAGGATATGGAATTTAACATTTGTGACCTGTATGAATGACATCCTTCCTTTTTTTATGTCATTGAAAAACAGGGTTAGATGGTCTGGCACATAGGTTTTTTGAGCAAACTCCTGGACATGTTCTTTTTGCCTGAAAGCTTTTCTCAAATTCATGAAATCAATTTCATGACTAAGGGGATGGATGAATGCCGGTTCCGGCTCGTCTTCACTTTTAAATCTTTGGGCATATTCTTCGAAATACACCGTTTTAATGACCCATTTAGAGCCCCCGTTTTCTTTTTCTAAAACAAAAAACAGGCTGAGTTCAATATTTTTACCATTAAAGTTAAAATCAGCCTGAACTTCAGAAATCCAGTTACCTGCATGAAAATCTAAATATTTCGGGTCTGCAAAATCTGTAACCTCATAAATAAAAGATTCTTTTAACTCCGGACTAATAACAGTACTTTCCTTATCAAATAATTCCCTGATATATTGCCGTCTGAATAGCTGGTTTCTGTAAAGACTGTCAGAAGGATCCAGCCGTTTTCCAGTAAGGTCCTCTTCACTGTTGAATCTTCTAAAAAACTGATTGACCTGTTTTGTACGGGCGTACAGGTCACTCTCATCATCTTCAGCGCCTTTTATTTTAAGGTTTTGAGCATCAGTAAAGGTGATACAGCAGAGCAAAAACAGGACTGTAGTAAAAACATAACAACGCATATTTCAGAGTATTTAGAATATATTGATTTCAGAAACGCCTGGCAGACTGTTATATTGTCCGGTTTAATGTATCTACCTGGTCGTTTCTTTCACCCTGATATCGCCAAGCAGAACATCCCAAAATCCGATTTCCCTGCCATGTATCTGTTGATATTTACGCTCAACATACACAGTTATGTCCTTTTTTGTGATGTCCTTATATATTAAACCTTCTTTTGTACTGCCTTCAAACTTCTGATAAATTGTAATGACCCCAACATAACGTCCGTCCGGCTGTTTTTGCAGATCACTTACATATTCAATGTTGAACCACTCAATGGTCACTTTATCATAGTTCAGAGCACGTAATCGTTCGAAATATTTCCTGATAGAATAGTATTTAACTTCTTCGCGATATAATGATGAGACGCCTATTTCGCTGCCTTCCATAAAGAGCTCCAGAGCTCTTTCGATGACACGGTTTGCTTCTGACCATTCAGTTTCTTTATCACCTATGATACTGATATATTTAGATAGATCACGTACTTTCTCAAGGGCGAGTGAGTCAATGGCACGTTTTCTTTCCGGTGAAACATGGTCCTGGGAAAATGCTGAAACCTGAAAGAAAAGCAGAAACAAAACAATATATATATTTTTATTCTTTAACATATCTGATAATTTTTAAGAGTTATAAATGAATTAATTAACAATTGGTAAAATCATTGTTTTGTCATTATTTCTTTCTTAATTCAAGTTCCTTGATTTTACCGCTTTCATCAAAAACAATATTTTCTATTTTGTTAGGATTTTTTTTCTGGTCTTTCAGATAATTTAAGTATTTGGATATTGTAGTTGGCTGGTCGTAATCCTTTTGTCCATTAAATTCACCAATGATTATCAAAACCGGGGTTTCTTTTGATGAGAATAATCCCAGGGCCTCCTTGATCTGGTGATTTGCAATACCGGTGCTGCTTGCATTGGATATCTGACTGAAATAGTTTTTAAGTTTATTCTCCGGTTTGTTGGCTTCTGCCTCTGCGGCCCGACGGGCTTTTTCTCCTTCAATTTTTTCTTCAACCTGTTGAATCATCTTTTGAACTTCAGGATCGTCAATGTTTTTTGCTTTGACTTCATCCAGTTCTTCCTGTAATTCTTCAATTGATTTGGACTTGTCACTCAACAGTGAGTTTAACTTTGTTTTTGCGTCTCTGACTTTTGTTGCTTCAGCTTCTGCTTTTTCTTTGGCAGCCCTTTCGGCAGCTTTTTTCTTGCTTTTGCACCCGGGAACACTGAATGCCATCGTTATTAACAACAAAATAGCCAGAAAATGATGTAATGAAAAAAATGAATACACATTATTTGTTTTTTTCATGGTATAAGAGTTTTTAGTTGATATATTTATTTTATTAGTTTAAACGAATCTATAACATTTGCAAATGTATTTAAAATTTATAAAATTACATAGCAGAATACAAAATCAAATGTTGTATTGGGTAGATAAAAAAAATGCCGGGGGATTCCCGGCAATTATGTATATAATTTTTTTGCTTCAACAGTTAATTATATTGCTGCTGATTTCTGTTAATAATATCCCTCGCCATCTCAAGAATAGTTGTATCCTGCATTGAGACTAAGCCCCCGTCAGGTCCCGGCTCGAAGTATAATCCAACACTTGTTCCTTTTTCGTAATTTGCACCGCCGAAGTAGTTTCTCACTGTTTCAACTTCGATTTCTAATTGCTGAGCAATGCGGTGCATGCTCCCGTCCGGGAGACTATCCTTTATCCTCCTTAATTCATTAAATGTGATTGTCATAATTTATTTTTTTATTATTAAGTTAAACTTTTATTAATTAACAACCTTCTAAATTAACAAAAAATTTAAATAAAAAAACATTTTTTTTGTGATAATTTGTTAATATTTTGTCCTTAAAAGTTTGTATTTTATCATAAAT
>CAZVTW010000355.1:0-6330 GCA_964629805.1 uncultured Bacteroidales bacterium | reverse complement strand
TTCCGACCGTAGGGAGGAATCTCGTACAAAAAAAAATCATACTGAGAAAAAAGTGATAACTACTTTAACAACTTTTTGAAAAATGCCGAATTTTTTCCAGTTTTTTTACCTACCACACAATGAATTTTGCCTGATAGTTGGCTTTATTTCCTTCTATAATCAACAAATAGAAACCTTTACCCAAGGCCTCCACCTTCAAATGCTTTTGGACTTGATTTTCAAATATTTTATCTGAAATAATTACTTTTCCTGTTAAATCAGTGACATGGAAACTTGTAAAATATCCCGCAGGAATATCAATGTTTAATTGCTCTACAACAGGGTTCGGGTATATCCTGATTTGATTTTCTATCACTTTATCAAGAGAGTTTGTTTGTGAAACAACAATTTCAACCTGCTGTGGGTTTGTATCTATAGTAAAAGAACCTGTTTTTTCAGAAAATCCCTCTGCCTGGATTGAATAATTGTATTCACCAGGGGTCCAGTTCCAGAAAGATTTGCCCATCTGCATTTGTTGTATATGTGACATCGTTGATAATGGCTGCAATATCACTAACAGGATTTGAATGATCATCTTTTAAGACAATTTTCACATCAAATTTAATATATTGATAAGAAGCCTTCATTGTAATGTTTTTACCGGGCATGGTCACTGTTGCCTGACTATTTTCCGGATTATCGAGATAAGCTATATCCCCCAGCCATTCTTTAAACTCCAAATCAAGCTCAGATGAATCACCTGCAGTGATGCTTATTTCCTCACCCGGAAAAAACCCGCCTCCACCATCGCCGTTGACTACTGTCAAAACATACTTTGGCAATTCAACATACTCAGCTGTAATGCTAATGGATTTATTTGGCATTGTAAGCGTTGTTGTTTCAGCATATTTATCTTCAATATTCAGGATATCCCCTGTCCATTGATAGAATTTTTGATTAGCAGGCGCTTCACCAGCAGAAACTGTCACCGGTGAATTAGCAACATATTCTCCGCTCCCATTTCCATTTGTTACTGTCAGGGTGTTTTTGTCCTGGTCTTGGTATCCATTTACAGTGGTGATGCTCATTGCAGGTAAAATAATCACACCCCCGGGCTGAATAGCCTGTTGTTTTAATATCATTTTATCATTAAGACCTTCAGTTGTATACACATCATAAGCTATTGGTGCAGCACTCCCCATTACCTCAAGTGAAACAGTCATGGGCAAATCACTATGGTTTATAAGGACTGTTGCAAGGCCCCCACCATCTTCCTGTTCATTTTGAAAAGACAGTGCAAATATTTTATCAGTTGGGGAACTGGCAGAAACACGTACCGCCCCCGGACGGATGAACTTAGTAAAGTGTTTGTATGTTTTGTAAGAGAATGTTGGTTTCCCAAAATTATCAAATAACTGGCCAGTAGCATTAAAGGAAGTCCACAAGCTTCCGTTACCAGGGCCAAGCAGTCCGTATATTGCACCTGCTTTTTGAAGTCCCTGTCGCCATGTATCCGCAGCAGCCGATGTTTCAGTCATCCATAGTTCTTTGGGGTTTTTGCCTTTCTGGCAATGTCCATACAAGTCAGACCATGTGCTAAAATCCGGGTTTATGTCACCAATACCGTCATCAGCATAGCCATGAGTTGCTATAAAGTCGCAATATTCATCAGCTTTAGGGTTTTGCTGGATAGCATCAATGTAGTCATCCATAGAATTTGCATTTTGGGAGAGCACCTGCTCAGGCACCATAAAACCTGTTGACAAACCTTCCTCTTTAAACCTGTCTCCAACAATTTCAACTAATTGGGCAAAATGCACAGGATCAAGAATTGCAGAACCATAAGGTTCATGAAAAGCCGGTTCATTTTGCATTCCAATGGCTGTAAGTTCTTTCCCTGTTTCTTCGAGAAACATTTTGCAATATGCAACAAGATATTCAGCAAATTCATCATAATAATGATATGAGAGTTTATTATCAGTTTTATCATTATCTGTTCCGACCCCGGGCCCGGCCATATCAACAGAATAATTGTCTTTCATCCAGGCTTCAGGGCTCCAGACAGTCATAATAAATGTTTCCACTCCACTTTCCATAAGATACCTCACATTGTCCCAGTCTGTAATGTTCCTGTTAAATTTGCTTAAATCCAGCACGTACGGATCCTCATTATCGTTCACAGGTTCAAAGGGGTTTTTATAAGCCGACCCATTAATACCTATTCTACAAGCGGTTGCACGCAGGTCTTTTCCATACATTTCCATATATTTACCAGGAGGCAGCATTGTGCCTATACCCCTGAATAATTGGTGTGTTTCATCCAGGTTAATATCAATTTTATGTACATTATCTGAATTATCGCTCATAACAGCAACCGTAAAACTTGTTGAGACACTCTTTGCACCCGGGGCCTTCACTGTTATTTCAATATCGGAAATGCCATAGCTCCCTGGTGTATAGGATAATGTTGCGGTGCCGTCTGTATTAACACTACTAAGAGTTGGAGAAGCAACATCCTCAAGAGAGGAATTAACAGAAAGGGACGCCTGTGCCGTACCTCCCTGTCCGTCAGAAATTCCGGTCAGGGTTATTTCAACTGGTGCGGCACCTTCGTTATAAAAATGTGATTGGGATTGTACCTCATCGATTGTACAAAAAGCTTCCTGCTGTCCAAATATTGCCTTGTCCCCAATTCTCAAGTTTTTGATGTATACAGTACCACTAATTTTTGTAAAGGGAAACGGAAAGTCTTTTTCATGCATGTTGATCAAAATATCAGTGATCCTGTCAGCACGGATTGGGTTGCCTTCCTTATCCAGCAAATATCCTTCCTGACTGACATCTATCTCGCAATGTGTCCATTCACCTTTGGACGCTTTTATTCTTTGGGCATGTGCCCCATTAGAATTTCTTGAATCGAGAAAATCATAAAAATAAATATGAAAATAGATATCCTGGCTAACAGGATAAATATCGCAGCTGATGTATGGATGGTCTTTCAGGTTGAGCTCAATAGGTAAATTGCTCCAAATTCCGTCCCAGTTGCTTTTATTATTGTATTCTACTTTCATAACATTACTAAAACCATCAAAACTCTCATAGGATAGGCCTTTATAAGAGTTATGGGGTTTCCAGAGCCCGTTATCCATGTCCTGTGACACATTCTCCATTTGGTAAACATACCCTGTTTGTGTTTCTTCAAGAACTTCAATATTAAAGGTTATTGATGTTGATGCATTCCCGTTATTGGCATCATTCCCGCCATTATCAGTAACTGTTACCTCAATGGTGGTGTTGCCAACAGCCGAAGGAGTATAATACAAAAATGCCTGTGGCTGTCCGGGTGTATAGGCAAATTCAAGATTTTCTTCTGAAATAACTGTTTGATCAGAGCTGGTTGCAGCCAGGGTCAATTCCTGGGGACCATTATCGCCATCGGAAAGCCCCTTTAAAGTAACCATCTGTTTACCGTAAGCCAAAATAGCGTCCTGATTCGGCACATTATCAATGGTTGGCGGATTGTTCAAATCATCATAGATATTTATGGTGAAAGTTCGCGATATTATATTATCTGAACTGTGCCCGTCATCGACAGTAACAGTAACCTGTATGTTTTCACCAGGTGTAGCAGGTGAAAAAACCATGTCTGCCTTAGTTCTACTCTGCTGATAGTCTATTGAGAAATTTCCAGTGGCGTCAGGGTTATTGCTTTCTGCGGTAATGGATAATTCCTGTTCAACATTGGAATCCCCATCATTTATGCCGGTAAGTTCAATTTGCGTTTGCAGTCCTGTTTTTATATTGAGATCATCAATAGGGTTTAATTCGGGCACTTTATTATCACTCACAGATAGGTTGAAAGTCACGGTATTATCAGCATATCCCGGGACACCTTGTGCAGTAATGCTTATCTTATCGTTACCTGTTGCCCCTTCAATGATATTAAAACTTAACACACTATATCCATTAGCAATATCATCAGAAAATTTCACATTTTCAATCAGGTCATCACCACCAGTCAGGCTCAGGCCATCAGCATATTCAATGTCAGTTATCCGGATTTTTTTTGCCCCGGAGTTTATATAATATGATTTATTGGCCGGGGCAGCAATATTGCACATTTTTTTTGCATAATAGCCCAGATGTAGTTCTTCCAGCCAGACTATCCCGGGCCAGTTGAGGTTATTGCCGTTAATTGCGAAAAACACATCGGCAATTTTTGTCATATCAACATCTGAGCCTGCTTCAGAATAGTCCAGGGACAAATTGGTGTAATTTTCAGAAGGGCCAACCCGTTTTTTGATTGTATAATTTTCATCATTAGCATCTTTAATATATGAAGTTATTGTGAATGGATATTCAAGCACCCCCGTTTTAATTTTAATGCTCATATAAGGGTTTTGAGTCATGTCAATTGTACGTCCCAGGCTGGTGCCAAAAGGAACCCATTTGGTTTTTTTCTGTCCTGTAACTTTTAAAACACCATCAGATTCCTCCAGGCTATATTCATTGGCCCACCATCCGTCTATATTTTCATTGTCAAAATACTCAGACCATCCAAAAGCATCATAGGATTCAATAATGGTAACTGTGAATGAAATTGTCGTTTCATTATCCCCGCCATCAGGTGTACCGGTTGCATCATCTGTCAGGGTGACCTCAATCTCAGCTTTACCGGCTGTACCGGTTGGGGTGAAATTCAGGCTTGCTAAATTTTCTCCCGCGGTATAATCGACAGTTACGTCGGAAACAACAAGGAGATTTTTACTCACTGCGTTAATGGTCACATTTTGTTCATGAAATAGATCGCCGTCATCTATACCACTAAGCTCAACAGACTGGCCGCCAGCCCTATTTTCCAGCATGATATCAGCTACCGGCTCAATTACAGGGGCATGGTTAATACCACTATTTTTGACTTCCACCCTGAAAGAATCAACCTTTACCCCCGGAACATTCGATGCCGAAACAGTAACCTTTATCCAGGCTTCGCCATCCATGAGAGGATTATATTTCAATGTTGCAGTATTGTTGGGAGAAGAATAATCAACAACAGGATCATCCACAACTGCCGTATTGCTGCTTGTTGCTAAAATTGAAATATTTTCATCAGAATCAACACCATCAGAAATTCCAGTAAGCGTATATAATTGTTCGCCATCGATATCCCAAACAGCTTCCGGGCTTTTTAAGGCATCCAGTGTGGGAGAAGGAACAGGGGTTACATCGCTGAAACTTTTCCCAAGGCGGATTTCGTCAACATACCCATCACCATTAAACCAAACAGATTTGAACACAAAGTTATGAGTTGTTGTCCGCGAAATACTGACATCCCCGGCATCTGGTTTATTCCCACCTATTGTTGGGTCTACCCACATGGTGACTGTCCCGCCATCACCCCCGCCAGTTGGAGCAAATTCTATTTTCAGGACAAGGAAAATTGTATGATCCGATGTTAAAGCAAGTGGATATTGAACATAATCTTCTTGTGCATCAAGATCAAGCTTCCATGGCCAATTGTCGTCATTTGTATATAGCCCTAATTTATCACCATCAAGAAACCCTGCTGACAGTGCGGCATTTGTTGTTGAGCCGGCAGTTAATTTGTGGTCCCTGCTCAGGCAGATTAAATGCCTGAAACCGTTTTCCCTGCGGATAAAAACACTGAGCCAGATAGTTTCGCCACCTTTGCCAATGCCTTTAAAATCGCCGGAATTTATGACATAAGGGGTTAAAGGGCCGGTATAACTATCCACATCATCTATTAAATACCGGATTTCACTTGAAAATTTGTTTGTCCTGTAAGCAGCTATTCCTGAAGTGAGGAGATCGCCAAAGGAAAAAGTGTAATCATCAGAAAATTGAAGAAAATCAGGTTCTTTAACATCCCAATAATCTTCATCCCAGTTTATTCCTGTCTGGACCTCTTCAAGGTATTCGCCATCATTACCATTGTAACCTTCATAAACAAGGGGTTGTGAAAATATCAGTCCATTCGACAGCAGGCTTATCATAAAAAAAGAGCAAATTTTTTCATAATATGTAACTATTATTTTGAGTTTATATTAAAAAAAGCAAAAAGCCAGAAAAATAAATCCGGCTTTTATTATATAATTAAAACATTGAAAAATAATCTTTTGAAGGTAATAAATAAACCTTACAACAATCCTTTTTTCCAGATAATTACAAAAGAAACCAAGATTAAAAATATTGCAAGGATACCCCAATTTGAAAGTGGAATTTTTGGAGGAACCATTACAGAAAAAGGCACAAAAGCAGCACCCCCAAGTACGCCACCGTCAGCAGATTTAAAGCCCGGGAATGAAGCTGGGTTGCTGAGTGAAACATTGA
>CAZVTW010000354.1:0-6341 GCA_964629805.1 uncultured Bacteroidales bacterium | reverse complement strand
ATTTCTTCAAATGCTTTATGGGCATCTTTCAATTTAAGCGCTATTTTGTGACGCTGGAAAAAATACGCAAAGTTTTTATAATCCAGTTCCTTTCCTGCAGGGACCTCAAGGGTTTCAAGAAGTTCGCGGAATGATAGAAAATCAATATTGAGCTTTTCATTTTCATAATTTGACGAATAAAAAAGGCGGGATGCATTTTCTGTTAGGTAGGGTGAAAGAGTCACATACAACACATCTCCTTTTAGTTTTTTTAACTTTTCAAGGGTCAAAACAGTTTTACCACTCCCGGCAGAGCCAATAATAATTAAAGGCAGTGACATTCTGAAGATGGAATCCTGGTCGTCGTCAAAGGATAGTGGTTTGTCAAGCAGATGAAAATGTTTGTATTTTGGGTTCAGATAATTCAACTCCAATATTTCTTCCCTGGAGATTTTCTCTGGCTGTAGCAGGGGCTCAAGCTTATTTTCATCAATTCTTTTCCCTTTAAGGAACCTTGATTTTTCATAATCGTGGTTCAAAATTATTTCAAGCAGGAGAAGACAAGTTTCATCATTATGCCTGCCAAATTTGAATAAAAGTCTGTTTTCATAGTCAAGTTTTGCCCTAAAATAATTTGTACCTGTTATTTTTTTTACTTCTGCCGATTTAAAATCGCCTTTTCTGAGCTGTTCTACGGTTTTGTCATACTGTTTTTTTACCGGGTTGGCCTTTATTTCGTTGTACGTGATTATTTCAAACATAAAAAAGATTTTTTCAACGAAAGTATTAAACCTTTGCTTTTATTCAAAAATTATAAACCTTTTTTCCCTGAAAAAAGTTTTGTTTTATAGTGTTGAAAATCAAATTTTTGCGTAGATGAGTGTGCTTAGATTTCTGTATATTAATGTTTTACAGATTTTCTTTTATCACCTTTTCAACATCCAGGATTATTTCTTTTCGAGTGTTTTTGAGCGTGATTAGTTTTTCATTTTTTCGTTTCGTCAACCACCAAAATTTTGTTTGAGAAAAGAGTTTCCGGAAATTGATATACGAATAAAAGGTGTATTGACCGGTATATGGTATTGTCAGTATGTAGGCTGCTTTTAGCCAGATGGTCGGCAGGAAAACCAGGGCAAGTGTTATCAAAATGCTGTAATACACCGGAAAAGTAATCAAACCAAGAGTGCTTTTTAAAGAACTTTGAAATTGCCTGTCTTTAACTTTTCCTGCTAATAAGTTGGGTATCTTGTAAGGAAGATAATTATTTAGCATGCCCAGCAGATGAATGGGCGACAGGATAAGAAGCAGGAGAAGTTTTGAGAATAAAACAACCGGGCTGTATGATTTTTTTTGAAAATGATAGTCGTCCAGATGTAAAGAATGAAGTCCTTCAAAATAATATTTTACTCTTTTATCAAGTTCTTCAAAAAAATCCGGCTTATTATTTAATGCTTTGTCTAAAGCGGTTATCATTTTTTTGTCAGCCCTGAACCGGTCATAATGATTATTTCCCTTGATTTGCAGTATATTTCGCATTCTTTCATTGAAAATTCTTCTCAGACTCATATATAGATCATAAAAAGGGATTGTTTCAATGTGGATCATGAGTTTTTTGATCTCTGTCGCAAGGTTTTTCCGCATCTTATTCAGTGTCTGAACAGGATTTTCTTTATAATCGTTATAGAAATCAGCGACTTCAATTGGCTGACCATAATTCATAAGAAGTTCGCCCCCTTTATTGTAAAAATCACTGTAATCTAAACCAACCGGGACAATTTTAACAAAAGAATTGTTTTTATAAGGTTCCTGTGCGCTCATTGCAATCCTGAATATGCCTTTTTGAAGAACCCGTAATCTCCTGAGATGTCCGTGATTGCCTTCGGGGAAAAGACAAAGTGGATTTTTGCCATTTTGAACTACCTGTACGGAAGTTTTGAAGATTTCTTCATTTTTTTTCATTTTTGAAGCCCCGTCACGTAGTCTGTACACAGGCATTATTTTCAGAAAATTAAGTATTTTTTTCAGAATTTTTCCTTTAAAAATATCAGCCCTGGCAAGAAAAACTGACTGGAACTTTGTTTCGTTAACAAAAGCAAGTGCATCCATTAATGCATTTTGGTGATTGGGAGCTAAAATGACCGGTTTGTTTTCATAAATAACTTTATCGTTAACTATGGTTATTTTACGGAAATAAAAGCGATAGTTGTATCTGACAATCTTCCTGACAATCACATACAACCAATCCCAGCTATCAATATGCCTGCATGTTTTCATTTTTTTTCTTCCCTCAAAGATATGATCTGCCCGACTGTTCGTTATTGGGCGCTAGTATCATTTTCAAGGGCAAAATTATAAAATCCGCTGATAAATGCAATAATCTTATATTTAACAAGATTTTTTCTATGGTCTCTTTTTAATGGTACATCCAACGGCTTTAGTAACCTGTGGGTTGGGCTTTTCACCGGATATTACTGATGAAATGGCATTTGCCAGGTATTTTTCCCTGACTTGATCCGGGTGATATGAATTATCATCGATGGCGCCAATGTATGCCACATAAAAATCATTCCCTTTCTTTTCAAGAAGGAAGATATGTGGTGTTTTGGTTGCCCCGTATTTCGGATATACATCTTGATCCGCATCTAATAAATAGGGGAATGGATATTTTTTTTCAGCAGCTCTTTCCTGCATATTTGAAAATGAATCTTCCGGATAATTGGTCGAGTCATTCGGATTTATTGCGATGACGGGGAATCCTTTTGATGCAAATTGATTATGAATTTCAATTATTCTGTTTTCATAAGCTTTGGCAAACGGACAGTGATTACAAGTAAAAACCACGACAACGCCTTTTTTATTGGTGTAATCATTGAGCGAAACATTTTTTCCGTCAACATTCTTTAATGAAAAATTATATGCTTTATCTCCAATTTTGTATCCTTTTTGTGAATATCCTGTTGATATCAATACGATCATTACAATTATGAATCCTGCTAATTTCTTCATGGCATAAAATTTTTTGAGTTTATAATATTTTTTAATTCATCATATGTAAAACTTTTTTCAAAAAAATTGCTTTTCCTGTTTTTATAGACATAAGTTGCCGGTATTGACCCCGACCATTCAGGTGATATTTTGTCTATCCAGTTGTTATAATTTGGCGCATTCAGAAGAATGACCTCTGATGAAACTGAATGTCTTTTCAGAAATGGTTTTAATGAGTTTTCTATCCGGTTCGGAAAATCTAAGCTTACCAAAACCACTTTCAGCGTTTTGTCATTATATTCTTTGTTTATTCTTTCAAAAGCGGGTATTTCTTTTATGCATGGTACACACCATGTTGCCCAGAAATTAATGACATAAGTGGTATCTGATGTTGAACTCAGGTAATTTTTTTTAAATTCATTAAAAGTTAAAACTTTAATTTCATCCTGGTTTTGCGAAAAACCGAATTGAAATGTAAATAATACTAATAATAATAATATTGTTATCCTCATGATAATTAGCTTGTTAAAATATAAGTCACTTAGAGGAGTTATATGTCTTTTTTTATTAACAACATAACATTTAATCCAACAAATTGTTTATTTTTAAATACAACCCGAAAAGCATTATTTTTGTCATAGCATTCGTAATAAAAACTCATCATGGAACAAAGCAAAAAGGAACAACGCTATAGTCGTATTTATCAACAACTGGAAGAGCTTGTGAAACCGGTTAATAATTTTAACTCCCGTGCTGCAACAATAGTTGCATTGCTTCATCATAAGATGGACTACTTTTTTTGGACAGGATTTTATTTCCTCGTTAAAGGGGACTTACTTGTTAGTTTTTATCAGGGACCATTAGCATGTTTGAAGCTTAAAAAGGACACCGGTGTATGTTGGTCTGCAATTCAAAATCAAAATTCAGTTATTGTAGGAAATGTTGAAGAATTTCCCGGTCATATTGCCTGTAATCCGCTTTCTAAGTCTGAAATTGCTATTCCTGTTTTTGATGGTCAGCAAAAGAATTCAATTATCGGGGTGCTGGATATTGATAGTAAAGAGTTGAATTCATTCAACAGGGTGGATGAAATATGGTTAAAAAAATTTTTATATTTGCTATATATTTGATAAACAATATTCTATAGCTCAATACAAAAACAAATTAATTTTTTTGCTAATTTTTTTAGTATTAAATTGTTTTTTTAGTATATTTGTATAATAGAATTAGCAAATTTTAATAATAACTTAAAGATAAGGAGGCAATTATGGGTGTAATGAAAAGAATATATAAATTGGGGGAATATGAAATACGGTTCCTATCTGACAATATAAATGAACGAGTCAGGTATAAAGAAAGATATAAAGAAGATATTAACGATGCGATTAGAGATTGTTTTGATGCTTTGGCAGAAATCAAAACGCAGTTGAAATTTACAAATCAAAAAATTGAGACCTACAAAGCAAAGTCGAAAGATTATTATGACAAAGCAGTTATTCTTATCGAACGAGCCAGGGAGGGGCAGATAGCTGAGCAGGAAGCAGACAGGCTGGCTGAGCATGCCCTCAGGAAACACAATGAAAGCAGGGATTTTGTTCAATCGCTTGAATCTGACCTGGCAGAATTTACAAAGCTAAAAGAGAAAATTGAACTCAAAATCCGTGAGCTTGATTTGCATACAACAGGCTATTATATCAATGATGAAATACTTGAATTAACAGATCAACTTAATGATGCTCTGTCTGATATTAATTACAGGCTTGATATGGTTAATTCAGGTAAAAATTCATTGTATCTGAGTAGAATAAAAGATAAGATTGAAAAGGATTTATTATTATCTCAAATAGAAGATGATTACTATGGTGATTATTCATACATTGATTATCAGATTGATAAAGCCCTTGAACAATCAAAAAAGTATCCGTCCGATGCATTACTGTCACTGAAGAAGAAAATTGCGGGACCGGACAAGACACAGGAAGAAAAATCTTCTCCGGTAAATATGCAACAAAACAAGAAAAGTGATAAAACAGAAATAGACGATAAGAAATAAAACTCTTACATATTAAAAAGCGGGAGAGAATAGGATGTGAGATATTGATTAATTGATAATTTCGCACCAAAATTTTTTCACCAGCTTTGGCGGGGAAAAAAATAACAATCTGTTATATGAAACAATCAGATTTATTTTTTCCGGAATATTTTTTTTTATAATTTTAGTAATTCTAAGAACTGATAAAAAAATGGTTGCTGTGGCTACATACGTTAGAAAAAAAGATAAAATAACAACTGTCCTTCTGGCATTTTTTCTGGGAGGATTTGGTGTTCATCGTTTTTACCTCGACCAGGTAGGGAGGGGTGTTTTTTACCTGTTGTTTTCCTGGACTCCTATTCCCTGGATCATTGCATTTATTGATTTCATTGTATTTGCAGTTATGTCCAGAGAAACCTTTGACTGGAAATTTAACTCACATATCGTATATAAACAAGTCTATAACAGGGGTAATACCTATCAGCGAAGACAAAACAGCGAACTTAACAGGTTGAAAGCACAGGTAAAAGAAGACGGACTTGATGTTCAGCACAGAAGGATTTTCAGAAAAGTAACAACCCTGAGAGATGAGATAATGAACAAGATAAAAACATCATCTGGTTTTGAGTCATCAATTGTCAGGGATATAAAACCACTTCTGGAGAAATATGTAAAACAGGTGAAAGAATTGATCCAGCGCGACAGGAAATTAAAAGAAATTATTGAAAAGAGCCCGCTTCATGAGGTTGATAAAGCCATTGAGCGGATGAAGCAAAAAAGTGCTGAGACTGATAATAACATGTTAAAGTATGAATATCAGAATGCTGTTTCAAAGCACGAAAAGCATAAACAAACCATTCTGGAATTTATAGAACAACGCGAAATGGTTGGACTCAGGCTTAAATCAACTGTGATGTCGCTTGAACAAATAAAATTTGACCTGGTAAAACTTGAGAGTCTTGCTTCTGAAGAACAGAGGAAAGAGTTCACAAGGATGTTTGAGGAAAAATCTTCTGATCTTTCCAATTATCTCGATCTCCTGAAGGAGACCTATGAGACGACAACAGTTAATTAGTGTATATTCATAAAGTCGAAAAGTCCACGAATTTCTCGAATTAATACGAATGATTATTTCATAAATTCGATTACACCGTTAAATATCTAAATGAGAGATAATTATTTTACGGGGTTTACCCTGTGAAATAATACCGATCCGCTATCAATGAGCTTAATACATTTCACTTCGTTCATTTATTATGATTGATAGTCGGTCGGCATTAACTCAACCAGGCCATCAAGTTAATATTCATTAACTTGATGGCGGTTTCGTATAATACCGATCCGC
>CAZVTW010000353.1:0-6356 GCA_964629805.1 uncultured Bacteroidales bacterium | reverse complement strand
ATTTTTTCCTGACGCATCCGGTTTCAACCTTTGTCAAAGACATCAAATTCTCTACAATTATCGAATTTGACGCTTGCCATGAATACAATGGACAGGGAATTATTGCCAGCATATTTCCCGAAGTACATCTTAAACGCTGGAAATATTATAGTAAATTGCCAAATGTTATCGGTTATGTAGCCCGTACCGACCGTACTAAAACGTCAACCATTGTTGGCACGGCTAACGAAATTAACCTTTATGCCCTGTTCAAAGGCGCACAAAACCCGAATGTGGATATTGATGTTGTTTATGAAGAATTCATTGAAAAAAAATACGGCGGAAAGGCCATTGAATTCTTAAAACCCGCTTTTGAAAAAGCACAGGAAATTATTTCTTCCATCTTTTACACGTTGGGCTTAAACACCAACTCGCATTCACGCTTTCAGTACAACGATGATTCTGCCTATCAACGCCATGTTTCCGGTAAATGGATTGAGCCGCCTGTGGTTTATATTGAACATGGCGTAAATAAAGAATTTCATTACTGGAAAGATATTGTCAATCATCTTGCCGTTCCTTGGTACAAAGGGGAATCAAGTGGTCAGTTGGCCATAGAAAGCCGCTGGGTGTTAGATAGCAACTGGCTGGAAACAAAAGAACTTATCAATGAAGAATACCTAAAGTACATTGTTACCGAAAAAGATTATGGTGTAAATCAAGCCAAAGAGGCATTAGAACTGATCAGAAAATCAGAAGATTACATTCAGGATAAAGCGGCTTACGATAGTCTTTATCATTTGTTTAATCGTACTTTGTTGACTGCCAAGATATATCGTGGCGGGGCTAAAGTATATTATGGTTACCGCGTATTTGCACGTGGCAATGAATTCCAAACTCTGTTTGTTAAACAAACCCTGCAACAAGGCATGGAAGAAGTTAAATCTACTGCCAAAGAAATGATTCATTATCCACAAAAGGCAACTCAGGGACAATTTGTCTGGATTGATGATGCTTACAGGGCATTAGAATTTTATCAGGCTGTGAAAAACCGAAAATCAGATGAGTTTTATAAAGGCTTTTTTCCTTATTTTGATTATTTCCACAAAGCGCGGATTGAATTTAAAGATGAGGCAATGAAAATCTTAGAAAACAGGAATTAATTTTCGAAACATGAATCTTATTAAAAAAATTTAATACAAATAAAATGGAAAATCCAAAGGAGAAATTAAAAGATATTAAAAAAGAAAAGGATTTTTTCATTGGTATTGATTCTGATGGCTGTGTTTTCGATACCATGGAAATCAAACAAAAGGAGTGTTTTTGTCCAAAATTAATCAAACATTGGGAATTACAAAAAGTACAAAAATATGCCCGTGAGGTCTGGGAATTTGTTAATTTATATTCAAAAACCCGCGGTGTAAACCGTTTTTTAGCCTTAATCGAAACATTCAAGTTAATTGATGAGCGCGAGGAAGTTAAAGCTCGTAATTTTCAATGCCCCGACATTCAAGCTTTGATTGACTGGACCAAAAAAGAATCAAAATTGGGAAATCCGGCATTAGAAAAATACGCCAAAGAAGTAAACAATCCGGTGATTGATCGTGCGCTGAAATGGTCATTGGCCGTTAATGAGGAAGTCGGCGAAATGGTTTATGGCATGCCACCCTTCCCAAAAGTGCGCGAATCCTTAGAAAAAATTCAGGACAAAGCAGATTCCATCGTAGTTTCACAAACCCCCGTAGAGGCTTTGGAACGCGAATGGAAAGAAAACGAGATTGATTCATTTGTGAAACTGATTGCCGGGCAAGAATACGGAAAAAAATCGGAACACCTGGAATATGCCGCAGTAGGTAAATACGATAGCGATAAAATTTTAATGATTGGTGATGCACCGGGCGATTTAAAAGCTGCAAAAAGTAATAATGTGCTGTTTTTTCCCATCAATCCGGGGCATGAGGAAGAATCCTGGGAACGCTTTCATAATGAAGCGCTGGATAACTTTTTTGCCGGAGAATATGCCGGAGACTATGAAAAATCATTAATTGAACAATTTGAGGGGTATTTACCGGAAACCCCACCCTGGAAATAGTTTTAAAGGTTGTAGAGATTATAATAATGATTGCCGCCGGCGATAAATGTTGGCGGTAATCAACACTTTTTACACGTTAGAAAACGAAAAAAATGAACCGCAAACAGTTCTTGAAATATTCTCTCGGTGCCGGCGCTGCCGCTGTTTTTACCCCTCAGAGCCTGGCTCTTGATTCCGGTATCACCAAAAAACATACAAAAAGTGGGAAAAAATTGAATGCCTACTATTTCAGGGCACATATGTACACTTGCGTCCCCGGCCAGATACGCGAAGACATGAAATGGATGGCGGATAAAGGTACTGATGTAGTTTCGATTGGCGTTATTGAACAGGATTTGTGGGCGGCTGTTGAAAATATTGAAATTGTTGTTAATGAGGCTGCTAAACAAGGCATGCAAGTATATGTTGTGCCTTCTCGCTGGGGCGGATTAGTGGCCGGTGCACCCAAAGTGCCCAGTTTGTTTTCAGTAAAAAATCCGGATACCTGGATGAAAAATGAAAACGGAGAAACTGTTCACAGTTCGGTTTCAGGGGTTATTAGCAGCATCTATGCCCAAAAAACACGCGATTTTGTAAAAGAATCATTGGACAAAGTATTTGAATTGTGGGACATAAAAGGCATTATCTGGGATGAACCCAAAACTTTTCACCGAATTGATTATTCTGAAAATGCTACCAAAAAACGAAAAGAAAATCCTTCTTATGAAAATAATCTAAACGAAAATTTTGATTTTTATTCTGATATTAATCAACACATTAAAGGCAATCATCCTGACATTCAAACCTGTTTGTTTTTGTATGCACAAAGCAGTCAGGATATAATCTATGCCGGTGCCAACATCGAGCACCTCGATTATTATGGATGTGACGGCCGTCCCTGGTACCCAAACGATGGCGGGCAAGATGAATCTAACGGCAAAACACTGCTTGAAAATGGCGAACGCTTTTTGAAAGCTGCACATCAACACAACAAAAAATCGCTGTGGCTGGCTGAAAACCACAATATGTTGGACAAAGATGCTGAGTTAATGGATAAACGGTTCCCGGAAGTACTCGAAAAACCGGTTGATCATTTGATTTATTATTACTATCCACGCAATTTGCAAACACCCGATAAAATAATGAAAGTTATTGCCAAACATATAAAAAAGTTCAAATAGCTCTATTTCAATCAAATAAAAAGAAACTCACACATGAAAAAGTTAATTAAATTTTTATTTTTATTCTTAATTGCCAATCAATTACTTGTTGCTCAACCGGTAAAAAATATTAACCAGTACATCGAAAATCCGGCGATGGTGGCTGAAAACCAGGAAAAAACACATGTCCCTCTAATGTGTTTTGATAATCAGGAACAAGCACTGACATCTGATCGTTCAAAATCCGGTAATTATCAATCGCTGAACGGACAATGGAATTTTAAGTGGTACGAAGTACCACAGCAAGTGCCCGTATCATTTCAGGCAATTGATTTTGATGATAAAAATTGGGACAAAATAACCGTGCCGTCCAACTGGCAAATGCAGGGCTATGGCTACAGCAGTTACCGGAATACATCCATAGAATTTCATCCGGCTGAACCGCCTTTGGTTCCCGACCATATTAATCCTACAGGGTGTTACCGCACAAGTTTTGAAATTCCTGAAAACTGGAACAAAAAAGAGGTGTTCTTGCATTTTGAAGGTGTAAAATCAGCGGCTTTTGTTTGGCTAAATGGTAAATATGTGGGTTACGATCAAGGAGGACACACATCTGCCGAATTTAATGTGACCCCTTTTCTCAAAAGTGGAAAAAATCTTTTGGCCGTTAAAGTGATTCGCTGGTGCGATGGCAGCTATCTTGAAAATCAGGATTCGTGGAATTTTTCCGGTATTTATCGCGATGTTTACCTTCTGGCTACGCCGCGCATTCATATTCGTGATTTTTTTGTTACCACCGATTTGGATGAGGATTACAAAGATGCTGTTTTAAAAACAGAAGTTGAGCTAAAAAATTATTCCAGCCAAAACAGGAATAATTACATTGTTGAAAAAGAATTGTTTACCCAAAATGGAGAACGTGTTTTTCAATCAAAAGAAAAATTTGATATAAGCTCAAATAGCGAAATTATATTAAACCTGAACATGAAAATAAAAAATCCTGAAAAATGGTCTGCTGAACATCCTTATCTCTATACCTTGCTTTTGACATTAAAAGATAATTCAGGAAAAACAATTGAAATTATTCCTTCAAAAGTAGGATTTAGAGAACTGGAAGTGAAGAACAAGCAAATAACCGTAAATGGTGTCCCTGTTGAAATTCGCGGGGTGAATAGACTTGAAATTGCCCCTGAAACAGGCAATACCATGACTGAAGTAATCATGCGAAAAGACCTGGAATTGATGAAAAAGTTTAATGTCAATGCCGTTCGTTTGAGCCATTACCCCAACGATCCGCGTTGGTACGAATTGTGTGACGAATACGGAATTTACGTACAGGACGAAATTAATGCCGAATGCCATGCTACTGAACGCTTTTTGCCCTATACCGATGGTTGGCAAACTGCTTTTATGGACAGATTTAAAGGCATGGTGGAACGCGATAAAAATTTCACTTCGATAGTGATGTGGAGTACCGGCAATGAGTGCGAAACCAGTGACTATCATTTTCAAATGGCTGATTATGCCAAAAAACGCGATCCGGGACGCTGGATTATGCACCAGTCGCATAAAGGTACTGCACCTTATACCGATATTTCAGGACCGCGCTACCTATCGCCTGCTCAGGTGATGAAATTGGCCAAAGATACAGACAAACCAGTAGTTTTAGGCGAATATGCACATTCTACCGGTAACAGTCTGGGCGGCTTTCACGAACTCTGGAAAGTTTTTCGTGAATTTCCGGTTCTACAAGGCGGCTTTTCCTGGGATTGGGTCGATCAGGGCTTATCTTATCCGGTGGTGTATTACAAAGATTTAACCAATAACGGGCATCACGCCTGGTTCTTTGGAAATAACGAAAAGCTGTTTGACAACGAAAATAAGATGCTGCAATTGAGTGGAATTGACCAATGGTTGGAACTTACCGATTGCGAGGAACTTGGAGTCAAGGGAAAAGAACTTACCATTTATCTTGAAATTAAGCCACAGCCCTTTGTCAATAAAAATACATTGATTTCAAAATCAGATGCAATTGTTGTAGAGCAAATCAGCCATGATTCACTTCAATTTCGTTTACACTTGAAGAAATGGCATAAAAAACGATTGCCGGGCTGGATACGAAAAACAGAAAAAAGCATAACTGCAAAATTGCCCCATGACTGGAATTTCAACAAACACAGCATCATTGCCAAGTATAATGGTGAGAAAATGATGTTGTTTATTGATCATAAACAGGTAGCTGAGAAAGAATGTACCGGCAATTTAGCCGGTGATAACCATGAGGCCTGGAGCATAGGGCGTAATGTTACTCAGCATGAGGAGCATTATCAGGGCTGGCTGTCAAATACCGGTTTTTACGAAGTAAAAGTATGGGACAAAGATTGTCATCCGCTTCGTGCTAATACGCCGCAACCCTTGTTTCATTTTAAATTCGATAAACCCTTAAAAAAACAAGGCGAAACATTTTTCTGGTATGGTGTAAGTTTAGGCTCTACTGACGGAGTCATTAACCCCGATCGTAAGATTCAGCCCGAATTGTATCAATTAAAAAAAGCCCATGAACCCGTGGCTTTTGAGCCTGTTGACCTGAAAAACGGAAAGTTGAAAGTTATAAACAGGCATCACTTTACCAACCTGAATGAATTGGAAATCACATGGAAAATAAATACCCCCACTAAAATTATAAAACAAGGAGATTTAATAGTGGATTTAGCACCACAAAGCGAAAAAAATATTCATCTGGCTTTTGATATTCCTGAATCAGCTACTGAAGAATATTGGCTGGATATCAGCGTAAAGCTGAAAGAAAGAACTGTTTGGGCAGAAAAGGGACATGAAATAGCTTTTGCGCAGTTTCAATTGCCGGTTGAAAAATCTGCTGAAACAATTGCCAATAAAAATATTCCAGCCATTCAGGTTTATGAAAATCAAGATAAAATTGAAGTGAAAAATGAGGATTTTAACTATATTTTTGATAAAAAGCAGGGACTGTTTTCAGCAATAAGCTATCAGGGAAAAGAAATATTTACCAACAGTCCACAACCTCATTATTATCGTGCACCCACTTCTAATGAAATATCAGGCTGGCCTGAGCCGGAACAAATTGCCTGGCATAATTTGGGCTTGCATCGCCTGAACCATCAGGT
>CAZVTW010000352.1:0-6367 GCA_964629805.1 uncultured Bacteroidales bacterium | reverse complement strand
GATGAATTGTTTGAGAAAATTCTTAAAATATGATTCACTGTCTTCAGCTACCTGAGAATTAAAACCTCCTGCTGCAATGCTTACTTTATTGCGTAAATCAATGGTAACTCGATTTGCAATTTGGCTGTTATATTCTAATTCAACAATCTCTTCCTTAAAGTTCTTATCTTTCTGTTTGCGGAAAGTCATAATTTGACCATTCCATTTTTCTTCATTATTTAATTTAATTTCAATCGGGTATTCGGTGTATTCCGGCACTTCATTTTCTATCTCAACCAAAAAGCGATTCATGTACGAAGCATTTAAGCCCATGATTGAGATATTTTGTAATGCCCTGATGAAATACGGGGCATTTGCTTCTTCTCGCTTAAGTGAGAAGTTTTTTCCTTTTAAACGCACACCACGTCCAAATAACTGAATTATTTGAGCGCCTTCACTTTTACCCATATTCATTAAGCCCATGCTGGATACACGCCATGAGTTCCATCCTTCAATAAACTTTTTGGAGCCAATTAATATGTTTATTGTCGATTTGGTTTCTGATATTGCCTGAAATAATGATTTTGTAAAATTATCATCCTGAATACTTAATTCTCCTTTGGTATCAGCCTCCAGTGTTTTGGCATATTTAGGAACATCACCTATATTGATAACTCCAAAATAGTTATCACTGGTTTTAGTTTTCATTGCTATTTCCCCTTCGGCTTGTTTTACCTGAAAAGCTTCAAGGCTACCAATGCCATTAAAAACCTTATTCAATATTTCTTCGGCAACAGGCTTGTTTTCTTTTAGATGTTTAAATCGGGATTTGAAAATATCATCGCCGTTTTTATCTCTTAAATCCGATTGCTCTGAAAGGATTTTATCAATTTGTTGCTGCAGTTTTTGTGGAGAGGAAAGGATAAATTTGAAGAAATTTACAATCCGTGTTACATCCGAAACACTTTGCTTATCTCCCTTATTAAGTTGTTTTGAACCATTTGAACTGATTACCCTGCTCCCCACAAATACCCAAAGAGGCTTTTCAACGTTGTATTGTCTTAATTCGTCCTGATACTGTTCAAATAAAACTAATTGCTCGTAATAGCCTAATAAACTTCCTGTAAGTAAAAGGCTGTTTTGTTCTTCGCTGTATTCATTGGTAGCATCAAGATTGAAAACGCTAAAATCCTTTCCGTAGCCATCGGTGTAAAAATGGCGATAGGAATAATCGAATATGATGGATTTAGCATATTCATTGAGAAGGAATTTGTTTTTATCGGTTATTACCTGACCAAATGTTGCAGAATATTCAAAAGTGAATGAACCATCGCCGCGGGTTAAATGCTGACGTAAGTTTTTCCAGGTTTGTTCTTCCGATTTTGAACCTTTATGTCCTTCATCTATAAAAACAAGGTTTTTTGATTCGGAAAAATAATCCACATCAACACTGACCCCTTCGCCTTCTTTGTCTTTTACCAGTTTGGTAATTTCCAGAATTAAGACTTCACCTTCTTCTGTTTTCAAACTTTCTTCGCTACCTGAATACAGTTTTGCATCAATGCCGCTTTCGGTAAAGCTTTCGTAATGCTGACGGCTCAATCCTTCATTGGGTGTAATGAGAATAATATTTTCCCAATCGTTTTTGAAGTACTTGGTGGCTTGCCAATAATTACAGTGCATTATCAGGGTTTTTCCGCTTCCTGTTGCCATCCAGTAGGCAAGTTTTTTTAGGCCGTTTTCGGTGAATGGTTCAATGTTCTTAAAGTCGGTTTCCTTTTCTAACAATACATTGAGTTGTTGAATCAGCGTTTCTTTTTGGTTGCTGTATAAGTCAAAAAAGTATTCGGTAAAAAGCAAAGAAAACCATTGATAGTATTTGAATGAAAAGAATGGTTCAGCCCGGTTTTCCCTTAGCTTCTTTTCATACCCTTGTATGACTTCATCGTAAAGCTGAACCAGGTTGTCTTCCACTTTTTTCTTTGAGTTTGACATGATTGTCGCTGCAAAAAAAGTGTAACCCGTTGAACTTGTTCCGGTTTCTTTGTTATTAAAATCGTCACGCAGTGCTTCAAAAGTATCGTAACCAAACTGCCCGAGTATATAACGAAATAATATGAGTTGTTTACTTAGTTGCATATCTTTTTTGTTTCTCGCTAAGACGCTATTTTTTATTTCTCGCAAAGACGCAGAGACGCGAAGTTTTTTTTCTTGGCGGCTTTGTGTGCAATATTTATAAATTGTTTACAATCCTTGTAATTCCATTTTTTATTAACGCTTCATTAAAATTAATCAATAATCCTAGCTTCAATCCTGTTAATTTTAAATATGTTAAGACTTGTTTTTGATGAACCGGCGCTATGCTTTCAACTGATTTGATTTCAATTAACACTTTGTTTTCAACTATTAAATCTGCCCTGAAGCCTTGTTCCATTTTAATGTCTTTCCAGATAACAGGGATGGCTTGTTGCTTCGAAACTTTTAATCCTTGCTGTGTGAGTTCATGAAATAATATTTCTTCATAAACAGATTCGAATAAACCTGGCCCCAATTCATTGTGGATTTGGAAGCAAGAGTTGACTATTATTTTTGATATTTCGTTTTCTGTCATATTTTCTTGTTTCTCGCTAAGACGCAATGTTTTGTTTCTCGCTAAGACGCTAAGTCGCAAAGTGTTTTTCTTAGCGTCTTTGCGCCTTTGCGTGCAATATTATGGTAACATTATATTTTTAAATACTTCTTCAATGGATTGATACGTATATTTCTCCGGCAAATGTGCCTGTTCATTAATATAAAGTATATCAAAACTGTAACTTTCTAATTCTTTGCTGAGAACTTCCCTGTCTTTGGAATAATCTTCCAGTTTCCAGTCTTTTACGCTGCGCCAAACTGCCAGAATATTTTTGTTTGCATTGTTATGGCCATAAACAAATTGATATTTTCTGCCATTCAATTCTTTGGTAATGCATTTTTGCATGTGCAGGCCAATTAAGTAATTAAAGGTTTCAACCAAATCAACAGCTTGCTCGGTATCGTAAGTAAAGCCATCCCACACTTTTAGTTTGTAATCCCAGGGGTCTTTCATGGCTTCGGTGTTGACCAATGTCTGGCTGTTTTTGGTTTCAAACTCCAGCATGTATTTGGGTATGTACTGGTCAAACTCCAAAGCTTGCTGTTGTGCATCTTTATTGGCTGTAAAAGCTATGTTTTCCAGAGCTTCTTCGTATTGTTCAAGTCGTTGGTATTTGAAGAATACGCCGAGGCCGTTCATGCTGCCGTTTTTGGGTTTACCATCTTTCCAGTCAAAGGTGTAGGCGATTTTTTTGATGCGGGGGATGATAATATCATGAAAATATTCACCCTGTTCAACAAGAATACATTTATTATTTAACTCCTCAGTATTCATTAATTGAACTGCATGAAAAGTTGTACCAGAGCCAGCAAAAAAATCAAGAAAAACGGAATCTTTTAGTTTATCTCTATTTGGTCTTAGCCTAATCGCTTTTTCAACAACTTTAGGAGGTTTAGGATTATTAAAAGGCTTTTTTGGAAATAAATTGTTTAAAAGACGACTTCCTGAATCGGTTGTTCCTGCATAATCTTGATCCCAAACATCCATTGGCACCATTGTTTCGGTTTCTGTTAAAAACAATTTTAACCTTGGATATGTATTGCCTCCATCGCTTCCCCAATAGAGCCTATTTTCTTTAATATGTCTATCATTCTCTGACTTGGAATACTTCCATGCATTTGTTTCGTGTTCAACCCACTTTTTAGTAAAAGGGTTCTGAATTTTATACACTAAATTGGGTCTTTCTGATTTCGTTGCGGGATTAACATACGAAATACTGGTCCAATCTCCCCTTTCATCATTGTCTGGATTGGAATAACCTTTTTGTTTACCATTCTTTTCTTCACGGATTTCTTTCAATGAGTCGCTCAACTTGTAAACAATTAAATGGTCTTTAACATCAGAAAATGTTTTAGCATTATTATTTCGACCATGGCGGCGCCACCATGTGATATTGGCGACAAAACATTTTTCTCCCAAAAGTTTATTGACAAGAAGTTTATAATTAGCTTGTTCGACGTCATCTAAAGTTGTAAAAAATAATCTATCAGAAGAAAGTAAATCATTTATAAAACTTAACCTTGATTCTAAGAATGATAGCCATGTGCTATGTTGAAAAGAATCTTTGTATACAAAACCAACATCATTGCCAGTATTGTATGGTGGGTCGATAAAAATACCCTGTATTAGTTGATAGTATTTTGTTTGCAAAAGATTTAGTGCATGATAATTATCTGCATTTATATTGAGCCCATCCGCCTTTTTCTCCAATTCAATCTTTTCCGATAATTCATTCAACAAATCAAGTTTAAAATCTTTAGAATAATGTACCGTATCAATCGGCAATTTCCGCCAACTATGCAAATCTGCTTTTAAAGTGTCAACTGAGAGTTTTTTTGGCACATTTTCCTCCCCAAACAACTCTTTCCACTCCGCAACCTGCTTTTCATTTTTAATTACTTCTTCCACAATGGGTTTGGCTGCTTCTTCGCCAATGTATTCCACTAAGCGGTCAATGGTAATTACCCATTCAGTACTCAGCACAAATTTCTTTTTCTCCCACAATTTTTTCTGGAAATCTTCAATCTGGCTTACAAATTCGATAATGGTATCGGCAATGGTTTTAAAGACTTTAATGGATTTTACATTGTGTTTTAATCGGTCGAAATAGGAATCTACTTCGGAAACATACAGATCGTCTACGTTTATCAGTTCCGATTTAATGTAATAGTCAAGCTCACGCTGTAAAAAGCCTTTCAGGTTTTTATGGATAAAAAAGTCGTACTTGTTTTTTCGAGTGTAGTGGTTGAGTTTTTTCAGCAAAAGGGCTTTATCATCTTTGTCGGTTTCCCAAAGTTTTACCAGATTTACTTCTTTACCATACTTATTTTTTAACGCTTCAAAAGCTCTTTCGTCCAGCACATCTTGTTTGTTATTGCCTTTAAAGGTTTTCTTTTCGTCATCGGTAAGTGGCCGGTATTCAAAAAAGAAGTGGGTTTCCTTCTCTCCAATTTCGGCTTCTTTTTCAGAAAGGATAAAGAAATTGGGTTCATCCGCTTTCACATTGCCTTGCTCCACCTGTGCAGAAGTAAGTTTAAAGTTAACTGCCATATTGTCTCGCGGTGTAGTTATTTTAAAGGCATACTGCTGAAATGTTTCGGAAGATTTAATGTAATACTGGTCGTGATTAGCCCAATAAAAATGGGTTTCTTCACCGTTGTATGGCACCATGTATTTTTCGTTTTTCCCAAAACGACGTTTGCTAATGAAATCGCCTTTGTCATAGTACCGTGAAAAGAAAAGGGTAAGATGGTTGTAAATATGGTTTTCGGTACCATCGGCAACTCTTATCTCATCTACCAGCGTTTTTATTTTTCGGTATTCGGCCACTTTGGTCCCGGCCATTTTTTCGCCAATCTTTCGTTCTTCTTCGCTTGCTTTTATCCAACCCCGGATAAACTCCTCTTTTTCCAAATCCTTTAATTGCTGCATGGCTCTTTTGCCTTCTTCGGTGGTAAGTGTTTGTAGTTGCTCTTGTACCTTGTCAACAAGCAATTTATCAATAAAGTCTTTTATTTCTTTTCGCTTGTAATGTAATATTTTGTATACACCAAAATCCAAATCCTGTGAATCGAACTGGAACAATTCATTCAGGAAGCTTTTTAGCTGTTCGAGGGCGGAACCATTTTTTGCCATATTTATTTTTCTTTTTTAATCTCAATTAGTAAATCTTTCACTTCAACGTCCAATATCCTTGCAATCTTGTAAAGTATTTCAAGCCTTGGCTGTTGCCTGTTTTGCACATAAGAATTAACCATGTTGTAGCTTTTTCCCAGTTGTTCGGCCAACCAAGTCTGTTTAATCCCTTTTTCGTCAAGTACCTCTTTTATTCTGTTCATTGATTTTTTTAAATTTTTAATCCTCTAAAGTAAAAAATCATTTCTCATATCTCACTTTTTAAGATAAAAATCAATCAGAAACTTATCAACAATCTGGCTGCGGGTAAGGAAAATGAAGGCTCTTCCCGATTTTATCGGGATGTGCCTGAATGTGCGCTGGCCAATCAATTCTTTTTTTAGCGGGTCGGCAAAACAAAAATTCCATCAAGTTTGCACTGTCGTTCGTTTTTTCAGCCTTGCACCTAACGGTGGCAATATGCGGAGGCCGGGTTTTCTGTGCCACCTACTTATCAGCCCGTTAATATTTTGACTAAATGTACAAACTTTTCGCATACCACTAATCCCCAGCTTACTTATATTGGCTGTTGAACTAAACCTACTGACGTAGGTAGATCTAAGTTCGCAGATTTATGTTATT
>CAZVTW010000351.1:0-6384 GCA_964629805.1 uncultured Bacteroidales bacterium | reverse complement strand
TTCGAGTCGGGCTAAAAACCCGTCATAATTTTTATTGGCTTGTGTTGCAGAAGCTAATTTATTGTTTTTTTGCGACCTAAGTTCCTCAATCTTTTGATTATTCTCTTCAATTAAGTTTAAATTGAAATTTTTTAGTTCTGTTAGTTCCTGTTCAATTCTATCCAATTGATTTTTCTTTTCTTTATAGACCGGCCCTTTACCGGGTATACCAACCGGACTACGTCCTTCTGCCTCTTCAACAATCATTGTAAAAAGTTCATTCCTCTTGTTTTCTTTCTCTTTTATTTCCTGATGAAGTTGGTCATTTTTTTGTTCTAATTTTTCAATCTGGTCAAATTCCCGGGTGATAATTTTTTTATAACCGGCAGCATAATCCCGTTTATTAAGTTCTATCTGCCGTTGAATTTCTTTTTCGAATAATCTCATTTCAAGTGGTTTGGCTATGATTATTGCTAAAAATACTGCCAGGATAAGCCGGGGCAGGGTTGCAGCCAGTTCTTTCAGGAATTTTTTTTCTTTTTTCAGGCTGGAGATGAGATACCAGTCAATAAAAAAAATGATGGTGCCCCAAAACATGCCAAGTACAACGGCAACCCTGACAGAATTAAATATAGTCAGAACAGCATAACCACCTGATAATGCCGCCATCATACCTGTGAGTACAATGATGATACCAATTCCGAAAAATTTATTATAATCAGAGGGGCATTGTTTTAAAATGTATAATCTTGCACCTGAGCACCAGCAAAAGAATCTGTATAAAAATCCCATATTAAATTAAAGTAGATATTGATTTTATGACAACGATACAAAGGTAACCGATTATTGTTGAAAAAACATGGTAATTATACCATTTTAACAATTTCGGGAGCAATGGAATCCAAAGGCAGAATTTTTTTAACCGCGCCATGTTTAATTGCCTCATTGGGCATGCCAAAAACAACACTTGATTTCTCATCCTGGGCAATTGTCATGGCGCCAACAGCTTTCATCTCCAATAAACCTCTGGCGCCATCATCACCCATGCCGGTCATGATGATACCAATGGCATTTGGTCCGGCATATCGTGCTGTGGAACGAAACAGGACATCAACAGAGGGACGGTGACGATTAACCAAAGGGCCTTCTTTGACTTCAACATAATAACGAGCGCCGCTTCTTTTGAGCAACATATGTTTATTGCCCGGGGCTATCAACGCCTGCCCTTTAAGAACAGAATCATTGTTTACTGCTTCTTTAACAGTGATTTTGCAGATATCATTCAGTCTTTCGGCAAATGATCTTGTAAACATTTCCGGCATGTGTTGGACAATAACAATACCCGGGCAGTCAAGTGGCATATTCTCCAGGAATACTTTTAATGCTTCGGTTCCGCCTGTCGAAGCGCCAACAGATATCACAATATCAGTTGTTTTTATCATGGCCTTAGCCGGCCCGGGGGGAATTATGGCATCAGCAGAGAGCTTGGGTGGTACAGGTGGGAAATTGTGAACAGCCAGAGGACGTGATATTTTTTTCTTTATTTTAGAAACAGCTGCGGCTTTAACTGCATCGCAGATTTTAATTTTTGCTTCTTCAATAAATTCCTTTGTGTGTAGCTGTGGTTTTGTGATAACCTCAACAGCTCCATATTCCAAAGCCTTCATGGCTGTTTCAGTGCCTTTTTCGGTCAGACTGGAAATAACAATCACAGGGATAGGATGCTGTGACATGATTCTTTTCAGGAAAGTCAGTCCGTCCATTCTGGGCATTTCTATATCCAGTGTAATAACATCCGGAATCTCTTTCTGAATTTTTTTTACAGCAATATATGGGTCAGATGCTGTTGCCAGAACCTCCATTGCTCTGTCTGAATTAATAATTGTTGAAAGGGCTTGTCTGACAACCGCTGAATCATCAACTATTAACACCTTAATTTTTTTACTCATCAGCAATGATTTTAGAAATAATGAACAGTTGGAAATCAATCAAACCGGAAGAATATCATTTTATTTCCGGGCTATCCTGGCTGTTTTTAATATATCGTTGCATCACCTCACCAGTTTGAGTGTTAAATATTATTTTTCGTCCAAGTCTCCCGCCGGTACTTGAACCAGCGATGGTAATATTTTCTTCCAGCAATGTTTCTCTTGCCACCTGGATATTTCGTTCACCAATTTGAAATTGTTTTATATGAGTTTCAATAATTTCGCCGCCACCAAAAATTTTAGCCACCAAGTCTTTTCGTTGACAACCAAGGCCTTCAAGTTTTTTTATCAGCTTTTCTATGGCTATATTTCCATATTTGGGAGAGGCTAGTCCCTGACCATTCCAAAAAGGGAGCATAAAATGATTCATCCCTCCAATTTGTTTTTTTGTGTCAAATAAACAGACAGCCACGCAGGAACCAAGAATTGTTGTAATCAGGTAAGGTTTTGCGCTAACAAACAAAGCTGCCGGATACAAAAAATGTGTGTTTTTACTCATTTGCCGGATTTAAAAAATTTCGCTGTCACCTCCAAAAAATGTTTCACTACCATCGGCGGCAAAATCCTGAATTTTATCTTCTGATTTAGACTCAGGGATCATAATTGTAAATACGGAGCCTCTTTTCAATTGACTCTTTACTTCAATATTTCCATTTAACAAATCAAGAAAAGCTTTGTTAATAGAGAGTCCTAAACCATGTCCCCTGTTGAGTGAATTAATGCCTGAATCAAGTCTTTTAAAGCGATCGAAGATAATTTTTTTGTTTTCCTCGGAAATTCCAATACCATGATCACGTACCGAAATATTCAGAACATCATTTTTAAGCCAGGCCTTAATTTCAATTTTACTTGCAGCGCTGCTGAATTTGATAGCATTATCCAGCAGGTTTGATAACATTATCTGTAACTTCTCCGGATCTGTACAAAAGGTAAACGTTGAGCCTTTATCAACTGTGATCCTGTCGTTGAATGTAACTTTTATTTCTTTTTTTTCTGCTTCAAATGAAAATGCTTCAATGACATTTTTTATCAGGAGAGAGACATCTACATTTACCACCTGTGGAACTGTTTCTCCGGCTTCAATTTCAGCGGCAGCAAAAATATTTTTTAATTGAAAATCAAGACTGAATGCCTCTGAATGAATAAGTTTGGCCATTGAAAGAACCTTGTCCCAGTTTTTGTCTTTCATGGACATGATATTCCTGGATAATCCAAGAATTGAGGTAAAGGGATTGATTATTTCATTTGTGATGTTTGATATAAAATGACTCTTTAATTGTTCTGATTCGGCCAGTTTTCTATTCACATCTTTGAGTTGATCCATCAAACGTTGCAACTCATCCAGAGATTCCTTTTTTTCGCGGAACCGGCTTTTTAGCTCTTCCAACAACTCCTCATCTGTAAGTTTATCTTTCTTTTCCATGAATTTTTTTATGTTTTAATGACCAATTTTTCTGAAAATAGTTGGTTTTATTTGACTTAGCGGGACATTCATGTTCATGATGGACTCTGAATGACCCAGAAAAAAATATCCGCCGGGTTTCAGTTTTGTGCAAATTTTGTTGATGATACGTTCCTGATTTTCCCGGTCAAAATAAATAAGTACATTCCGGCAAAAAATAATATCGAATGTTTCATTCAGGTCGTAATCATGATCCATAAAGTTGATTCGCTTGTATACGACTTTTTTCCTGAGTTCTGCATTTACTCTTACAGTCTGTTTTGTACGGTTTTTACTCCTGAGAAAATATTTCTTTTTCATGGCCATGGGTATACCCTCAATGCGCTGTTCAGGGTATATTGATAAAGCAGCCTTTTCAAGAATCCTTGACGAAATGTCTGTCCCCAGGATGTAAAAATCAGTATTTGGGATTTTATCCCTGAATTCACTTAAAACAATAGCAAGGGTATATGGTTCTTCTCCACTTGAACATCCGGCGCTCCATATCTTTACCTGATATTGGAATGATTTTTTATTCATGATTTCCGGCAGTACAAAAGAAGTCAGGAATTCAAAATGATTTGGTTCACGAAAAAAATCCGTTTTATTCGTTGTCACGACATCGACCATGTGTATCAACTCGTCCTCCATCCCCTTTTTACTGAAAAGGAAGTCAATATAATCTTTGTAAGAAGCGATATTTAATTCCCTAAGTCGCTTTTGCAGTCTGCTCTGAAGCATCACTTTTTTTGCAGGAGGCATTTTAATCCCAAAATGGGTTGTAATAAACGAGCTTAAACGGGTAAAGTCTGTGCTACTCATTTTCGCTCTGAAAATCTCCTCCTGTATAGGTGTTAATGCCATATATTTTATTGTATTTAGACACCCATATTATTTCTTCTCATTATCAATGCTTTCTTCCTTTATTGCGGCATCCTGGGCAGATTCTTCCAATTTGACGATGTCATATTCGGAAAATATCTTATCCATGTCCAGAATCATAATAAAGTGATTGTCTCTTTCAACCATTCCTTGTATAAATTCAGATCTATATCGTTTTCCCAGGCTTGGTATGTCTTTGATTTGATTGGGTTCTATTTCAATAACCTCCTGCACGGCATCAACAATAGCGCCGATATTAACTATTTTATCCTCAATACTAATTTCAAGTACAACAATACAGGTATTTACCGAGTCCTCCACAATTGGCATATTGAATTTCAGGCGCGTATCAACAACAGGCAGAACATTTCCCCGGAGGTTGATAACACCTCTCATGTAATCAGGCATGTCCGGTACTTTAGTTATTCTGACCATCTCCAGTATGTTAAGTACTTTACTTACGTGTGCTGCAAAAGCCTCATCTCCAAGTTTAAATGTCAGATATGAGTTAATGTTATTGCTTGATAAATTGTCCATAGAAGATATTTTTACAATTGGTTTAGATTCATTTACATAAAAGACCTGCAAAGATAATCAAAATCATTCTTTTTCCTGAAGTTTAATGACATCATCAGTTGCGAAGATTTTATCAACATCGAGCAACATAATAAACTTTTCACTGATTTGAATAATTTTTCTTATATATTCAGTTTTGTATTTATTCCCGATAGAAGGAGGGTCTAATAAATGATTTTCTTCAATTTCAACGACCTCCTGGACAGAATCAACAATGGCGCCTAAATCAACTTTCTCGTCTTCTATCCTAAGATTCAGGACCAGAATGCATGTATTAGCCGTATATTCAGTTTCATCCATATCAAGTTTGATACGGGTATCTGCAACAGGTAAAACACTACCTCTCAGGTTTGTCACTCCTTTCATATGCGGGGGTGATTTTGGGACATGAGTGATAGGACTCATCTCAAGTATGTTAGAAACCTTACTGACATGTACTGCAAATATTTCCCTGTCAAGTTTAAATGTCAGATAAGACTGGCTATTGGCTGTTTTTTCTTCATTGTTCATATCGTACAAATCTATTTATTTATTCATCAGTATTTTCAATGTTTTCTTGTATTTCTTCAATGGCATTGTAAGAAAACTGTTTGATAATTTTATTTGTATCCAGCACAAGCGCTACAGTTCCATCGCCGAGGATGGTTGCGCCTGAAATAATATCATGATTTCGGTAATGTCTGCCAAGTGGCTTAAGGACAGCCTGATACTCCCCGACCACATAATCTACAGCAAGCCCTATTCGTGCCTCCTCATAGTTCACAAGTATTATCTGCTCCTGTTCAGGCAGGTTTTCCATATCTTCGAATTCTTCACGCAAATAATAAAAGGGATACTGATTACCGTCCAAAATAATCATGTTGTTAAACGTCCCTACAAGGTCCTCATGTTTTGCTTCATAAATTTTATCGACAACAGAAAGCGGGATAACATAATGGGTCCTATTTATTTTGACCAATAAACCGTCAATGATAGACAAAGTGAGTGGTAATTTAATGTTTATAGCCGTACCGACACCAAGATCAGACTCAATATCAACTTCACCTCTTACCTCATTAATCTTTCGTTTCACAACATCCATACCTACGCCGCGTCCTGAAATATCAGTAATGACCTGGGCTGTTGAAAGTCCCGGCAGGAAAATCATGTTCAGATATTCTTTATCAGTGTATGTTGAATCTTCCGGAATGAGACCTTTGTTTACTGCTTTTGCACGTATCATCTTCGGATTAATCCCACGGCCGTCGTCATGCAGGGTAAGGATGACATTTGCCCCAGAGTAAAAGGCTTTTAGGGTAATTTTACCTTTGGACGGTTTACCAAGCCTGACTCTTTCTTCTGGTGGTTCAATGCCATGGTCAATACTATTTCTGATAATATGCATAATGGGTTCAGTCAGATTTTGAATGAGGGTTTTATCCAGTTCTGTCTCCCCACCTTCTGTTTCAAAAATGATATCCTTACCAAATTCTTCCGATAAATCCCTGACCAGCCTGTGAAATCTTGTTATCATAGAGT
>CAZVTW010000350.1:0-6406 GCA_964629805.1 uncultured Bacteroidales bacterium | reverse complement strand
AATGAATTATCGGTAATTCCATCCTAATACCGATTCGCTATCAATGAGCATAATAAATTTCACTTCGTTCATTTATTATGATTGATAGTTGGTCGGCATTAAATCAACCAGGCCATCAAGTAAATATTCATCAACCTGATGGCGGTTTCGTATAATACCGATCCGCTATCAATGAGCATAATAAATTTCACTTCGTTCATTTGGAGTCGAATTTAATTGGTATACATTTGAGCTATAGATATGCGACCACTCCGAGGTCATTTTTGATTCAATTTCATTCTAAATTCATAATCGGGGTTAATACAGGGTCTATTATCACGATCTGTGAATTCTCAAATTTTTAACTATTTTTGCTGCACGTTTAATAAAATAAAATACTTATTATGAACAGCAAATTTTATCATATTTTTATATCTGCGACCTTTTTTGTCGTGCTGCCCTTTTTTCTCTGTGCTCAAACCCGAGCTCCGCTTCAAAACCAACTTGAAGCAAGAGTAGATTCTGTCTTAAAACTCATGACCATTGAAGAAAAAGTCGGTCAGTTAAATCAATACAATGGAAGCTGGGACGTCACCGGCCCTGTCCCGGAGGACGACAATTACAATACACGTAAAAAAGCCGATTTGCAATGCGGCTATGTCGGTTCAATGCTTAATGTTATTTCAACAGAAGCCACCAGGGAAGCTCAAAAAATGGCTGTTGAAAATTCCCGGCTTGGAATTCCCCTGATATTTGGTCTTGACGTTATTCACGGATATACAACAATTTTTCCTGTACCCCTGGCAGAATCCTGTAGCTGGGATTTGGATTTAATGGAAAAAACAGCCAGAATAGCTGCTATCGAAGCTTCTTCAGCCGGACTTCACTGGACGTTTGCGCCTATGGTTGACATCTGTCGTGATCCCAGATGGGGAAGGATTATGGAAGGAGCCGGGGAAGACCCCTTCCTTGCCTCCGAAATAGCAAAAGCCCGTGTAAAAGGTTTTCAGGGTGATGATCTTTCGCAACATAACACCATAGTTGCCTGCGCAAAACACTTTGCAGCGTACGGCGCTGCTGAAGGTGGAAGAGATTACAATACTGTTGATATGTCTCTTTTTAATCTGCATAATGTGTATTTGCCACCGTTTAAAGCCTGTATAGATGCTGATGTGGGAACCTTCATGAACGCATTTAATTCTTTAAATGGTATTCCGGCAACCGGTAATCAATACCTTGTAAAACAATTGTTAAAAATAAACTGGCAATTTGACGGATTTGTTGTATCTGACTGGGGTTCAGTGGGTGAATTGTTAAACCATAAAACTGCTAAAGACAGCGCTGATGCAGCCAGGATTGCCGCTCTTGGCAAGACGGACATGGACATGGAGTCACAATGCTTCAGGAAATATCTCGTTGAACTCGTTGAATCAGGAAAAGTACCGGAAAGTTACATTGATGATGCTGTGAAAAGAATACTGAGAATAAAATTCCGTCTCGGGTTATTTGACGATCCCTATAAATATTGCTCTGAAAAGCGGGAGAAAGAATTTATTGGCACGGAAGAACACATCGAAATTTCCAGGGATATTGCCCGTAAATCGATTGTACTGTTAAAAAATAAAGAAAATCTGCTTCCACTTGATAAAAAAATCAACAAACTTGCCATAATCGGCCCGCTTGCCAAAGATAAGGATGCTCCGCTTGGTAACTGGAGATGTCAGGGAGGAAGTGATAATGCTATATCACTCTATGAGGGAATTCAATCTGCTGTTCACAGGAATACAGAAATTCTGTATGCACGGGGATGCAAAATAGTAGAAAAAACGGGACAGGATTTTTTACAAAAACTACATTTTGCAGAAAAAGATACGTCAGGAATTGCTGAGGCAATTGCCATTGCACAAAAAGCTGATGTGGTTATTCTGGCAGTCGGAGAAATCGCTTACATGAGCGGTGAAGCCAGATCCAGGGCGAATATCGGTCTTCCCGGAGCACAACGGCATTTGGTCAGCAGCATTCATAAAACCGGCAAACCAATTATTTTAGTGCTTATGAATGGCCGACCTCTTGATATCACACAGGAAGCCTCACAGGCAGACGCTATTCTGGAAACCTGGCTCCTGGGGTCTCAGTCAGGAAATGCCATTGCCGATGTTATTTTTGGTGATTATAATCCATCAGGAAAATTAACAGTAACATTCCCCAGGACAGTTGGTCAAATCCCGATTTATTATAACTATTTTAATACTGGCAGACCATTAAATGATGATGGGGGATTATTTCAGGTAAAGTATATTGATATTCAGAATGAACCTCTTTATCCCTTTGGTTACGGCCTGAGCTATTCAACTTTCGAATACCCGGAAATCGGGCTCAATAAGCAGGAAATAACAATGGACGATACGCTTGAGGTGAAGATAACAGTTAAAAATACCGGCAATTTTGACGGACATGAGATTGTCCAGCTCTATATTCGTGATGTTACCGGCAGTTTGATTCGTCCGATGAAGGAACTGAAAGGATTTCGAAAAATATTCCTTGCTCAGGGAGAATCCAAAGAAGTTGTATTTAAACTGACCCAAGAAGACCTTTCATTTTACAACAATGAAGGAAATCTGGTCATTGAACCGGGAGAATTTAAAGTTTTTGCAGGAACAAACTCACGGGATTTACAGGAAAAATCTTTTCATCTAATTGAATAGCAAACAAAAAAAGTCTTGCCTTCAGAATATATGATATTAAATTTATGAGCGTATAAACATTCATAAATTATTTTCGTATGAACATAATAATTTCCTGCACATATAGTTTGATTATTTTTACGCAATGCAACTATTACTGAACGATGAAGATACTTTTGTTTCTTATTGTACAATGTTTGTTTATGCAACCTGCATATACACAACTATCAGATTCATTGTATTTTCCAGGCAAAGAAAAACTTGAATATCTTATTCATTATGGTTGGATAAACGGTGGTATCGCTGTGCTCCAGGTTCGTCCGGATACTTATCAAGGAGAGGAAGTTCTGTATGCCAGCGGAAGCGCTAAAACCATTGGAATTACAGATAGAATTTACAATGTCTATGATGTGTACGAAAGCTATTTTGACAAGAATACCGGTTTGCCTTATAAATCAGTCAGAGATATCAAAGAAGGAAGATACACCTCATATAATGAAGTTATCTTTGACCATGAAAATGAGGAGTTGCTGAGCTTAAAATCCGGCTTACATAATTACCCGGATACACTCAACGCCAAACTGTATGATATCATGTCTGCATTTTATCTGCTCCGCAATCATAATATCAAAGAGCTTGAAATAGGGGATATGATCACGATTCATACTTATTTTGATGATGAATTCTGGCCTTTGCAGATACGATTCACCGGTAAAAAATATTTAAAATCAAAACTGGGCAGAATTCATACACTCGTATTTAATCCTGTTGTAGAGCCCGGAAGGGTATTTGAGACAAAAGATGATTTGAGATTGTTTATTTCTGATGACAAAAATTTTATTCCGGTCAGGGTACAGATGGACATGGTCATTGGCTCTTTTAAGGCTGATTTAATTGATTTTTCAGGATTGAGGTATCCATTGAATTTTGATGATGACTGACTTCCAATCTATTCAACACTTTAATCCTTTAGTCACTGATACCTTCATCTGTCCGGAGCAGCATTTTTTTTATCAAAGCATGTTTGAATAGATACAAATGATAAAATCCGATACAAGATACTTATTTATATTATTTGTTATCCTTTTTGTTGAAAGTCCTTATTTGACAGCCCAACCTGTCCCTCAAAAAGATTTGTTTTGGCTGGGAGACAAAGAATTCCTGAAATATGAAATGCATTATGGAATTATCTCAGGGGGTATTGGTACTGTCAGTCTGGAAAAAACTTCTTATAACGGTCATCCGGCCTACCATTGTGAACTCATTGGCAGAACAACCGGCTTTGTTGACTGGTTATTTAATGTTTATGACAGGTATGTCAGTGTATTTAACCCCCAAAATTGCCTGCCTTACATGGCTATCAGGGATGTCAGTGAAGGACCGAGCTATACGGATTACAATAAAGTCACTTTTCATCAACAGGAAAATAAATTGCGAAGTCAAAAATCCGGAATAAAAACATTTAAAAATCCCCTTTACGATATTGTCTCAGCCATCTATTACCTCAGAAAAAATGCCTTTCAGTCTCTAAAACAGAATCAGGATTTGAAAGTTGAAACCTATTTTTGCGATGAACCTTATACACTTTTTATTCGGTACGTTGGCAAACAAAAACTCAAAACAAAATTTGGCGTTATTAACTGCCTGAAATTTCATCCGGTAGTTGAAACAGGCAGGGTATTCGATACTGAGGATGACCTGATTTTCTGGGTTTCTGATGATAAAAACTACGTTCCGGTGCGTATTCAAATGAATATTGTATTGGGTTCATTCAGAGCTGATCTGATAGAATACTCAGGTTTGAACTATTCACTCGAAACCACATCGAAATAAATTTATGCCCTGATTTATTAGTAATTCTGTGAAAATATTCATATTTTTGATAGTCTGTTGTTTATAAGAATTTGTGGGATTGTACAATATAAATTACAATTTTCACTTTTACAAGATTATAAACACATTCTGTTTGCGGTTTTAATCAATTGGACTATTTTTGCCAGCATTTTTACAGAACAATTAAATAATAGTATATGGCATCAACATCTGATTTTAAAAACGGGCTCTGCCTCGACATAGACGGAACATTATTTACAATTGTTGAATTTCAACATGTTAAGCCTGGCAAAGGAGCTGCTTTTGTAAGAACAAAACTTAAAAATGTAACAACAGGTAAAGTTGTCGATAAAACCTTTTCTGCTGGTGTCAAAGTAAATACAGCAAGAATAGAACGAAGACCCTATCAATTTCTTTATAAAGATGACATGGGTTATCATTTTATGCACAATGAAACATTTGAACAAGTTGCTATTCCTGAAAATATCATCGAATCATTTGATTTGCTGAAGGAAGGCCAGAATGTTGAGATAACTTTTCATGCAGATACGGAGACACCACTTTCCGCTGAACTTCCACCATTTGTTGAAATGGAGGTAACTTACACAGAACCAGGCTTAAAAGGTGATACCTCTTCAGGGTCTGCTACCAAGCCGGCAACAGTTGAAACCGGAGCATCAGTGAGCGTTCCGCTTTTTATTAATACAGGTGACAAAATAAAAATAGACACACGTACACACGCTTATTCAGAAAGGGTGAAATAAAATCAGAAAATTTCTAAATGAAGGAGAATTTTTCACAAAAGGCATCATTACGGAGGCTTAAATTTTGTAATTTTAAGCTCGATTCTCTTTTGGAAATCACCCAGGCAATCAATCAGAATGAATCAACAGAGCAATTGCTCAATAAATATGAAAATCTCCTTCGTAAAGAATTAAACATCGGTAAGGTTTTACTTTTTCAATTTAACAAAGTATGGGAAATAATCCTTGAATCAGGTTTTATTTCCCACACCTTTGATAATATTGATGTGGAAAAGGATCTACTTAATCATGAGGATATCTCAACAACAAGTTCCTCAATGAATTCACTCATACAGGCCTTTGACATTATTATTCCTGTATTTCATAATAAAAAACCTCTGGCCTATGTCCTTATTGGCGATATTGATGAAGAAAAAGATGGAATCAGTCCTACAATCAAACATTTGAGATTTATTCAAACCCTGACTAACATTATTATTGTTGCTATAGAAAATAAGAGGCTCTATAGAGGAAACCTCAGACAGGAGGCTATCAGAAAAGAGCTTGAGCTGGCTTCAAAAATGCAGGAAATGCTTGTTCCTGATCCTAAAACTTTTCCGCACAATGAAAAATTATCCATTCATGCTTTTTATTACCCCCATTTCAAAATTGGAGGCGACTATTATGATCACATCAAGCTAAATGATAATGAATTTGGTTTTTGTATCGCTGATGTCTCAGGCAAAGGTATCTCTGCAGCTCTACTCATGTCTAATTTCCAGGCCTCTCTGAGGGCTCTTTTCACAACAAAAATTCCACTTGACGAATTGATTAATAAGCTCAATCAGGTCGTTATCCAAAATACACAGGGAGATAAGTTTATCACCATGTTTCTTGGAAAATATAATTACAAAACACATATCCTGAAATATGTCAATGCCGGCCATAATCCTCCAACCCTTTATAAGAGTCAAACCGGAAATTATACAAATCTTGAATGGGGATGCCCCGGAATAGGTATGCTCGAGGAAATACCGCAGGTTATTGTCAGCGAAATCATGATTCCCTCCAAAACAAAATTATTATGTTACACTGACGGAGTTGTTGAAATTGAAGATGACAACAAAAAGGAAATAGGACTGGAAACAATTCAGTCATTCATCAAAC
>CAZVTW010000349.1:0-6435 GCA_964629805.1 uncultured Bacteroidales bacterium | reverse complement strand
TTCTCGTTGGTGTCAACCAGACAAAATATTCATGGATGGATGAAATGATGGCACAGTTTATTCCCGCCGAATATCAGACAAAAGAAGAACCATCTGTTGACCAGGCTGCCAGATCATCTGCTATTTTTTCATATTACAGCGGTACTGAACTGGAGATGCCAATGATGGTCCCTTCGGAATATCTCAGATATTATGAATACTACATTGCATCATATTACAGACCTGAAATTGCATTAAGAATCCTTGAATCTATGCTTGGAAAAGAGCTATTCCTGGATGCATTGCAAACTTTTACTCATAATTGGACAAAAAAACATCCTTCTCCGTATGATTTCTTTTATACCTTTGAAACTGTTACAGGAAAAGGCCTGACCTGGTTCTGGGAGCCCTGGTTTTTTCAGCATGGTTATCCTGACCTGGCAATTGAAAATCCGGAGGTGAAAAGAAACAAAGTATCTTTTAGGGTTCACAAAAAAGGAAGACTTCCGGTTCCTTTGAGAATTGTTATAACTAATCATGAAAATGAACAAACTGAAATTATTGAATCTGCGGAAATTTGGAAAAACAATGATGTATATTCCGTCGAAACCAAATTTAAAGGCGAATTAAAAACCATTCTGGTTGGTGATTATGATGTGCCGGATATCAATTGGGAAGATAATGTCATCGAGTTCGATAAAAAGAAATAAAATTAACTGTTTTATATATGGTGCATAAGGCAGATGAGAGAAAATCTCAACTTATTGAAGCATATAGCAAACCTTTAAAAAAGTTTTGTTATTATACAGGAAAAAATGACCAAAGGATTTCAAAACGACTGGGCCTGAAATATTGGGACTGGACGCCAAATCAATGTGTGAACATAGAACCGTATTTCTGGAATACCCATACAATCCCATTGACATTTGGCTGTAAACCGGTTTTTACAAGTGAGAGAAAAGAATGGATACAAAAAATAATTTCCGGCCCGGAACAGGTACAGGATATTCAGGTTCCTGATGTGTATACCAACCGTACCGGTGAAATATTGAATATTGCTCTGAAATTAGTTGATGATTTGCCTGAGGATTATCAGATTAGACTGCCTGATATCCAGTCACCTCTGGGTGTTGCTGAACTTATGTGGGATGATTCTTTTTATATGGCGCTACTCACAAATCCTGATGAGATACACCAGCTTCTGGAAAAAATTTCCCGCTTTATCGTTTCATATGTTAATGAAATTAAAAAAATACTGGGAAAACAATATAATCCCTCCTGCCATCCTCAAATCTGGAGTGATTCGGATGGTTATTATATCAGTGACGATGTCAATTCAATGGTTTCGCCGGAGATGCATGATGAATACAGTATTCAATATATTAACAGATTAACTGAAGAGTTGGGCCCTGTGCATTACCATTCATGTACCTGGACAGACCAATATCTTGATAATATTGATAAAGTCAAAAATAAAAAAGCTGTTAACTGGAGTACCGGAACCAGCGCTGACCCTGCTATTTTGTTGGAACGATACTCTGGAAAAACCCTCATATGTTTTCATATTGGGAAAGGCACACACCTGGAGGAAGGTATTACAAAATTAAACAAATCCATTGCTGATGAGGTGGAATTAATCAGGTATTATCTTGATAATATGCAGGAAAATACGACCATGTACATGTGGTTGCATGATGACTTGTTTGACGATTCTGATATGATGATAAAGATATATGAATTGTTTCATTCCTATGGGTATTCACCTCAAAGTCAAAAAATCCTCTTTGTGGACAGACACTAATTTATAATAATAATATCTAAATCATTATGACATTAAAAATTAAATCCCTTATTTTGCCGTTCATTTCACTCATTACAATACTATTTTGCTTACATTCATATGCAAATAATCCTCTGCAGACTTCCGGCCATAATGAAAACGAATTTAAACATCCGGCATCTTTTATCTGGCTGGATAAAACCGGAGAAGGAAGGCTCGTATATGCTTTGTTCAGGAAAGATTTCCAATTGAGCACAGTCCCTGATAAAGCAGAAATTCACCTTTTTGCAGATTCAAGATATCATCTATTTGTCAACGGAACATTCATCAATTTTGGTCCGGGCAGGTTCTATCCTGCCAATCCGGAGTATGATACCTATGACATTTCCCCGTTTCTCAAAAATGGTCAGAATGTGGTAGCTGTAAAAGTTCTTTCAAACGGTATGAACACCTACCAGGTACCCCTGCATATCGGCGGGTTTATAGCCTGGGGTTCATTTAAATCAACTCAGGATAAAAATATTAGTTTTGACACACCAGGTGACTGGAAATGCAAACATATGAAAGGATATGACCGGACTGCCCCAAAAATGACTTTTGCCACCGGCGCTTTTGAAGTTTTTGATGCCAGACAGGCTCCTTTGAACTGGAATCAGCCCGGGATTGACCTTACAGACTGGAAAAATCCGGTTAAAATAAAAAACCAGGATGCCTGGGGTAAATTGAAGCCCAGGACAATACCACATCTGACACAGGAAGAAATGTTTCCTAAACATGTAATGGGCATGTATCATCTTGAAAACGACGAAGATATTTATTCATTCAGGATTAAAACACCGGACAAAACAAGGCAGAATTTTCAGCAAGGACACAGGGTGTTTGCTTATACATACATTTATTCACCAAAAAAACAAGATGTTAAAGCAGGAATATTCTGGGGCGAGGCTTTTTTAAACGGCAAAGGACCTATCAGGGCAAAACCGGAAGATAAAAGTACTAACCGGGAAAATATTTTACTAGACCTGAATGAAGGATGGAACTTTTTCTTTATAAAATATGGTGTTGTTTGGGCTCACTGGGATTTTCATCTTGCTTTACCAAATGAGGCAGGATTAAGCATTTCACCGACAAAGGATAAAGACTCTGAATATATTTTTATGACAGCCGGACCTTTTTTAGAAAAAGAAGAAGAACGGGTACATCAGCTTGAATTACCATTCAAATCTCCTGACGATCTGCCAAAACGTCTGTCAACCGGCTGGGTGGGGCAGAAAAGGGGAGAAACAGCCGGCAATCCGGCCTGGGAAATGGTCTGGAAAGACCCAGGCAAAAGTATACCCGCAGAAGCTTCAAAAGTGTTTGACATAACCATTGCAAGCACTGACGGAACAGCACTGGTATTTGATTTGGGTGGCAAACGTCTGGGCAGGATATTTATCGAAGCTGAAGCGCCCGAGGGAACAGTGATAGATTTTGGCTGGGCAGAAGATATGAAAGGCAAAAAACCCTGGATTTTAAAAAGACCCGGTTTATATACCGGCGCCAGCTGCATTATGCCGGGAGGAACATACAGATTTGAAACTTTTAAGCCTTTTGGCCTGAGATATCTGCAAATTAACATCAGGAATAACACAACGCCGGTAAAAATAAAAAAGACTGGTGTTGTTTCACAAATATACCCTTTTAAAAAAATTGGTTCCTTTGAATGTTCAGATCCGATGATGAATGAAATTTGGGAGTTGGGATGGAGGACATTACTGGTCTGTTCCGAAGATTCATATACTGATACGCCATTTCGTGAACGTGGGTTATATGCCGGCGATGCACTTCCGGAGTATGCGATTACCTTAGCTACAAGCGGTGACTCCAGACTTATCAAAAAAAGTCTTATTCTTTTCCAGGATATGTATATCGATCTGTTTAATCCCGGTGAAGATACACCGGAAAGTAATGTCGGGCTCCTTTCAGATTTTCCCTTTATCACTTTGCTGTATTTTGCCTGGTATGTTGACAGAACCAATGACCTGAAATTTGCCCTGGATTTGTACCCATCCTACAAAAGAATGGCAGAAATGATGTTGGAGAAAAGAAATGATGAAGGTTTTATCCACGGGACGCGTTCTTTTGTTGAATGGACACAAATTGACAAAAGCGCCCAGCTGACCACAATGCATTCCCTGCTTGCCCGGTGTTTTCAGGACCTTGCCAGGGTTGCAAACAAAATTGGCCTGGACGGCGATGCAATGAAACATGCAAAAACAGCAGAGTCATTAGCTGAATTTGTTCGGAAAAATTTCTGGATGACTGAAAAAGGCGCTTTCACAGATGGTTATCGGGACAGTGAACCGCTGGACTCTTTTTATCCAATCTCAAGCGCATATCCATCACTTTTTGGTATAACAACACAGGAACAAGAGTTCAATCTCAAGTCATTCTATGCCGAAACCCTCAAGGACATCGGAGACAAAGACAGGCAGAGAATGGCAACACCTTACGGTGGCTTTTATATTCTTGGGGCCTTGTACAGGCAAGGTTATGTCTCAACAGCTGAACAGTTTATCAGGAAGTACTGGAGTCCGATGATTCTCAAACACAACGACACTGCCTGGGAGAATTTCGGTGACGGGTCTGACGGCTCCGGACAGGGCACCCTGAGTCATGCCTGGTCAGGCGGACCAACATATTATTTAACAACCCAGGTACTTGGGGTTGAGCTGGGTTTCCCAATTCCAGCTGACACAAGACATGTTACAATAGCGCCACAAAGTGAAAGTATAACCTGGGCAAGTGGCAAAGTGCCCCACCCTAAAGGAGTGATAGAAGTTGACTGGAAAATCGTTGGCAACAATTTATTCATCCATTGCAATGTACCTGAAGATGTTAGTTTTGATGTTAAACCCAGGGGCAGGCTTGCTGAATATGATTTATGGGTGAATGGTGCGGATGTTGAATAAAAGCCTTTTATGGGTATCATCATACTTTGACCACTTCCATATTTAATAAAGCGCCGGGTTTTTCAATTTTAGGGCCAATATGCCCGACACCAACTGCACAATGGTGTGCCGGTCCGTTTCTGTTCCATGATTCGACAAACTCACGGGCGCCGTTAGAAAATTTATAACGGCTATGTTGGAATATCACCGGCGAAATACCACAACCCACTCAGAATTACCAAAGCCAAAGAAGTGCTCAATGTCACAAATAAACCCTTAAAAGAAATTGCAAGACAAACCGGATTAAAAATGAATATTATATGCTGAGCGTGCATAACATATTTTTATAAAACGAAAAAAAGTACTTATTTGTAGTTGGTTATGGTTTTTAAAAAACGTAAATTACGCCCAGTCGATGGATATTTCATTGCTGTTTATAAGGAAAAACAGGCATTACACCAGGACAGTTTAGGAATAATTGTTATGTTGATAGATTTTTGAGAATTCCATAGAGATTGAATTTGACGTTGTCAGCTAACTTTTGGTATTCTCACAGTTAAGAAATGGTGTGTAAATATTTTTTAAAACAACTTATTATTTTCTTTCAATTTTTCCATCCCTGATCTCAATATATTCTTGCGCCTTTTCTTTATATTGATGAAATAAATCCTTCAATAATAGCACTTCTTCCCTGGTGAGACCAGTAAAAAGAATAATATCTTTATCTTTTACCCCGCCTTTTATCATTTTAAGCGCTGTTTCAGCTTTTGTAAAAATAGCGCCTTTAACTTCGCCTTCGGCTATTCCTTCGGCTTTGCCTTTAGCTTCGCCTTTAGCTTCGCTTTTTTCTATTAATACATCTATGATATTCATTGTACCTTTACTTTTGGTTGATATTTCCTTTATAACGTTTTCTGCCTCCTGGTATTTTTTCTCAGATACATTTTCAACATAATACAATAACGATTTTAGAAATTCAAGAATATCATTTATTGATATATGTTCAGGCATATCCTGCAAAACAGCTGTGAAGGTTTTTCCAAAATATAATTTTTTATGGATATCGCGCATAACCATTACGGTTGCCCGGATTTTATAAGAATCAAATACCTGTTTTACTCTTTCATCATCGTAATCATCAAATATTACAGGAATAAACTCAAAATCCGGGACAAAAGGTCTCAGGAATTCAGGCACATCCCCGAATAGTTTCCACAACGGTTCGTCCTGCCAGTTTTTTTCTCCGTGATACAGAAAAATGATGACTGGCAGCGCCAGCGGAGTATTATGTTGGGATATTTGAGTCTGTACTGCACCCAGAAAGTATTGCATCAGTTGAATTTTTATATTGACTTTAGGTGCAAAACTTTTATGCTCAATAATAAAAGAAAGGTTGAAATGTAAATGAGACACCCCTTCTGCCTGATAAACAATATCAGATAAGGATTTTTTGAGAGAGCTGTCAATATATGTATCAGGCAGCAACCGAATTGTTTCGAGCCTGACAATATTTTTGATATCTTCGGGCAGCACCCCTTTTATCAGAGATATGGCTTCTGCTTTCGATTTCAGCACCTTTTTGATGAATGAGTCATGCGGGTCTGTGATTTTTCTATCCTGTTTCTTTTTCATATAGGCAAATATAATGAAAATATCATTTACATTTTAACCCGGCTCAATAAAGAAGTGCTTTTGTTTATCAACTAACATCTTACAAGCCAAATAATTTTAAACATGATATGA
>CAZVTW010000348.1:0-6445 GCA_964629805.1 uncultured Bacteroidales bacterium | reverse complement strand
TGACAGTATATCAAAATTTATATTTCAATGCCAGACTTTGTTTTGCAGATTTTTCGGTTCAACAAGTACATGAAATCGTCCATCAGTCGCTTATTGATTTTGACCTGTTTGATGCAAAAGACCTTATGGTTGGCAATCCGCTTAGAAAATACATCAGTGGCGGACAAAGAAAAAGGCTTAATATTGCTCTTGAACTGATGCGCGAACCTTCGATTTTGTTTGTTGATGAGCCAACATCAGGTCTCTCTTCCATTGACTCTGAAAAAGTGATGCTGTTAATAAAACGGCAAACAATCAAGGGCAGACTTGTCATTGTTAATATTCACCAGCCTTCTTCGGATATTTACAAGCTGTTGGACAGGATTATTATCCTGGATATTGGCGGACGAGTGATTTATAACGGATATCCGTTGAATGCACTGGTCTATTTTAAAGAACAGGCCAAATATATTAATCCATTTGAAACTGAATGCCAGCTCTGCGGTAATGTGAAAGCAGAACAACCGCTTCGTATCATTGAATCCCGGATGGTGGATACACATGGACGTGTTGTCAGGAAACGGAAAGTTTCGCCGGCTGAATGGTTCGAATTGTATCAAAAAAATCTTGAACCAAAGTTTACCGGCAGAACAGGATGGTATGATGAGGAAAAGAAAAAAACACTTCCTGACACCAATTTTAAAAAACCAGGGCTGAATGGGCAATTCATGCTGTTTTCGAAACGTAATCTCCTTTCAAAACTGTCAAACAGGCAATATTTGTGGATGGCTCTCCTGGAAGCTCCGCTGCTGGCTTTTATCCTGGCTTATTTCACGAGGTTTCTCACAGGCTCGGATGAGGAAAATCTTACATATATTTTCAGTGAGAATAAGAATCTTCCTGTTTATCTATTCATGAGCATCATTGTTGCTCTTTTTATAGGATTGATGATCAGCGCTGAGGAAATTTATAAAGACAGAAAAATCATTAAACGCGAATCATTTCTGAATTTAAGCAGATTCAGCTATCTTAACTCAAAAATATCAGTACTATTCGCAATTTCTGCAATTCAGTCTTTATTATTTGTTCTTGTCGGAAACAGTATTCTTGAAATAAAAGGGATGTGGTTTTCATACTGGCTTGCAATATTTACGACAACCTGTACAGCGAATATGATAGGACTGAATATTTCATCAGGATTCAATTCAGCAGTCACAATTTATATTACTATTCCACTTATTATGGTTCCCCAGCTCCTGTTTAGCGGTGTTGTGATAAATTTTAATGATCTCCATTCAGGAATATCCTCCAAAAAATATGTGCCGCTTGTCGGAGATATTACGGCCTCTCGTTGGGCCTACGAAGCAATAGCTGTGAGACAATTTAAAAATAATGAATACCAGGAGCATTTTTTTGATGCAGAACGAAAAATCAGCCAGGCCAATTTTAAATCCGTATACCTCATACCAAATTTGAAAAATAAACTTTCAATCTTAAATGAAAAACCTCAATTATCTGAAAAAAAACAAGAAGAACTCACAGGCCTCATTAAAAATGAACTAACGATCTTAAAAAATGAATTGCCCGGTATTTCCGGACTTTTTGAAAAATGCATTCCTCCTGAATCGGGCGCTCTTAAAGCTAGTTCATGTATGCAGGCGCTTGACAGCGCTAAATCAATATACCTGCAAAAAGAAAAAGAAGCGCTAAAAATAAAAGATTCTATTTATTATGCACTTGAGAAAAAAATTGGGCGTGACGGGATTATTCGTCTGAAAAAACAACATTACAACAACAAGCTGGATGCATATTTGCGGGACAGGTTGAATTACAACAAGATATATGAGACACATGACAGAATCATACAAAGAAAAGACCCGGTACTTATGGAACCCTTATCCAAAATCGGCAGAGCGCATTTTTACGCACCCTGTAAAATAATTTCGGATTGGAATATTGATACCTTCGTCTTTAACCTGGCTATTCTATGGCTTGGTTGCATAATACTATATTTTACTTTATATTGGGATTTGCTGAGAAAAATTGTTGAATATATTGAAAAGTTCAAACTGAGGAATCCGAGATTAGCCATGCATAAACGTGTATAATTCTGGTTTAAATAGTGCTTATAAGAAAACACATATTTTTTTAAAAGTGGTGCTAAGAAAGCTCCAGGTTCAAGGCCTGCGAAACTTGATAGTCAGGAGTCCCGATATAGATTTTGTAAGGTTTTTATTCTAAAAACCAACAAAATCATAATCGGGATGACTGGCTGTCAAGTTGAGCAAAACGCAGAAATTGGAGTTTTCTTAGTGCCACTAAATAGTGGCCATGCATAATTGAATAAATAGAAATATATGAGTATAGAAACATCAACTAAACAAAACAGGCAATTAGTTCAGTTCAAGCTGGATGATATCAAAAGTCAGTTAAATGAAATTGAACAAATTGTAAATGATTTACCCTTAGAACATTCGGATCACAATTTCATCTCGGAGATTAATTCGGTGAAATACAACCTTGACTTTTATTTCTCAAACTGGGACAGGGGAAGAGGCGATACTGGCTGATATAAACATGCTATTATTTCCATACGCCAGCAATTTTTTGGCCGCAAAACTCGCATGAATTTTCTTTGATGTGGTTTTGCTGGATGAAGTATCCCCTACGTTCAATAATCAACTTTTTGCATCCAGGACAATAGGTATTTGATCCTTCTGTTCCGGGTACATTTCCTATAAAAACATAATTCAGGCCTGCATTCATTGCGATTTCTCTTGCCTGGGTAAGGGTTTGAACCGGTGTCGCAGGCAGTTTTGTCAATTTATGTGTAGGATGAAAACGGCTGAAATGTAATGGGGTATCTTCAAAGCCATTGTCATACAGCCAGTCACACATCTTTTTTATCATATCAAGGTCATCCGTCCAGCTTGGAACAACAAGATTTGTAATTTCCAACCAAACACCCTCCTCTTTATATATTTTTAATGTGTCCAAAACAGGCTGAAGTTTGCCGGCATTCAGTCTCATATAAATTTGGTCATCAAAACTTTTAAGGTCAATATTGGCAGCATCAATATATTTGCACCATGCCCTGAGCGGTTTTTCATGGATGAAACCAGCTGAAACAACAACATTTTTTACGCCTTTGGAACGGGCTATTTTGGCAGTATCAAGGACATATTCATAGAAAACAATGGGTTCTGAGTAGGTATATGCTATTGATTCGCAATCATTACGCAAGCATTCGTCCACGACTTTTCCCGGCATCAGGTCCATATTTCGGGTTTCTTTCGGGCTTTTTTGAGATATATTCCAGTTCTGGCAGTTCAGACAAGCCAAATTACAGCCTGCGGTTGCTATTGAATATGCTTTTGATGAAGGCAGAAAATGCATCAAAGGTTTTTTCTCAATAGGGTCTATGTGAACAGCACAAGGATTGCCATAGGCAATAGTATATAGTTTTCCCTTGTGATTTATCCGTGTGCGGCAGTCACTTACCTCATTTACTTTGAGTGTACATTCATTCGGGCAAATAAGGCATTTTAAGCCTCTTGGTGTTTCCTGTGCATATGCTGCTTCTGCACTCCATTTCCACAGTCCGTCTTCAGGCGAATATCCGGGATAAGGCACACTTTTGTTTTTCACAGAAGAATGAGCAGCGCCAAATGAAAACAATCCACCCAGAGCCAGTGTGGATTTTTGTAAAAATTCACGTTTTGATATTTTCTTTGTCATACTATCTTTTTACGTTTTCCAGTTCGATTTTATTGTTAGGCGTTGAAAAAAAATAAACTGAACATTTATTGTCCACTATATTGTTTAATCAATTTACTGAAATACTCAAGTTCTGTTATCATTTTAGCCCAAATTTATGGGAAAGGGTACTGGTTATCATGCCTGTGCACGATTTAACCGGCATAACGTAAGTTAAATTTCTATAATATGGTATCTTACAAAAATCTTCTTTCATAATCATCTTAAAATTTTCACAATAAACAAACGCAGATAGAATTTAGTTATATTGAAATACTTAATAACTTTTAATCAGCGTTCTATTTTTTTATGTTTCGAATATTCCGACTATATGGTATCATTCTGTATATTGCTTTTGCTTATACTGCATGTCTCCCGTTAAAAACAACCAGTTATTTCACCGGCACAAAAAAAAACATTCTCAAAGGTGAAGAAATTGAGCTGTCATGGCATATTCACGGCGCTAAATATATAAGCATTAGCGACATTCCGGGATATTTTGACAATAAGGGACACATAAAAATCATACCTGACACCACAACAAATTATAAACTTTATATTTACTCTCCTGCCGATAGTTCCAAAAGCGTATATAAACAATTTCGGGTTAATGTCAAAATCCCTGCTGTATTTTTTACTGGTACAACACGGGCCACTGACGAAGAGAAAGTCTCATTAAGATGGAACGTCGAAAATGCTGAATATGTTGAAATTTCCGGTTTTGATGAAATATTTGGGCTAAAAGGGCAAACTTCATTTTTACTTGACACAACAAAATCATTCACACTGACGGCCACGAACAAATATGGATTCAAAAATACAAGAAGTCACACCATTGAGATTGATATTCTCGAGGAATTACATGTACCGAGTGAAGTGTATTTTGGCAACAGGGCTATGTTGTACTGGAAATTCAAAAAAGCGGAAGCTGTCAGAATAGCGGGATTTAACGAACATTTTGCACCGGTCGACACCTTTAAGTTCCTTCCGAAAAAAACAAAACGATATACGCTTTTTGTCGACAGGACATATAAAAAAACAGATACCTTCGATTTCAGAATAAAAATCGTTGATCCCCGTATTGTTTATTTCAATGCACCCGGGCTTGTTCGTCGTGGAGAGGCGGCTCTTCTTGAATGGCAGGTAAGAGGAGCAGAAAAAATCATTGTTGAAGGACTCGGGGAAGATATTCCTGCTGATGGTGAGTTGAAAATTTTTCCAACAAATCCTGTGAAGTATAAAATGAAGGCTTACAGCAAAAAAATGGATGATGAAATACGAATTGCAGAACGTGAAGTCAAAATAGATATTTTCAGTCGTGAATTTGTGACCGATTTCATCAAGGCGGATAGTCTTGCAGATGATATGCGCATAGATTTTGAAATTCTTTCCGTTGACAGGACAAAATATCCTGATGAATTGACGTTATATGTTGTTGCTGTTGACACACTTGGGAATTTCGTATCACATCTTGCCCCGCCCTATGTCAGTATGCATCAGGCCAGGAATTACTTTGTTGCATTATCTGAAAGGATCCGTGGAGAATTATTTCCTATCAGGAATTTCACTGTGCGAGAAGTGCATGATTCAATTGTAAGGCCTCTTGATTTAGCGCTGACACTTGATTACAGCGGTTCGATGAACCAGGTTATTGATAGCCTGGAACAATCTGTCAGAATGTTCATTGACAGGAAAAATCCCCAAGATGGACTGTCGATCATAAAATTTGATGACAAATATATACGCGAAATTGATTTGACAAAAGACAAGGACTTGATTTTAAATACTGTGCCATTTGAAGGATTACAAGGCTTTGGCGGCAACACAGCCCTTTATGCTTCCGGCTCCGAAGGGATTGCATCTCTACACAATTCCAATAATACAAGAATACTCATACTTTTTACTGACGGATGGGAAAACGCTTCATTTCGATATTTTGGTATCAGGGCTGTTACTGCCGACCAGCTGGTACAACAGGCAAAAAATGACAACATTCAGATATTTACAATCAGTTACGGAACAGGTACAAATGAAAAGTTGCTGGCTGAACTGGCAAAACTAACTGACGGCAAATTTTATCAAATTTATAAACCCTCAGATATTCATAAAGTTTTTTTCGAAATATCCCACCTCTTCAGGAACTATTATGTTATAACCTACAAACCAAAAGAATTAAACGGCCAGAGGCAAATACAACTGACATACAACAACATGCAGGAAGATACCTTTAAAACGACAGCCAACACCTATTTCGGGACTGATTATTCTTTACAATCATTTGATATACCTGACGATAGTTACTGGGCAAAACATGAATCGGGTAAAATTCCTGTTTCGCCCCCCCAGGCAATTGCTTATTTTGATTTTGATAAATATATCCTGAAAACCGAGTTTGTCCCTTCACTTGACAGATATGCTTCGTACCTGGATAAAAACAAGGAAGCTGTTATACGCATATTCGGACATACCGATTCCGTCGGATCAGATGAATACTGCCAAAGCTTATCCGAAAACCGTGCACGGACAATAGAAAAATATTTTATTAGCAAAGGCATCGATGCAAACCGTTTATCTATCAGGGGATGTGGAAAACGCTATCCCGTGTGGCCCGACGAGGAATATGACTGGCAGGCCTATGAGAATCGACGTATTGAGATTGTGATGTATGAATAAAAATGAATAGTTTATTCTATTTTTTTATATTTTTTTC
>CAZVTW010000347.1:0-6456 GCA_964629805.1 uncultured Bacteroidales bacterium | reverse complement strand
TGAAATAATTATCTCTCATTTAGATATTTCACAGGGTTTACCCCGTGAAATAATTATCTCTCATTTAGATATTTCACAGGGTTTACCCCGTGAAATAATTATCTCTCATTTAGATGTTTTACAGGGTTTACCCCGTGAAATAATTATCTCTCATTTAGATATTTCACAGGGTTTACCCCGTGAAATAATTATCTCTCATTTAGATATTTCACAGGGTTTACCCCGTGAAATAATTATCTCTCATTTAGATATTTCACAGGGTAAACGAATTTATGAAATAATCATTCGTATAAATTCGAGAAATTCACGGACTTTTCGACTTTATGGACGGACACTAATTATTTTACATGCAAAAATTGCAACTTTGAATTAAATAAAAACTTTATCATTATGGAAGCAATGATGTTTCATTCAAAAATTTTGCAAAATGGGATTATTAAAATACCAGAGCTATCTAAATGGTCTGATTCTGAAGTATCAATAGTAATTTTAATGAAGAATAAAAAAACTTAGAATATTTTACCCGATAGAAATAATTATGATGCTTCAAAGGTGATTTCTGAATTGTATGATATCCGCAAAATAAAAACAGGAACAATAGAAACATTCACAATGTATAAAGCAATTAATATTTATGAAGGACTCACTGGTTTGTCTTGATAGTAATATTCTTGTTTATGCCATGTGCGAGCAACCAGACATTATGGACTATATTTATCTTTAACATTGAATTATTTCCTTGCCAGTTAAGATTTTAGCAGTTTTCTTATGTAGAATAGGGGTTATCCCGACTGGAAGGCACAGGTATAATAACCAGTCGATATAACTTCGTTTGTTCTGTATAGTTTATTTCACATCAAGTCCTTACCCAGTGAAAAAACAACTAAATCCTTTTTAAATCTTCGGCTTTTATCCAGCCAACATTGCCGCTTTTTATCCTAATCTCGTACCATCCGCTGACCGAATCACGGATATGCACTTTTGTACCTTCATGAAGAATGAAAAGGTCGGTGCCACTGAAATCGGGTGAACTTTTTATCGGAACTGTTGGTGTATAAATGATACCGGCAGCATGGTCCTGCATATAGTTTTTTTGTTTGATGGCAAAAATGAAAGTTAAAACGGATGTGATAATAAGCAGAACACTGAGGGCAAAAGTCAGTTTTTTTACAAAAATAGCACGGGAATACAAAAAAACTGAAAGCAGAATCAGAAAGAGGATAAAAGCGCCAAGGCTCAAATATGCCCACAAATCAGCAGAAAATGTATGTACAAAGTTCTTCAACCAGATGGTAAGAAAAAATTCCGGCAATTCTTCTATCTTATCAACAACAAAATTATCTCTGACAAGGTTGAGGTTGTGGTTAATATCTTCATCATTTGGAGCAAGTCTTTTGGCTTTTTCATAATAGAGAATGGCATCTGTATATTTTCCGAGTTTAAAAAAAGCATTACCCATGTTATAATATAAACCGGCAGCTTCATAGCCCGAGTCTAATACCTGTTTGTAATTTTCTATTGCTTCGGCATACTTGCCTTCCTGGTAGAGATTATTTGCCTTGCTGATTATTGCTGATTTTTCAGCAAAAGAAACCTGATGAGCAATAATTATAAAAAATATATACAGAAATATCCTTTTCATTTTTCATTTTAATTTTTGGGACAACTTTCCGATAAGTTTTGAGGCTCGTTCGTATATTTTTTCCATTTGACCTGATTCCTGAGCCGGGGCGTATTTGGCAAATTCGCATGTGTCCAGTAAATCAGTCAGGTCTGAGGAAATTTCCTCATCAATGTTTTCTTTTTTTAATGTTTCAACCACAGTTTCTCTTGTCAGTGAAGAGACTGGTATTGCAAGTTTGTCACTCAAATATCCCCACATGGCACGTAATATCTCATCATAAAAATGCTCTTTATCTTTGTGTTTCATGTACCCTGCTGCTTTTTTCAATCTTTTTCTTGAAATTTTATTTGCACGCCTGTTTTTTATTAACAGCACATTAGAAGCTTTCCTGGCTTGCTTTCTCCTGATGAGAAAGATTATGAGGAAAATGACTAAAGCGCCGGCATATATGAGATAAAATTCCGGTGAGCCTGTAAAAAACACACCAATTGGTCTCAGATTTATTTCATTGGTTTTTATAAATCGGATATCCTTGTCTAATGTTTTGACATCTGTTTTATTCGGACCAAAATATTGTGCAGTGGTTGATGATTCTTCACCCTTTTCAACACTGATATTAAATACATCTGATTGAACGGATTTATACGAATTGGTTTGTGTATCAAAATACGTAAAATTAACAGGGGGAATGGTAAATTCGCCTGCATGCCTCGGAATCATGAGGTAAGAGAATGTTTTTGTTCCGACAGCTCCTCTTTCCGTATTCCTGGTATTGACTTTTATTTCAGGTTTATATGTATCAAAATCCGGCGGAAATTTGATGTTCAGAGGTTCGACAAGCTTTATATTTCCGTTTCCTGACACCTTAATTGTCAGATTAATGGCATCATTTGTTTTTACAGAAGTTTTATCAATATCGGCAGTCATATTAAAAGCGCCGACTGCGCCGGAAAAATCTACCGGTTTGTTTGCAGGGAGTGGTTTCACATCTATGGTCACAGGACGGCTTTTAATATTTACGCGCACATCCCTGAATCCGTTGTCAAAAAAACTTCTGGGTCTCACTCGTTTCCTGATGACACATGTGAGTTCCACAGGATCGATTTGAATTTCTCCGCTTCGTTGCGGGAACAATATTTGTTTTTGCAGCACGCCAACATTGTAAATCGTACCGTTTATATTTTCACGATCAAGTGAAATTTGATTGGGAGTCTCTATTTCCTGTGTCCAAAAACCGCGGAAAGAGGGAAATTTCGAATCTTCAAATCCTGCCAAACTTAAACGGGTGTATATTTTTATGGTGGCAAATATCTGTTCGCCAACATAGGCGCTTCGTTTATTTACAATAGTCCTGACAAACAGGTCTTCGCCGGAAACATTGACCTGATTCGCATCTTCCCGGTCTTTCTTTCCTGGTTTAGCAGCCTGGTTTCCTTTAACCACCTCAATGGTGACGGAATTTGAAGTGTAGTTTTTCCCGTCAACGGTTATTTTTGCGGGACCTATGGTAAATTTTCCGGTATTTTTTGCCTGGAGAAAAAAGGTATAAGAATACCTGTCACTCCGCGTTTTTTTTCCGTTAATGATTTGTATACTACTGCTTTGAGATGTGCTTGGCCCTGAAAAATGAAAATGCTGCCCCAGTGATTGCGGAATTTGTAAATTATCCCCTTTGGTATTCACTTCATAAGTGAGTCTGAAACGTTCACCCAGGGCTACAACTTTTTCGGTTGAAGCTGAAAATTTAACATTCTGGGAAAAAATCCCGGTTACATACAAAAGAAAAACTATGATAAAAGCAAACCGCTTCATGTTGATATTTCACATTGATTTATCAATAAACAAAATCATAAAATTTCCGGCAAAGTAACAATAATTTATGGAAAAAATAAATTCATTACCAGTCTTTTTCCACTGGGGCTTTTTTAGACTTTGCCATTTCTTCTTTGACTTTTTCCTGTACCTTTTTTTCATCATTTTCAAGGGCCTCGAGCAGGCGCATGGCATCTTCCGGTGAAATTCTATATTGTCTTCGGGGGTGTTTTTTTGCATCTTCGCTATCGGGTTTACCATCATTGTCCGAATCAGTATCCCTGTAATCAGGTAATCCATCTTTATCAGTATCCTGTGGTTCTCTTGGATTGGGACCTGCCTCCTCGGCATCAGTCAGTCCGTCATTATCAGAATCATAATCCTGGAAATCGGGTTTACCGTCTCCGTCAGTATCTCTGGGTTTTTCAGGGTTATTCCCTTTTTCTATCTCATCCGGAATGCCATCTCCGTCGGCGTCATCATAATTCTCCGGCTGATTTTTTTGCGATTGCCCCTGTTGATCCTGGCTCTGTTGATTTTGAGATTGCTGATCCTGGTTTTGCTGGTCTTGCTGTTTCTGTTGCTGGTTTTGGTTTTGGTCTTGCTGATTTTGTCCCTGTTGATTCTTATTTTGCTGATTTTGCTGCTGCTCGAGCAATTTCTGGGCATAAGCCAGATTATACCTGGTATCATCATCATCAGGATTATTACGCAGGGCGTTTTTGTAGGCCTCTATGCTTTTTTTAAGCTTATTCTCGCTTAAATATGTATTTCCGAGATTGTGATAAATTTTTGACAGGTCTTTTTTATCTAAATCCGGACTTGCAAGTGACTGAAACTGTTTGGCTGCTTCTTCGTATTTGCCTTGCTTATAGAGTGCATCACCCAGGTTAAACGCTGCTTCGAATGATTTCGGTGTAACGGATAATGCTTTTTGATAGGCAACTTCTGAATTTCCAAATTCCTCTTTTTCGAAAGATTCATTTCCTTTCCGGATATGTTTTCTTTCTTTTTGAGCGCTCAGGTCTAAAACAGTCAAAACGAAGATTATAAGTAATATGTATCTCATGTCAAATTGATTTAATCGTTAATTCCTATCTTCTGAAATTATTTTTAAACAAGTTAACATTTCTGAGCATTCTGTTTTTCCGCTCGAGAACAATAAAATCTATAAAAAGGAAAAGCAGGGCAAAAGCGGCAATATATTGAAATTTTTCATCATAATCAGAGTATACTTTTGCTTCCATCTCCTGTTCTTCCATTTTATTAATTTCACTAAACAGGGTTTTTAGCGCCGAAGAAGTGTTACTTGCCTGAACATACATGCCATTCCCTGCTTTTGCAATTTGCTGAAGCATTGAAACATTGAGTTTCGAAATGATAACTGAACCACTTCTATCCCTCATAAAATCATTGGAACCTTTTGCAGGTATAGGACTTCCTTCCGCGCGGCCCATGCCAATGGTGTGTACCACTACATTTTTATCTGCAGCATTTCTTGCCGCTTCAACAGCATTATCTTCATGATTTTCACCGTCGGTGATGATGACGAGTACTTTACTTTTTTCATTATCAGGGGTAAACGATTTCATTCCCAATTCAATTGCCGAACCAATTGCTGTCCCCTGTTTCGGAATAATTCCGGTATTGATCGAATTCAGGAACATTTCTGTGGCATCATAGTCTGTGGTGATAGGGATTTGAACATAAGCATCACCACCAAAAACAATGAGGCCTATTTTATCATCCCGGAGTCGCTCAACAAGCTTTGATATAGCAAGTTTAGCGTTTTCCAGCCTGTTGGGCTTTATATCCTCTGCCAGCATACTGTTTGATACATCAAGAGCTATGATGATTTCTATACCTTTTCTCTTTATTTCTTTTAATTGCGAACCAAACTGTGGTCTGGCAATAGTGATTAGAATCAGCGTAATTGATACGATAACAAAAATAAATTTCCATACCGGTCGTGAAGACGAGACCTCGGTCATTAATTGCGATATGACCGGTAGATCGCCAAACTTTTTGATTGCCCTTTTTTTTCTGTATCTGCTAATAACAAACAAAATGATTGCAACAGGTACAATAAGCAGATATATCAAATATTCAGGATACGCAAATCTAAACATATGCAATTCCTTAGAATTAATTCAGTTAAATATATTGTAACTTATTTCGGAGAAAAAAATTGTTTTTTCCGGATGAATTTGCTGTCAATTTTTTGACATCAGGTATGATTTTAAATCCTCAAATTCTTTAGAAAGTGTTACAGCATTTTTTTCCTTTTTGAGGCACTTTTCGAGTCTTTCAGGAATGACCATGTCAATATTCAAGGTTTCCTTCACTGTATCAAAAAATTTTGACGGGTGTGCTGTTTCCAGTATAATTGAATTAAAAGTTGTTTTCTTTTTCTTCTCTTTTGCTTTTAATTCTTCCAAATATGCATTTAACCCGAGATAACCCACTGCTCCGTGCGGATCAATAATGTACTGGAAATTAGAATGTATTTCTTTTATGGTTTCCCTGGTTTGGTCATCATCAAAAGAATAGGATGATATTTCATTCCTCATTTTTTCCACGGAATGATCGTATAACTCCAGCATGCGGTGGAAATTACTCGGGTCGCCGACATCCATAGCATTTGAGATGGTCGGTATTGATGGTCGGGGTTTGTAATTACCTGAATCGAGATATTCAGGAAAAACCTGATTGACATTTGTTGAAGCAATAAACCTGTGAACCGGCAATCCCATCCTGGTTGTGAGTAATCCGGCAGTCAGGTTGCCAAAATTACCGCATGGGACAGAAAAAATAACCGGTCGTACCTTATCTTTAAGCTGGGCGTATGCATAAAAATAATAAAATGACTGTGGAATCAGCCTGGCAATATTGATTGAATTGGCAGATGTAAGGGTTAACCTGGCATTAATATCACTATCGGTAAAAGCCGATTTGACCAGCCTCTGACAGTCATCGAATGTGCCTTCAATTTCAATGGCAGTGATGTTATTTCCAAGTGT
>CAZVTW010000346.1:0-6464 GCA_964629805.1 uncultured Bacteroidales bacterium | reverse complement strand
AAAATTGTTAATCTGTTTTTCTATTAAGATTAAACTAGTATATATAAACCTTATATTGATTTTCAACTTAGTAGAAAACCTTATCACTAAGAGCAACCTTATTACATTATTGAAAACCCTTTATTCATTTTTAAACATCATTAATTTAGGTAATTAATGATGTTTACATGGTTAAAAGCATTAAAATTTTATATTGCCAATAATTTTATTTGAATTTTCGGGACAGGGTATTAGCTACAATGATTATACAGTTTTTCAGGCTGTTATCCCCCCCTCTATTTCGTCACCTTGTTTTATAGTCTTACTTTTCCGGTTGTCATGGCGCTTTCATGGCACACCGAAAGCCGATATTCGCGCACCTGTCCAGGCCGGGGTATAGTAACAACATTTTCTCATGAACCTGGCAAGGTTGCGCCCCGCTGGCCGGATACCACATGCTTCCATCGGTTTTGAAATAACTGCCTCCGCGCAGCAACGAAAACCGCGTGTGTCCATCGTCCCATACTTTGTAGGTCAATTCCCAGACATTTCCGGCCATATCATTGCATCCGAAAGGACTTTCACCATCGGGGAAACTGCCAACTGCCATGGTTCCTTCCGAGTTGCCATTACATTTTTTTTCATCAAATTCATTGCCCCAGGGCCACATGAACCCTTCTTTTCCCTGGGCGGCATATTGCCACTCAGCTTCGGTTGGTAATCTTTTTCCATACCACTGCGCAAAAGCATTCACATCATCATGATCAATCCATACCACCGGATGATTAGCCAAATGTCCGGGAATAATCCAAAGCCAGGGCTTATTATCAGTACCTGATGGCTTTACCCAGTGTTTCAAAAAATTGGTAGTGTCCGAAGGTACATAATGGCTGCTATCAAGAAAGTTTTTGTATTCCTGGTTTGTAACTTCATTTTTGTCAATGTAATATGGTTTCAAATAAAAGGTTTCGGTGGGATGATTTTTCGCGTGCCGGGTTGAAACATCACCATAACAGGCACCTTCCATCATAGGATGTACATTGTGGCAGACATTCATGGCAAATATGCCCCCGGTGATTTTTACCATTCCGTCGGTTGTGGCTTTATCCTTAAATTGCCAATTGTAAGTCATTACATTGAATTTTATATCAGATAGGGATGGTGATTTTCGATATACTGTTTCAACAAGTTGTTTCGGAGCTTTGTAATACTTTGGTGGTGCTTCACCTTTGGGTTGCAGAACAATGCAGCCTATACCGTTTTTCTCAGTTTTATAATGAATGGCTGCTTTATTGTTTTGCTTTTCCAATTGAATTTCATGTCCGTGCCATAGATCAAAACACTGCAAATCTTTTTTGGCATCAACAGATAGTATTACGTTGTCTACATCACGTCCTGAATAATTATAAACGGTATAAATGGTTTTGTCCTTGTCGTTCCATTGGTTCACATAAACATCGTCAACAACCGTTTTAATAAAGGGCTGCCAATTCATATCATGAAAAGCATCTTTAAACTGGCGCAAAATAAATACACACTTTTTCAATAGGTTACGATCCTCTACATTCATCGGGTTCCACCAGCCAAAAATATTTTCCCACACCAGGAAGCCATACCCGTGAAAGAAGCAATATTTTATGTGTGGAGCCAGTATTTCCGCGTCACGATTATCGCCCCGAAGTGCATACCGGGGTTCAATCCACCTGAATTTGCTGAATTGTGTGGGAGGAGGCACTCTGTTGGTATAATACCCCGGATTATGTGCATTGGTTAACTGCTGCCAGCCTCGGCTTAAATGTTCCAGTAATTCAATTTTACCCGGCATTCCTTCGGTACTGTACACAATGTTGGGGTTTAGTTTTTCTATGGGGCCGGTAAACGACTCATCAGAGCTTGCCATGGTGTCAAGAAAGATACCATCAGCTCCTGTTTTGTGTGCCAGCTCTGCCAGATCCTGCGCATCTGAATTGTTGGTAAACCGTGTTTCTGCATCCCAGGGATTATAGGCAATAAAAACTTTTACTCCGCGGCGATGAGCCTGGTCGACAGCTTTTTTAAGTCCGTCATACCCTCCCGGCATATCTGCATGCAAATCAAACTGGTTTCGGGCATCAATCCCCAGCCGTGGATAGCTGACCCAGATAATTATCTGATCATAGCCACCAAACTCCTTGATACCATCATCAATAATTTCATCTACTTTGTATCCGATCGTATTGTCTTTTGGGATATATTTCCTGGTTTCCGGGTCAAAAAATTTTCGCTGGCCTCCTTTGTATTCGTAAAAGGAATGGTCGAAAGCAAATACGAAATTTGATAAAAATGCGTCTTTATACCAGGATGTTCCTTCATTGGTATATACTGATGCATCGTATAATTTACGGCATTCTTTCCTGAAATCGTTAAGCTTTTGTCTTTCTAAACCTTCAGCTCCAACAAAGGAAGAAAAATCAATCATTGCAACATTGCCCTTCAATTGCTCTTCAAACATTGTGAATTTATTTTCTTTATCCTGAGAAAGACCGTTTAAGCCACATAGCAGAAAACAAATTACCATTAATTTACTGGTTGCCTTAACCCTATTTTGTCTTTTCATAATTCATTAAAATTTTTGATTATTTATAAAAGCTTCAATTTCTTTTTTATAATGCATGGAAGGAATGGTATCTGCCTTAGTGCAGGCTAAACCTCCTGCTGCATTTGCATAGCGCATTGCTTTTTCAATGCTCAGTCCGTTTGTCAGGGCTGTTGCCAATCCTGCATTGTAGGCATCTCCGGCACCCGTTGAATCAACTATATTGTCAATCTTAAATGCTTCCACCAATATTTGATGTTCCTTGTTGACAAACAAACTACCGGCTTCACCTTGTGTTATTATGACATTTTTACAACCCGTATTCAAAATGTGCTTCCCAATTTCAGCATCGGTTCGACTATCTTTTGGATCGAATCCCATGCAAACCCTTGCTTCTGTTTCATTTGGTGTTAAATAATCAACACATGACAAATCTTCGCAAGATAAGTTAGTGGCCGGAGCAGGATTCAAAATAACCACAGCACCTTTTTGTTTGGCCATTCTTGCAGTATGAAGTGCTGTTTTTAAAGGGATTTCAAGTTGCAATAGCACCAGGCTTTCCTCAGTAAACAATTTTGAGGCTTTGTCAATTTCTGCTTCTTTAAAACTGTTAATCGCCCCGATGTCGATAGAAATAATATTATGCCCATCCTCAGAGCAGATAATGAAACCCGCGCCGGTAGGCAGATTAGGATGACAATAGACAAATTCTGCATTGATATTTTCCTGTTCGCAAAGTTTTAAAAATTCACTTCCATAATTATCACTACCCACGGCACCGACAAATGAAACCCCGACTCCCAACCGAGCTGCCTGAACGGCCTGGTTCGAACCTTTTCCGCCGTGCACGGTTCTGAAATTCGAAGCCATTACAGTTTCTCCCCTTAAAGGAATCCGTTTTGTGTCCATGACTAATGCAACCAGGTAGCTGCCAACTACTACAATTTTTTTTTATGCTTTTTGTTTCATCTGTTTGTTATTTTTCTCCGGCTGCTTTGCACATTGCTCTCATATTTTCAAAAGGCACATCGGGCATTAGAACTTCATGCGCAGGGCCAATAATTATGTTATTTCCGAGCATTTTTTTTACGCTCAACGTTTCTTCATAAACTTGTTCGGGGGAGCCGTTAGTAAGAATTTCCTGTGTGTCTATTCCTCCTATGAAAGCAATTTTCCCTTTAAAACTTTCTGCAAGGTTTATGGCGTTCATATTCCCGGCCCTGGACTGAATTGGATGCAGGGCATCAACACCAGCTTCTATTAATTGCGGTATTATCCTGAATATTGACCCGCAACTATGTAAAACAGCCTGTAAATTAAAAGAATGTGCCTGTTCAACAAATTTCTTTATCCACGGCAAAAAGAAATCTTCAAACTGCTCAGGAGCAATCAATAAGTCATTTTGCGAACCAAAATCATTGCCAAAAAACAGGGCATCAATTAATCCATCGGATTGCATGTAGAATTTCTCATTTGCTTCAAGATAAAAATGACACAGATGCTCCAATGCACATTTAACGATTTCAGGTTAAAGCATTAATTTTATGAGCAGCTCTTCTGTGCCAAATAAATAAGTGAGGTCGTGATAAAAAGGGCACCAAAAACCCGAAAGGCGGTAATAATCCCCCGTATTTTGCAACACAGAAAGACATTCGTCAAATTTCAGGTATTTAACATCGGGCCACTCAATGGCATGAACATCATCAACCGTTTGAGCTCCTGCCAACAATCCGTTGGATGATGCATGCGGGTTGATATCCTTCCAATAACGCATGGATTTTCCATTTGGATTTGCATAGGTTGATTTCATGTAATGCGGTGTAATCCAGCGAACATCGTCATTAAAAAAACGATGCAGCGCTTCTTCATCTGAAATACCCATTGTTTTTCTCAGGCCTTTAAGCGGATGTTTACCTAACTCCTGTCAACTAACTGCCACATAATTAATTTTTTATTAAATTTCTTAGTTTTGCTAAAATACTATATATTTGATATTTAAACATATAAGAACATTCGTGTTATCACTAAAAAATAGCTATAAAATTGATTTAAAAATATGATAGAATGGCACGTAAATTGTAATATTAGTTATCACTAAGTATAATTTTAAAGATTTAGGATATGTTTATAGACAAACAAGTATATAGCAGAAATGGCAGAACATACAGACGTGCTTTGTTGAGAAAAGGGAAACGAGTAAACGGTAAGGTTAAACTTACAACTATTGCTAATCTTTCTGACTGTACTGATGATGAACTTCGTGCCATAGATATTGCATTAAAAAATACTGACGATCTTACTAAACTGACAGACTTATCGAAAAAAGGTATTAGCAGCACTAAAATCTATTCTGTTGTACTTTGCTTATATCAGGTTGCAAAACAGTTGGGTATAACTAATATTTTCGGTAAATCGAAGCATGGATTGCACTGTCTGTGGTTAATTTTGTCAAGGTTGATTTCTCCGGGCTCTAAATTAGCTGCGGTTCGTCTGGCAAACATTCACGCTGGATGTGAAGTTCTTGGTATAGAAAAGCTTAATGAACGGGATTTATATGAAAGTCTTGACTGGTTATGTGAAAATAAGGATAATATAGAAAACCAAACTTTTCGTTTATGGGAGGAACAAAACACTCATAGAAAAAGCAATCAGATATTTCTTTACGATGTTTCTTCATCCTATTTCGAGGGAGTAATGAACGAATTGGCTTTTTTTGGATACAACCGTGATAAAAAAAGGGGAAAGAAAATTGTTGTATATGGTTTATTAACCGATGAAAATGGCATTCCGTTAGGTATTGAGGTTTTTCCGGGTAACACAGTTGATACTCAGACATTACACAAACAGATTGAGAAAATCAAGGAGAAATACAATGCACAATGCGTTACTCTGGTAGGCGATAAGGGCATGATAAAAGGTCCACAACAGGAAGAAATACAGTCTATTGGCTTTGATTATATAACCACAATAACAAAACCACAAATTGAAAGCCTGTTAAAAAAAGGATTATTTCAAATGAGATTGTTTGATAAAACGCTCTATGAGTTAGAACTTCCGGAGAATGAAACAAAAGACGATGAACAGTCCTATACAAGATTCATACTACGCTGTAATCCAATACGCAGAGAAGAAATGAGATGTAATAGGTATTCAAAAATACAAGCTGTCCGTGCAAAACTTATTCAATCAAATCAATATTTAGAGGAACACTCCAGAGCGACAGTTGAGGTACAACTTAGAAATCTTTCGGAATACCGCGATAAGTTGAAGTTAAAAGAAATAATAACATTTTCAGTGGATAGTCAGGATAAAAGAAAAATTAAACTTATCGTTGATTACCAACAATTGAATGATATTGCAAAATTGGATGGTTGTTATGTAATAAAAACAAGTTTGACAAAACAAACAGTTAGTAAAGAGGTTGTTCATAGTCGTTACAAAGACCTGGCATTTGTTGAAAGCGCTTTCAGGATTGAAAAATCTGAATTAGATATCAGACCAATATATCTGCGAAAAAGAGAACGCACAATAGCTCATCTAATGATATGTATGTATGCTTACAGGATAAGGTTATTCTTAGCCCAAAAATGGAGGGAAATTGATATAACCGTTGAAGAAGCTGTTGAGATGCTTAAAACCATTGGTTCTAATGTAGTTCACATCGGAAAAAATCCCAAAGTGCTTATGCCAAATCCAAATAAAGAGTGTTCCAAATTATTAAACCAAATCAATGTTAAACTCCCTAATTTATTTGAGTACAAAAATGCAAAAGTTATCACTATCACAAATCTGAAAAAGAGACGTAAAAAAATTAAATCAATTTGTTGTGTGCATTTTTTTATACGCCTAATAGTAAACATCCGTTACATAGTGATAAAGCATTAAAACACTCAAAGCATTTAAATACAAT
>CAZVTW010000345.1:0-6485 GCA_964629805.1 uncultured Bacteroidales bacterium | reverse complement strand
AAGATGCTGCCATAAGAACGATTGAGGAACTCCAAAAGGTATGACAGCCTGGGTCTGCCAGCTGGCGTAAAATCCTGAAGTCGATTAAAAAGAATATCAAAAACAACAATAGTTATATCGTACTCACTTAGATTCTGCTGATATTGAAGGTTTTTATCAACGGTAAGCATGACATCAAAACCTGCATCAATAGCAGTTCTCATCAGATTCCCATTTTTAAGACTTGTCCAACCTTCTTTGCTGACAGAACTAACCTCAAAATCATTAAGATACTTACTCAGCCTTACAGGCACACATTCATCAAGCAATATTTTCATGAAGTATCTCTGATGAAGCAGTTAATAACTTATGTGCAGCAACAAGCAAGGCAACGGCTTTGTCTTTTGATACTGACGGAAAATCAAGTAAAAATGTTTCTAAAGATTCACCCGTTTCCAGATAATCAAATAGATTTTTCACAGGAACCCTTGTGCCAGATATAACAGGCATTCCGCTTAATATTTCTTTATCTATGGTGATAAGACCTTTCATAATATCCATTACTTTCTACAAATTTAACGCTTTTTATTCTCTTTAGTTTTATTTAAGCGGATGATATTTTTCCGCCTGCTCTTTTAAATCCTCCAAATTTACCTGTCTGTAACGTTCGGCGCTGCTCACTCATTTAAATCCGGCTAAATATTGAGTTTTCCGTAAACCCTGTTCCTCTCTCTCCACAAAGCGCTAAGGCTGTGCCGAAACTGGCTGAGTTGTTTGCTCCGGTATGCCGTGTATGCCATGCAGGCTGTCCTGTTTGGGAAAACGCCTGGTGTATGCCGGTTTTTTGTTTATAAAAACTTGTTCATGATTGTAAAACGTCATATATTTTTATTGGAAAATCAAATGATAAATCATTCAAAAAATACTGCCCTATAAATATGTAATGACTGTTTTGACTGTTTTGACTGTTTCGAATTATACAAGTAATTAAAATAATCTTTTTTACGTTCTTTCTGAGTTTTTTTCTTCTTGTATGACGCTTCTATGTCCGCCAACAGGCGGACATAAAAGGTCGAGGGAATGTCCTTCGAAATTGGCAGTCAGGCTAATAAAAAAAACATTAACAGAGTACTTTTCACTTCATCAACTTGAAATATAAATCCCACACTTCAATGACAGACGCCAGACAGTGACCTTCCATTGGCCGAAGAGCAATGGAAGCGTCATAAAGAAGAGGTTTTTTATTTATTTCAGGCACGCATTGTAAACGCTCGCCAACTGGGAAAATTTGAAAACATAAGACACTTTTTCTCAATATGAATGAGTCCACTCCTAAAAGCCTTTTTGTTGCTATAATCATCGTTATTTGTCTCGAGTCAGTCGAGACAAATACCCCCGACATTTTATTTATGAGGGCAGGCTTGACCTCGACTAAGCCGAGACAAAAATAGTACTTTTGGGAGTGGACTCATGAATATTTAAACCATTTTTGGAATGTTAGTAAACCTTTAAAACTTTTTTTCTCTCATGTTGTAAAACTTCAGAAAAGTATGTTATTTTTGACGTGTTTGTTAAGAAATGGTTTTTTATATATAATATCAACAAAAATATTCAGTTTACAAACAAATAAATTAAAGTGTTACCAAAAATATTTATTATTCATAATGAGAAAACTCATAACATTCATTGCTGCATGTTTGATAGTTAGTAGTCAGTTATATGCCCAGTTGTTGATAGATCCTGATGACCTTGGGATGGCTGTTGAAGTGGTAAAAGTTGGCAGGGACACGGTTGAAGTACCGCATGGAAAAATATGGTTAACAAAAGAAAACCGGAATATAACCATGTACCTGGCAGACGAAACCCTCAAGTATTATTCACCCTGTGCAAATGCATATAAAAAAGACACAAGGGTGTTATTTGGGTTACATGTAGAGAGACCTTATGAGGAAAAAAAATATTTCGGGGTAATATTCACAAAGAAAAAACCGGATCCCTTTAAAGGGGGCAATGCCATCCGATTCGTACCCAGTTCGTTTGTCACAGAAGATTTTAACCGATCGCTTCTTTCGGTGATGGTTCCACGAATGCTGGGGCGACCTGAAATAAAATTTAAACCCGGAACCGTTTTATATACTGATAGTTGCATTGAAGCCATTGTGTTTTACCAAATCAATATGCCATATGATGAAATTCCGATTTATGACAGCCTGCAGGAGATAAAACGCCTAGAATGGGAACGCTATCAGGCCGAACTGGAGCGCCTGCGCATTTTACAGCATGAAAATCAACTCCGGAAAAAAATCTCAGAAGAATATACTTTTCCGCTGAAAGAACTTGATATTCTTCCAAAACTTACAACAGGCGAGAAAGGTCTCATCGATTTTTACAAAAAAATATACGAACACAATGTTGAAGTGAAATTTGTTATTCATGAAGACGGTCAGATTGAAGTCTTTAGCTCTGTACCCCAAAATATTGACCGGAAACTGTATCGTAAATATTTCCGTTTTGAACCCGGCAAAGTGATGATACAGGAAAAACCTGTCCCGGTGAAAACAATGGTACATATCATTTTTGCCCCGGAGGGCATTCAAACAAAGGATGGTACAGTTCGTGAAATGAAAGTGCGCAAGAAGCGTAAACCACCATACGCAAAAATCAGGAGATATCCTGAAGACCTGTTTACCGAACAAAAACTTAAAAAACTCATTGATTTTAATGATGTAGTTAAAAACGATGATATCGGCGCGCTGTTTTTCAGGTTATGGTACAACGAAATGCACCTGACAACATATTATAAAGCTGATATAAAGGATACAATTTTGGTTGATAAAGATATTGAGAAATTTAAATATAAATACAGGAGACGTAACGGGGAATGGAAACATTAATCTTCCCGGATTCATGAGTCCGGTCTATAATTTTCTCCGGGCCTGTATCATAATTTCCCGAATATGTTTTTTAGTAATATAGAATTTATAAATGCCGCAATTTTCCAGGACGGCAAAGCTATCCTGGAAAATATCAATGTTAATATCAGCAAAGGTGAGTTTGTTTATCTTGTCGGAAAGGTGGGTAGCGGAAAATCTTCTTTCATTAAAACCCTCATTGCAGACATTCCCCTTCAAAAAGGAGAGGGAAGAATTCTTGGCTACCAGTTACATAAGTTTTCCCGCAAGGAAATTCCCCAGCTAAGGAGAAAAGTGGGAGTTGTGTTCCAGGACTTCCAATTGTTGACTGACCGGAATGTCCATGACAATCTGAAATTTGTCCTCCAGGCTACTGAATGGACCAATGAGGACGACATAAAAAAAAGGATTAAGGAAGTTTTACAAAAAGTTGGAATTGTTGAGAAAGAATTCAGGATGCCAAATCAATTATCCGGAGGAGAACAACAACGCGTTGTGATAGCCCGGGCTTTGCTTAACGATCCGCTGATCATCCTCGCTGACGAGCCTACAGGCAATATTGACCCGGCTACCTCAGATGAAATTATGAAAATATTGTTGGATATCCAGAAAAACGGACGGACAGTGGTTATGGCTACTCATGATTATCCACTTATCAAAAAATATCCATCAAGAATCCTTAAATTTGAAAATGGTCTCATCAGCGATCATGATCATTATGAAGAGATATATGATTTTAAAATTTTAATCTCTTGATTTTAAATCGTTTCTGAATATATCAATAATTGTATGCTCCTCTTTTTCCCAGCAAAGCTCATGCGATGCTTCAAGTAAATTGTTTTTCCACTGACCGAGAAGTTCGCTGTCGTTGAAGATGTTGTTAACCTGTTGGGCAAGCGCCCGAGGGCGACGGTCAAGCACATATGCGCCGATTTTATAGGTATCTACTATCTTTTTCATTTCAGGAAAAGGAGATACTAAAACCGGAATTTGGGCGTGAATATAATCAAAAAGCTTGTTTGGCAGTGCATAGTAGTAATTTAACCCCATGTTTTCTTCGATAGAAATGCCCAAACTCGCTTTTTTTGTATAAAACAACAATAATTCTGGCAGAATTCTGCCGGTAAAAAAAACCCTCTCACCAAGGTTGTATTTATCAACAAGCTGTTTGAGCTGTTTGGAACAATCCCCGTCTCCCACAATAACAAATGAAGAATGAAGGACATACTGCATGGCTTCAATCATGAGATCAATGCCTCTGCCAATGTTTAAAGCGCCCTGATAAATGATTGTATGTTGAGACCGTTGAAAAAATTCATCAATCAATCTGTTCGATGGTCTGCTTACTTCTTTTTTCTTACATACCGGTACATTCCTGATGACCTCAAACTTTGTGTGATATTTTTGATGATATATCTCAGCCAGTGATTCATTGACAGTATATGCGTAATCAAGTTTAGGCAGGAATGTTTTTTCAATAATTTCCCATATTTTTTTTACTATTTTTCTGTTAACCAATTCAGGAACTTCAGTGAATAATTCGTGGCTGTCAAAAACAAGTTTTTTATTGCGTAAAGATGAAACGAGATAATTTGCCGGAAGGGTATCAAGATCATTCGATAGTAATATGTCAAATTTTTTTATTACGAGGAAGAAAAAAAGCCTGATATTATATTCAGCATAAAATAAAGGGCCTTTGTGAAACAACATATGAAATCTGTAAGTAGTGTAATCCCTGTTAACACATTTTGGGGAATAAGGTAATTTCCTTCCGACCAGGCACACCTCATAACCACTTTCATGAAGAGTTGTAGCCACTTTGTGGACACGCTGGTCTGTCACCAAATCATTAATTACTGATATATAAATCTTTCCGGACATTGAATGAGCACTATTTTAAAACGAAACCTTAAAACTACTTATTTTTTGAAGAAATCAAACTTTAAATCCTTGTATGTATAAATTTGATTTTTCTCTTTGTGAAAAAAAAACTATTTTCGCGGCCTCAAAAAGTAATTTTACTCATAGTCAGTAATCTGTATTTTAATACCTAACTTCATACATACGAATGGACATCAATCAGGAGATTGAAAGGAGAAGAACTTTTGGCATTGTCAGCCATCCTGATGCAGGAAAAACAACCTTAACAGAAAAATTTCTCCTTTACGGCGGGGCAATCCGTATCGCCGGAGCAGTAAAATCCAATAAAATAAAAAAAGGGGCAACATCAGACTTCATGGAAATTGAGCGTCAGCGCGGTATTTCAGTTGCCACTTCAGTGATGGGATTTGAATATAACGGTTACAAAATCAATATTCTCGATACTCCCGGTCACCAGGATTTTGCTGAGGATACATACAGAACCCTTACTGCCGTTGATAGTGTCATCGTTGTTGTTGATGCAGCAAAAGGGGTTGAGGCGCAAACAGAGAAACTAATGAAAGTATGCCGGATGCGACAGACCCCGGTCATCATTTTTATTAACAAAATGGACAGGGAAACGAAAGACCCATTCGAATTGCTGGATGAACTTGAAGAACAACTGGAAATCAAAGTTCGTCCGCTAGTTTGGCCGGCTGGCTCAGGACGAAGATTTAAAGGGATATATGATATCATTCAAAAGAAATTTCACTTTTTCACTGAGAAAGATATCCAAAACGTGAGTGGTGTGATGGAAATTAACGATCTTTCCGGGAATCAGCTCGACTCAGTGCTCAATGACAGTGCTCAGGCGTTTAGGGATGATATAGAGCTGATTGATGAAGTTTACCCGCCTTTTGAAAACAAAAATTATCTTGAAGGAAAACTCGCTCCTGTTTTTTTTGGCAGCGCTCTGTATAACTTTGGAGTCAGGGAATTGCTCAACAGTTTCCTGGATATTGCCCCAACACCAAAACCAAGCAAAGCCGAAGAGAGGATTGTCAAACCGGAAGAAGATAACATGTCCGGTTTTGTTTTTAAGATACACGCCAATATGGATCCTAACCATCGTAACAGGCTTGCTTTCGTTAAAATTTGTTCGGGTGTATTCCGGCGAAATACAAATTACAAACATATCCGCCTGAGCAAACAATTTAAATTTTCGAATCCCACTGCCTTTATGGCCCAGAAGAAATCAGTCATTGATGAGGCATACCCCGGGGACATTGTGGGACTGCATGATTCCGGTAATTTTAAAATAGGAGACACCCTGACTTCCGGAGAAACACTTCACTTTAAAGGGCTTCCCAGTTTTTCGCCTGAGCAGTTTAAATATATTGAAAATGCAGAACCCTTAAAATCCAAACAACTAAATAAGGGCATTGATCAATTGATGGATGAAGGCGTTGCACAGTTATTTACTAAAACCTCAAATGGTCGTAAAATCATTGGCACAGTCGGCCAATTGCAGTTTGAGGTGATTGAGTATCGCCTGAAACACGAATATGGCGCCATATCAAAATATGAACCAATAGATTTGTACAAAGCGTGCTGGGTGAGTGGTGATACAGATGAACTGGAAACTCTGAAAAAGAAAAAGCACAACTACATGGCTGTTGACAAACACGGCAGGGAGGTATTCCTGGCTGAATCTCATTATGCTCTTGAACTGGC
>CAZVTW010000344.1:0-6513 GCA_964629805.1 uncultured Bacteroidales bacterium | reverse complement strand
GCATAGATGATCTCAAACATCAGGAACACAGAATAGATTACCCGTTTATCAATTGTACCAATTGCGGCCCGCGATTCACCATCATCAAAGGATTACCTTATGACAGGATTCAATCTACAATGTCAGCTTTTGAATTGTGTGATATATGCCACAGCGAATACAAGGACATTGAAGACCGTCGTTTTCATGCTCAACCAATAGCCTGTAAGACTTGCGGGCCTCATTATACCCTGTTAACCAAAGGCCGTGAAATAACGAGTTTTAAGACTATAATCAGCCATATTTCAGAAATTATTGACTCTGGCGCGATTGTCTGTATGAAGGGACTTGGCGGTTACAACCTGACTTGTGATGCATTGAATGAGAAGGCTGTTTTAAGGCTCAGAGAAATAAAGAAACGTGAAGGAAAACCTTTTGCCATGATGGTAAGGGATTTGAGTACAGTAAAAAAATTTTTTCATGTCAACGATTATGAGCTTGAGGCGCTTCATTCTCCGCGAAGACCAATCCTGCTGATCAAACCTGAAACAACCGGATATTTCCCCGCCGCTATCAATAAAGGGCTATATAATCAGGGTGTTTTGCTTCCTTATTTACCTTTGCATTATCTTTTGTTTGAAGGATTACAAACAGATGCGATTGTCTTCACAAGTGCTAACCTGGCTGACGAACCAATTGTGAAAGATGATAACGAAGCCACAAAAAAGTTTCTACATCTCACTGACGGGGTCCTGATAAACAACCGCGAAATTTATAACAGATGCGATGATTCCGTTTCAAAGGTTATTAATGGACGGGAACGCATTATCAGACGATCGCGGGGTTATGTGCCTGCGCCGATAAACCTGGATTTGAATGTTGAAGGCATCCTGGCGACAGGAGCAGAGCTCAAAAACACTTTTTGCATTGGAAAGGGTAAACAAGCCATTTTAAGCCAGCATATTGGTGATTTGAAAAATGCTGAAACATTTGCGTTTTATCAGGAGATGATCGAAAGGTACAAAAAGCTTTTCAGGTTTACAGCACAACTTATCGTCTGCGACAAACATCCGGATTACCTTTCTGCCATTTATGCCAAAAACTCCGGGCTGCCTGTTCTCCAGGTACAGCATCATCATGCTCATATCGTTTCATGCATGGCAGAACACGGCATTCAGGACAAAGTTATTGGTGTGTGCTTTGATGGTACGGGTTATGGCGATGATGGCCATATCTGGGGGAGCGAATTCTTCACCTGTGATGTGAAAGGATATAAGCGCTACACCCATTTTGAGTATCTCAGCCTTCCTGGTGGCGATACCGCTGTAAAAAATCCCTGGAAGATAGCTGCTGCCATTATACATTCAATTTATAAGGATAAAGCCAGGGAAATTCTCAATAAGTTGTTCAAAAAAATTCCCAAACAAGAAATAGAAATTGTACTGGCCAGTCTGAACAGCAATCTTCAATTTCCGTTATCATGCGGCGCAAGCCGTTATTTTGACGCTGCTGCGGCTCTACTTGGTATTTGCACCCACATTTCTTTTGAGGCAGAGGGGCCTATGAAGCTGGAAGCTGTTATCGACAGGTCAGTCAGTGAAACATATCCATATGAAATCAATGAGGCCATCTCCTTAAATCCTTTATTTGAAGAGATGATACAAGATATTGGCAATGCTGTTTCGAACCCGGTCATATCAGCAAAATTTCACAACACCATAATTGATACAATTCTTTCTGTGTCAAATAAAATCCGGTCTGAAAAAGGTTTACACACAGTGGTACTATCAGGAGGTACATTCCAGAATAGTTATCTACTCACCAGAACAGAAGAGGAATTAACGGGATTGGGATTTGCAGTTTATTCTCATGAACGCATACCAACGAATGATGGCGGTATATCGACGGGGCAGTTATTGATAGGGGCGAGAAATGTAAATTAGCTTAAAAATTTAAACAGAACTGTTAACATAATGATAAGGGCAAAACCTATGTTCATGAATGTAAACATCATGGTGAATTTTTTATTCATATCTTCAAACCGCTTGTCCATATATTTATATAAATCCTCAAAGCGTTTGTCTACTGCTTCAAAACGTTTGTCTACTGCTTCAAAACGTTTGTCTACTGCTTCAAAGCGTTTGTCCATCATCTGTATGACCATTCTAATATCTTCTTTTGTTGCAAGCTTTTCCTGCTGAAGTTGTCCCAGCTCTATAAATGCATCATAAAGAATATTTGCCAGTTCATTCTCATCTTTACTCTCAAACAAAGATATTTTATGCTCATTGATAATCTGCCGTATTCTGTTTTTCTCTAATATCATAGCATCATATTTTAACAAAGATACAAAAAATTATTCAATCAATTTAATTTTAGCGGACAATACTAAATACAACTTAAATTTCTAAATTGACTTTTTGGTTCTTTATAAAAGTGTGTGTCTCAAGTCCGTGGAGCATACAAAACACTGCCTTTAAAACCGCCAGGATGACAGGTGGTGGTGGCGATTGTGTAACAGATGGGCAAATCACCTACCAAAAATGGGACGGTATTTCCGGCTCCGGTGTATCTGCTCTGACCAGTAACGGCAACTTCCCTGCTAACCCTTCCAGCACCTCCACGCGGACATCCATGGAAGTGCCAACCAATGTCGACGATAATTACGGCGCCCGCTTTAATCGGCACTATTTGTGCGCCTGAATCCGGAACCTACTATTTCTGGATTGCAGCCGATGATAACTGCGAACTGTGGTTAAGCTCCGATGAGAACGAATCGAACGAGGCGCAAATAGCAGGCCACACCGGTTGGACCAGTTCAAAGGAGTGGAACAAATATAGCACACAGAAATCAGCCGGTATATCACTAACAGCCGGTAACAAATATTTCATTGAAGCCATCATGAAAGAAGCCGGTGGAGGCGACAACCTGGCAGTAGGCTGGAGAAAACCATCTGATGGCAACGGAACCAGCCCGGCAGGAGTCATCCCCGGAAGTGCTCTGTCAGAATACACGGGAGTAACCGGCGATAATGCTTTTCAACAAGATGGCGGTACTGACGGCCTGGTAGTAATGGAAGCTGAAAACTACCATAACAATGTTTCTCAGGGTGGCAAAGACTTTGTTGCAGTTACCTCACCCTCCTCTTACAGTGGCGATGGTGGTATGCAAAGCCTGCCAAAAACGGGTACATATAACAACACAGGGTATGAAACCAACAGCCCGAGGTTGGATTTTGAAGTGAACTTTGTAAAAACAGGCACTCATTATGTTTGGATAAGGGGCGCATCAAATGGCTCTTCCACTGATGATTCTTTCCATTCCGGTCTCGATGGGTCAGGCAGCACAAGCTCCGACAGGATACAACTTTCAAACTCAACCAGCGACTGGACTTGGAGGAATAACACCATGGATAGTGAGCCTGCTACCATTAACGTACCCAGCACCGGTCTACATACATTCAATATATGGATGCGTGAAGACGGGGCACGCATCGATAAGATAGTCCTTACAACTAATTCCGGTTATACACCGTCCGGTTCAGGGCCGGGAGAAACCAAAAGCGCAAAAAAATTGACCGGAATAAAAGATGACCTTTCCGATAAAATCAGCATCTACCCCAATCCTGCTGATGATGGTATTTTGACGATTATGTTACCCGAAGGACAACATTCCATTAGTATCTATACCCTCCATGGGGTAAAACAAGATGTGTTAACAGATCAAACCAGCATCACAGAACTGAATATTTCAGATTACAGTGCCGGAGTATCCTTATTAAATTCATTGACAAAAAGGTAAAAATAAGAAAAGGTGTGTCTTATTGTGCGAATTACAAGCTTTCATAGCAACCAGGGCAAAAAAATGATAACAATCTTACCGGTTATAATAATACTTAACAATAAAAATCCCCGTAAATTATGTGCTTATAACTATCCGAATGTTACCAATTTAGTGACTTTAAGAAAACTCCAATTTATTCATAAAATTTGATAATTATTTCAATGGTATTTCCCGCAGAGCGGGACAGGCTATGAGATCGCTTCGCTAAGTTCTTCGTTACGGACATTTTGAAAACAGTCATCCCGACAAAAATTTGTCGGGACTCCTTAATTTTCAAAATGTCCAAGCCTCGAACCTGGAGCCTTCTAAAGCCACTTCCAAAAAATCAAGCGTTTTCTTATTGGCACTATTTAGCATTATTCCCGACATAGAAAATGTAGCATTTCACCGGATGAGTAGCTTGTCCTGACTTATTTTCGTCGGGAAGGTGAAATGCTACATTATCTTTTACCGATTGTCGTTCAAAATAAATTCAGGATTGAAATGAACTGAAATTATATTTTTGAACGCATGTCGGTATAACTTGTGTAGGGTGTCCTGGCAGGTAACACTCGTTAGCCGCTTGCTACCAGTTTCTGTTTATGCACTTAGTCTGTCCGGAACTTGCACCTGGTAGTTATAGGCCCATGCAGGGCACACACGTATAGGCATGTGAGCTGTTTTTTTTTGTTTTGTCGCAGGCGCAACAAAGCAAAAAATAAAAAAATTGCTTCAAATGCCATGTTGTACGCTTCAATCATTTTCTATTCGTCTGATTTAATGATATATGGTTCTTTGCCTGCAAATACTATCGGGACTTTAATTATTTGTTCCAGCGGTATTTTATTAGCAAGTAATTCTTTGTAATATTTGTTTCGTTCTATTTGATTTAAAGCACTTTCTATTTCTTTATCTATTCGTTTGATGAATTTTTCGTTGTCTTCGGTTTCTTTTTGTTTTTCTATGCTTTTTATTTCTATTACCACTCCATTTTTTGTTTTGTCGTGCGGTATTAACATTATATCGTATCTGCCGTCACCAGTTTCCCGGTTTGATTTGATTATGTAATCATGGCTCATAACTGCTAATAAACCAAGCGTATAAATATGATAAAATTGTTCTTCCGGTATTACTATATTTTTTTGTTTATCCTTTGTGGGTGCAATATCAAAATAGCTCAAAGTATCACCGATTATCTGTTTAAATCCTTTCTCGAATTCTTTTATCCTGTTATTAATCAAATGTTTTGATGTAATTAGCAATAAATCCTGATTGAAATTATAGGTCTGTTTAATCCAATCTAAAATTATATCGGTGAAAACATATTTCAATTCATTATTGGGAATTTTTAATTCATATTGATTTCTATCTGTTTTTTTCACATAAGTTAAAAAACCGTTATGAAAAAGCAATGTCCATAATAATTCAGTATCGTATTCAAAATCAGAAAACACAAAATTTTCTCTTATCGTTTTGTAAATTGTTTTTCCGGCAATTAAATCCTGAATTTTTTCTTTAATATTTGGTTCGGTTATTCGTTCTTTGATTAAACTGTCATCACTTGTATTTACCCAATATGCTTTAAATCCGTCTTTGGGGTTCGCAATATAGTTTACAATTGACCAAGGATTATATATATTTTCTATTTTTCCGAATTTATAACCGTTATACCATTTTTCAATATCCTTTTTGTGAGTTGATAATTCAAAATAATCTAATATTTTTTCTGTTTCATGTCTGGTAAAACCAAATTTATCGGAAAAATAATTGGATGTTATTCCATATACGGTAAAATTATTCCAATCGGAAAAAATGCTTTCCCGTGCTACCCGCATTACTCCTGTTATTAATCCTTTCCGCAAATTTGTATTGCCTTTATATGCTTTTCCCAAAAAGGTTTGCATAAATGATATTACATTTTCATAGTAAGATGTTTCTCCTTTTGTGTTTTTTATCGGTTTTGGTGTGTTTTTGAAAGCGTTAATTATTGGTGTATCATATTCATCAACAAGGATTATAACCTTATTATCAAAGTGTTTTTTCAAATATCCGCTAAGGTACATTAAGCTAAATTCATATTTGGTTTTTGAGGCTTTTTCAGTTAATATTTGATTAAACCGTCCTTTTTCAAGCTCGTCTAAGTGTTCTGATTTTTGCAAATATTTGTGCTTATTATATAAATCTACAATTTCAGTCTTGAATTTTTCGTAACACTCTTCCCAGTTCGTAGCTTTAATATCTTTAAACGAGATGTTTATAACCGGATATTTATTCTGGTGTTCATTACAAAATTCCACCTTTTTAGATATTTCATATTCTTTGAAAAGGTTTCCTTTTTTCGTTTTTTGAGCATCAAAAAAATGTTCTATCATTGAAAGGTTCAATGTTTTTCCAAATCGTTTTGGTCTGGGCATTAGTGATATATATGCTCCATGCGTAAAAAAATCGTAAATTAATGCAGTTTTATCAACAAAATAGCAATTGTTTTTTACTATATCTTTAAAGTCTGATATTCCGGTTTCTAATGTTTTTCTATTCTCCATTTTTTGTTTCTTTTGTTTGATTTGTTATGCAAAGTTACGATATTCTTGCTTAATGTATTGATTTGTTCGTGTTTATTTCAAGTTGCGCACAATTTTCATCTAACGACACCTCGTAACTTAGGGCTTGAAACGAAATAACCTGAACATTTTTAGGGTGTGTAATAGGAT
>CAZVTW010000343.1:0-6540 GCA_964629805.1 uncultured Bacteroidales bacterium | reverse complement strand
GTAATACATGGGCAGAAGAACAGTTGCAATAAACAGGTAGCCCGGAATGTAACCCATAACCATCTGGAAATAAAAGAAATTAGAATTTCCTACCTCCCCGGGAACTGAAATAAATGTGACACCTGAGAGTGTTGCTCCAATCATTCCAAATGCAACAACATACCAGGGAGATTGTCTGTTTGCAGTAAAAAAGGTAGCAAAATCAGATTTGCGAGATGTTAAATAAGATACGCCAAGTAAAAGCGCAAAATATAATCCAATGACCAGCGAAATTAATAATGGCCCCATGTTATCTCCTCATCCTGAGTTTTATCCCAAAGTCAAATTGTATCATTCATTGAGAAGTTTTTCATAATATTCAGAAGTACCGGTAGTCAGTATTTCATTGATGATTTTTTCAGTCATGTTTCCAACCCCTCTAATTGACTGTAAATTATCCCTCATTTTTGAGATTGGCTCTTTGAGCTGCGAAATGCAGTGGGCTGCGTAACCAAAATGTGATTTCATTCCTTTTTGCTTTACCATAAAATCAATCTGGTCAAGGATGACAATGACAAGATCATTTTCAGACAAATAATCCCTGAATATATCAACAGGTATTCTTTTTGGCATTTGATATTTTAAGGCTACACTCATGTATTTTTTATAAGCCTCGTAACTGTATTTCAAGGTGGGATTGCCATATTTATCATTCCGGTAAATCCGGTTATAATCATAAATTAATTCACGGTAATGCTGCTGCAATATATCGTAGTAATATTCTTTTTGTCTGCCTTCTTTGAGTGTAAGAAGTCCGAAAACAACAAAGTCAACGCCGGCATTTTTTGCATCACTAATTGACTGTTCAAGTTGCTTTACCGAATCTGTTATATATGGCAAAACCGGCATAAGGTACATCCCGGTGTATATTCCCTCCTTTTTAAACTCTGAAATCGTTTTGAGTCTTTCGGAGGGAGTTGCTGCACAGGGTTCAAAAACAGAGCTGATTTTTTCATTTGTGCTGCAAAAACTGAAACTCAGGATAGCGCGACTTTGCTCATTAATGCGTTTTATAATGTCCATATCCCTTTTTACCAAAGTGGATTTGGTGAGGATATGCACAGGATAGTCATAGTCTAAAAGGAGTTGAAGGGTTTGTCTTGTAAGTTTATATTTTTTTTCTGCCGGTTGATAAGCATCACCAACACCTCCGCCAAGCATCATAAAACCTGGTTTAACAGGTAGTTTTTTTCTGGTTGGATCAAGTTCCTGACTTAAAATTTCCGGGGCATTAATTTTAGCAGCCACATCACGACCGAAAACACCATCAACGCGATATTTTTCCGCTCTTCCGTCACAATAAGGACAGTTATGCGAGCAACCCCGGTATAAATTCAGGTGATATGATGAGACAAACCAGGAATCTATTCGCCTGCCTTTCCTCAAAATAGATTTTGCTTCAATTTCTTTTACTTCCACTTTTTAATTATTTTTATCTTTTCGCTCAAATAGTATTATTTTATCTTTATTCAAAGTATTTAGAATAGTAATAGTTTTGTATCGAATTAAATTCGTTAGTTGTAAAATTTTTAAATCTATCGGCTTTTTCGTAACTTCTTATTTCTTTTCCTTTTTTTTATGTTTAGGCTTGTTTGTCATCTTAACTATCATAAAATTGGGATCATCACCCCCATTTGGATTGCTATCGGCCCAGGAGCCAAAAAGAAGATTTATTCAAAATTATCGTTTTAGCAATCTTATTTGCACTTTCGTATATCCTTTTTTGACTTATCATTATATGAGTCAACTCCTAAAAGTCCAATTGTTGCCAAATTCTTTGTTGTTTGACATTTTTGAATCCTCATTAACAGTCAGTTAACTCCGGTTCAAAAATGTCAAACGCCCCCGACATTTTATTTACGAGGGCAGGCTCGATTTTGACAAAATTCTTACTTTTAGGAGTAGACTCATTATATGATATTTTGAAATCCAAATATAATAAAAATCATTTTAAGGCTATATCCCATATGAATTATTTCTGAGACTTTAAATTTGTTTGTATGAATGTGTCCACTCCGGGAAGTCCATTTGTTGCTAAACTCGTCGTTATTTCAAATTTTCGTATCCTCATTAACAGATAGTTAACTCCGGTTCAAAAATTTAAAATGCCCCCGACATTTTATGTACGAGGGCAGGCTTGATTTTGACAAAAATCATCCTTCTCGGAGTAGACTCATGAATATTTATAGTACCTAAAATTCTTAAATGAAAAATAGTTGTTGTTCCGGAACCTAAATCTTTTTGGTAATTCAATATTTATTTATGACTTCACCAGACAAATTTAATTTTCATTTTTGATTTAATGAATCAAAATCCATATATTTGACATCTCAGTTGTTTGATAGTATGAGCAGGGTAGTCAAATATATCTTATTAACAGCGCTGATTGTAACCATAGGTTTTATTCTCTGGTACCTGAGATCAATCGTGCTTTATATTTTGATCTCCGCTTTTTTCACATTGCTTGGACAACCAATTGTCAAATTCCTCTGTGGAATAAAAATAAAAAATTTTCGTATTGGTCGGTCACTGGGCGCCGGCCTAACCCTTCTTTTTTTCTGGATTGTCATTTTTCTGGCTTTTAGTATCTATATTCCCCAGATTGCCAACCAGGCCAATGAAATTTCAAAAATTGATTATTACCGAATTTTTGAACGGTTGAATGAACCCATACAAAATCTTGAAAACTTTCTGCAGCGTTTGAATCCTTCAGGCACTGAGGAATTTTCAATAAAAAAATATGCAATTGAAACATTTGTCGGCGTACTCGATCTTTCCATCATCACACGGTTTTTCCAGTCTTTTGCCACAATGTTGGGCGATATTTTTGTCGCCACTTTTTCTATTTCTTTTATAACATATTTTTTTCTGCGGGATAAAGGAATGCTTAAAAGTTTGATTGAATTGGTTATACCAAATAAATTCATAGATAGTGTTATACATGTTATTACTTCAATAAACACTTTATTGGTGAGATATTTTATCGGAATTATTCTTGAAGTCATCCTGGTGATGTTGCTTATTACCATAGGATTGAGTATTATTGGATTTAAGCTCAACAATGCTATGGTTGTGGCTCTTTTTGTCGGGGTATTGAATGTTATACCTTACCTGGGTCCGATTATTGGTGCAATTCTCGGATTACTTATTGGTATTTCTACAAAACTTGCTGAGAATATTAATCTCGATTTTTATAGTGATCTTTTACCTGTCGCAGGACTAATGCTTTTGGTTTTTATTTCGGTACAAATCATTGACAATGCTGTTTTTCAGCCATTAATTTATTCCAGCAGCGTTAAAGCACATCCCCTTGAAATTTTTATTATAATCCTTGTCGGAGGGAATATCGCCGGAATATTGGGCATGGTACTGGCTGTGCCAACATATACAATTATCAAGGTCATCCTGAAGGAATTTTTTAACAATTATGAGCTTGTTAAAAAATTTACCTCAAGATTATAATAAAGATTTGTTATTATTTCTGTTGCAATTGTTTAATCCGATCGCTTCGTAATCTTAGTCTTTGCCTGGCTTCCTGGGCCATACGCTCGTAATATTTTGCCTTTTCTTCATTACCCATGCTGCTGTATGTTGCTTTCAGATTCCTGTAGATTAAAGGACTGTCCGGATGCAGTTTTGCTGCCTCTTCAAGCATTTTAGCTGCCTGTTTGTATTCGCCTAACATTCCATAAGCAACACCCAGGTCGGTAAATGCGTTTGCCTGGGTCGGGTCAATACGTACAGCACGCTCCAGAAAAGTGATAGCACGTTTGATATCTTTTTTGTATGTACCGTATAATGACCCGAGCTTATAATTGACATCATACCTGTTAGGATTTATCTGATATAATTCTTCATAAACTTTAAGTTTCAATTCTGCGCTGTCAAGATTATTAAAAATGACATTGATATTATTAAAAGCTTTTTCATAGTCAGGTTTGAGTTTAATTGTGCTGATATAATAATGCAAAGCTTTCCCAATATCTTTTTTCCCTTTCTCGTAGGCAATACCCAGATCAAGTCTTGCGGCAATGTAACGCGGGTGAATCTCAATAGCCCTGTGCAGGCATTTTACAGCTTCATCATAATAGCGTTCTCTGGTTTCCTCATCTAAAGATTCATCGCTCATGGCTTTAATGACGTATTGTTCGCCGGCTGTAGTATTACCTTTAGCGCTGGAAAATGATTTCTCGGGAGCAACTTTTAGTGTAATTTCGTCTTCTTCCCATTTGCTCAGGTCAGTAGTGATTTTTGTGTCATGGGTAAAAAGTGTAAAATTACCTTCCCACACTCTGTTGCGGGTTACAGTTTTGAGGGAGTACAGCCCAAGAATGATAAGCAGTACTCCGGTCAACACAGGTTTATAATGATTGACAGATAAAACTTTTTTATTTTGCAGATATTCAGGTAAATTCCTGGTGAAAAAATATGCCACAATAATAAAAAATCCTACAGATGGCAAAAACAGGAATCTTTCACTCATAAAAGCGCCAATTGAGAAAAGTAAGTTGGATACAATTGAAATCCCTGCAAAATAAAACCATATTCCGTAGGCATATACATTGTTTCGTTGTGTCAATCCCCAAATTGCATATATCCCCAGACCTACATATATTAAGAATGGGATGAAAGATAAGGGTTCGGTTAACTCAACAAGTGGGATATAGTAAGGGTAATAATCCCATGCCAGGGGATGGGGGAAAAACAAAAGACGCAGATAAAAAAGTAGTGTATAGAATACTGTTCCATATCTTTCGGATGTTGAAGCATCAACAAATGGATTGTTCATCAATTCATGAGATGTTCCTTCGGAAATAAATGAAACGATTTCGTTGCGAATGATAAGAAAAACAGCAGATGCAAACAGGGCCGGCAACAGTGAAATAATTAATAATTTCAGACGCTTATTCACACGGACAAGATAATTAAAAATAAAGTACAGGAGAATATAGAGAATTGGCATGGCAATAAACAGGTTTGTCAGCAGACCCTGTAAATCCGGATCATTGGTATTGGTAGCTGCAACAATAAGCAAAATGATCACAGGTATGAACATAAAGACCATCAATCCTATGAAATCTTTGAGCTCGAATTTTATTTTTTTTTCGTAAAAGAAAAGTAGAGAAAACGGAATAATAGCCAGGAAAGTAATAGCATTCTCTTTTGAAGCCAAACCGGTAAAGAAAAAGACGAACACAAATAAGAGGTTATATATTTTCCTGGTTTCAATATAGCGAATAACAAACCAAAGGCTAAGTAATCCACCCATAAGGGCCATAATTTCATCCCTGCCTTTAATATTTGCAACAATTTCCGTATGTACAGGATGAGCAATGAATAGCAATGCTGTCAGAAAGGGCACAGATAAAAACCATTTTGGTATACATGGACGTAATTTCGGATTTGTTAGTATTTTTTTAAATATAAGATATATTAAGAAACCAACAAATGCATACAAGATAATATTAATGACGTGACTGACATGTGGATTTCCAAAGGCCTCTGTTGTATATTCAAGAATCTGACTTTTATATTTTTTGTATCGTTCAGCGCCCATTGATGCAACCAGGTCACTTTCAAAATCCTCAAAGTATTCATAATCTTTCTCAACAACCGGGCCCAAATACCTGTAATATGGTCCCATAAAACCATCGTTTTTAATATCTTCATAACCCTGCCTTTTCAACTTGATACCATAAGCAAAAAACTCCCATTCAATAGCAAGGGTCACAACAGAAGCCGGACGATAACGCCCGCCTGCGACAAAATTAACATCTTTGCCATGTTCTCCGGCCATAGTATCATAGGAGACAATGTCCGGTATACCGGCAAGACCCCTGTGTACAAAGTTATTCTTGGATACAACAATACCATCATCAAGGCAATATCCAAAGGGTACTGTATTACCGTAAAGGAGCAGGGAAACAACTACGAATAAAATGAAAACATATACGCTTTTTACCGGCTTATAGGCAGGGTATTTTGGTTTAGCCTCCTCTTTGGGCGGCTCTTCAGATTCGACAGGTTTTTGTTTAACCACTTTTTTATTCTTCACCTGCCGGGAAGATGCTGTCTTTTTATATTGTTTTTTTCTTTTAGAGTTATATTTACCTTTCGCCATGATATTTATCTTATTTTATTGTTCAAAAATATGTTTTTCCTGCCAGAAAGTGAAATATTTGTGTTATGAGTTTAGCGTTTCAAATTCTAAAGTACTGTTTTTATCAAAATTGAGGGCATTTCTCGAATATGAATAAAAGTAGTTTATAGTTTTCACTTACCCCGGGCTTTGGCCCGGAAATTATTTTTGACTTTTCAATCCCCTCTATCCGTTGCAAAGCAACGGATAGAGGGGAGAGTAGGTGTATGTTGTTTTTTAACCCCGGGCTGAAGCCCGGGGTACGTGGATCAGAAAGTGTAAATTATTACCTAAATTTCTAAAATGTAATCGTAACGAAACACTGAAATGTGCTTTGAAATTGAGAAGCGCATCAAAAAATA
>CAZVTW010000342.1:0-6548 GCA_964629805.1 uncultured Bacteroidales bacterium | reverse complement strand
GTTATGATTAAATTTGTTGAGCCATAAAGGCATTCCTTCATGATTAAATTCAATTCGTGAATTAATAACAGCTTTATTATAAAGTAAATCATTCTCCGAATATGTTTTCCACTTATTAAGATGTACAATCCCATCTTTTGAGCTTTGCTGACATGAAAAAATAATAAGGGATAAGAGAATTCCGCTAAATATATATATTTGTCTGTTCATCATTCATTTGTTTTTAGCTAATGACAAAATCAAAATTACGAATTAAATGATAAAAAAGAAACAACAATATCATATTATTTTAAGCGCTTCACGAATGACTGATATGCCAGCCTGGTATCCTAAACAAATAATTGACCAGGTAAAGGAAAGGCTAAAGAAAGGTCACGGGATACATACGCTTGTTTTATGGACAAAACACCCGGAAGCATTGCTAAAAAATCCGTTACATGACTTCCTCTTACATCTCAAAAAGCATCACATTCAGTTATACATCCAGTTGACAATGACAGGTATGGGACAAAAAAAGTTTGGAAAACAAAAAAATAACAAGGATTTTATTCCGGAACCATCTGCGCCGCTTTTTGAGGATAGTTTGTCTTGCCTGTCTGAATTAATATCTTTGACAGAGAATCCTTTACGAATAAGATTGCGAATTGATCCGGTCATACGTATTCGCGATTCAAATGGAGATATATATTCTAATTTACCATTGTTTGAAACAATCCTGTCCAAATCTTCTAAAAAAGGAATCAGGGATGTTTCATTTAGTTTTTTAGATGCCGGGGTACATAAAAAAGTGGATGCCAGGTTTAAAAAAATTGGTTGTGAAATTTTATCCCCAACCATGGCAGAACGGGAAAAATTTAAGACATGGGCAAACAAACTGGAAGATAAATACCAGGTCAGGATTCATGCCTGCTGTGTTGAAGGATTTCCTGAATCAAAGTGCATTGATGGAGAATTATTACAGAAACTCCATGATTTGCATCTCCCGGCAAATCAAAAACAACCGCGAAGCCGGCCGACATGTGGATGCACATATTCTGTTGATATTGGTGGCTGGCCCCCCAAAATCTGTCCTACCGGTTGTTTTTATTGCTATGCAAGACCTGATTACTTGGTAAGTTCATAAGGATTTTAGGGTTGAGCAGGCTACTAAAAAATAAGCCAACCCGGGGCGGAAATCCCAAGATTTTATTTAAGCAATAGCGCGAGTCAATATTTCTCTGACATTAACATCTTCAACTTGTTCAAAAACCTTGTAAAATTGACTTACTCCGGAAAAATCTTCGGTAGCATGCAGGCAAATAACCTCATCCGCTTGCTGCTCGAGTTTTCGCACAACGCTTGGAGGGGCTACAGGGAATGTCGGAATCATTTCTGCCATTGCATCTCTAATTCTCACGTTTGTTAATACAAAACAGGATGATGTAACAGTCATCATTCGTCTGTTGATTTTATTTGTCAGTCTCGGAATTTTATGGAGGCTTTCAAAAAGCAGATGGCTGGAAAATAAACTCGTCATCATTATCAATATGCTTTTGAGAAAATTTACTTCACTCAGGGTAAAAGATTATGTAGAGTTGTTAAAACTCAATGATGATTATGAAATTACTGTCATCAAAGTAAAGAAAGGCGACTGGTTAGAAAATAAAAAAGTAAGTGTTTTAAAATTACGCCAGGAAGGTATTAATCTGATAGGGATTGAACGAAAAAACGGCACTTATGTCGGGACTCCTTCCGGCGATACAACAGTGACAACCGAAGATAAACTTATTTTATATGGCAGAGAAAGAAATCTGCGAAACCTTGAGAAACGAAAACAGGATGTAAATGGCCAGCAGCAACATGAACAAGCTATGGAACAGCAAAAGATAGAAAAGGAAAGACAGAAAAAAAAGGATAAATCTGTAAAAAAATAAACCGAAAGACTAATTTTTTTCATCCATCATATACAATTTTATATTATACTTTTTATTTTTATAGGTGTTTACATAAAAATATTTACTCTATGAAATTCGGTCAATATCTATCCATTATAAGTTTATTAGTTTTTTTATTTATTGCTCCGGGCGTCAGTTTTTCTCAAAAAAGCAATTGTATTTCAGGAGATTGTATCAACGGATATGGGATTTTTGTTTGGGGTAAAAAGTCAGATAATTTAGGAGACAGGTATGAAGGAGCCTGGGAAAACGGAACCATGCACGGAGAGGGAAGGTATTTTTATGCCAATGGCAGTGTTTACCAAGGTGAGTTTGTTGACGGCAAGATGGAAGGTTTTGGTAGTTTTACCTGGCCCGACGGACAAAAATATGAAGGACAATGGAAAGCCAATAAACAACACGGTAACGGCACTCATGTTTTTCTTGATGGTTCTTCTATGAAAGGTATTTGGGAAAACGGGAATTTTGTAAAGAAGATATCAAAAGTATCTGAATGTATTTCTGGTGATTGCCAGAATGGGTTTGGTGTTTATGTCTGGGAAAACGGAGAGAAATATGAGGGGAACTGGGAATACAAAATGAGACACGGACAGGGAACTAATTATTATGCAGATGGCAGTGTCTACAAAGGAGATTGGAAAAGCGATATGCAGGATGGTTATGGTACCCTGCATTATGCCAATGGTGACAGGTATACAGGTGAGTATAAAAAGCATAAAATGGAAGGATACGGTTCGTATACCTTTTCAACAGGTTTCAGATATGTAGGGGATTTTGAAAATGGGAAATATAACGGCTGGGGAACACTTTTTTATCCTGACGGCAGAACACAAACCGGATTTTGGGAGAATAACAAATTTGCAGGAAGTCGATACAATATCAATGAATTTCTCGGCCAATCCGGCTGTGTTTATGGAAATTGTCAAAATGATTTTGGTGTTTTCCTCTGGGAAAACGGGGAATATTATGAAGGTTACTGGAAAAAAAGCCACAGAAGCGGTCATGGACGAAATGTTTATGCCAGCAAATCTGAATGCACCGGACAATGGAAAGATGATAAACTGCATGGTTTTGGGGTATATAATTATACAACCGGCGATACATACAAGGGGCAGTTTGAGAATAATACCCGGAAAGGATATGGGGTGTATTATTTTGAGAACGGGAACAGATATGAAGGCTATTGGAGAGATGATAAATATCATGGAGAAGGAACTTTTTATTATGAAGATGATTCTGTTAAATCCGGCCTCTGGGAAAATGGCAGTTATATTGGTGAAGGAAACGATACCTATGGTTGTGTGTCCGGAGATTGTGATGATGGATATGGCTCTTATGTCTTTCAGAGTGGGGCAAAATATGTCGGAAACTGGGATGATGGAAAATATGACGGACAGGGCACGTATTTTGCCGAAAACGGGGATAAATATATTGGAGAATTTGAAGAGAGCCAGTTCCAGGGGCACGGCACATATATTTTTGCTGCTGATGGCAGAAAATATGTCGGCGAATGGCAAAATTCAAAATATCATGGGTTTGGTACGATGTATTTTGCAAACGGAACCTCAAAATCAGGTATGTGGAAAGAAAATACTTTTATTGGTGAAAAAGCTGATAAAGACCGGAAACCTGTCATTACCTGGATAAAACCAGCTTATTTTACCACTACAACCACCTCAGGAAGTACAATCGTCAAAGCATGCATTGAAGCCGGTTCGGAAATTAAAGAAGCCATGCTCTATGTCAATGGAAAATTGTATTATGACAATAAATCAAGAGGTTTTAAAGCTGTTTTGCCAAATTGTGATTACACTTTTGAGAGTTTTATAGCGCTCAATAAAGGAGAAAACACAATTGAGATAGAGGTTGAAACAATTTCCGGGGAAAAAACCATTGACAGCAGGACTATCAATTATACCGGCAAAAGGAAGGATTACAGACTGGCTCTGGTGATAGGCAATAATGAATATTCAGAAGCGCCCCTGAAAAATTCTGTGAATGACGCCCAGGCTATGGCGCTAACACTGCAGGAACTGGGTTTTGAAGTGCTGTTGTACACAAATATCGACCAATACAACATGAAGAAGAAAATAAGAAAATTTGGTGAGACACTTGCTGCACAGGGTGGGATAGGATTGTTTTATTTTGCAGGACACGGCATTCAGTTGTACGGAGAAAATTATCTTGTTCCTCTGAAGGCAATTATAGAAAAAGAACAGGATGTTGAACTTGAAGCTGTAAATCTAAAACGGGTACTGGGTGAAATGGATTATGCCCGCAATGAAATGAATATTGTTATTCTTGATGCCTGCCGAAACAACCCTTTCCTGAATAATTTCAGGTCATCGGGAGCAACCGGACTTGCCTCCACAACTGCTCCTGAGGGAACATTTATTGCCTATGCCACTGCCCCGGGTACAATTGCTTCTGACGGTACAGGAAAACATGGACTTTATACCGAAGAGTTGCTCAAGGCTATCAGAATCCCTAATCAACGAATAGAAGATGTGTTTAAGCTAGTACGTAGAAATGTGTATCAGCGCTCCGGGAAAAAACAAATTCCATGGGAGAATTCATCAATTTTTACTGATTTCTATTTCCTCGAAGATTAATTTCAATAAATATGACAATGAATACATATCTCTTCAGCTTTGGCAAAATCAAATGTTCATACCAGGATGTAATCTATTACACACCAATATTGATATTATATCTGATACCTTTTGTAGTTTTATTATCAGTAGAAACTGAAACAAAATACATGATTGCCAGATCGCCGGAAAGCTTAAAGATTATTCCCTCATTTGTAGGTGTAATAATTGGAGCCGCTTTTATATGTGCTTCTTTATTTACCTTTTACTGGGGCAAATTTTTAACGAAACTCCGCGTAAAAAGACAGGATTATGTTTCGTTCGTTCACAGAAACGGAAATACTCTTAAAGGAAAGATTATCAGTTTTTTGTTAAAATATGTACCTGCCATAACAGCGCAGGAAAAAAAGGAAAAGGAAAAAATGGGTTGTTTATCCGGATGCTCCGGTGGATGTGCCTCAAAAATATCTGTTGTATTATTGTTTGTGTTTTTATATTTTTTGATAAATTTTCTCACTTACAGGATAGAACTTGATGATCAAAACGCATTTATTCATACATCGGCCTTTTATGAAGGATATTATTCTTTTCACAGAAAAGAGGTATCTGAAATATATCATGTTGTTGAAAGTCATGGAAGTGGAATGACAGGAGGTTCAAAAGAGGCAGTTTTTATTGAATTAAAAAATGGCAATACTATTCAATTGATTGACTACCTGAAATATGACACCAAAATAAGGATTGAGACAATCAATTTTTTGGAGGAGGTTTGGGGTTTTGAAGTCAAAACGAAATGATTGATAAATATTTTTGAACTACATATACCCTTTACACATTAGGAGGGTGTCATCCTGATATATTGGCATTCAGACTGTAAGTCATCAGTTATGTTCCAGGAAATAAGCGCTATGATTATTATTACTAATAAGCAATCACATCCTTTGCTTGCGATAAACATGCTTACCCGGCAATCCTGAATTTTTTTTCAAAATGACCGGCAGCGTGTGTTTCATTTCTTTGTAACCACTCAAGTGCATATTCGGGATTGTCGAACAGTTCAAATTCAGGTTTGATAAATGACATATGATGAATGTTTTCCATGAGCGCCGGAAGCGCTGCTCTTTCCGAATTATTAACAATGGCTACTTTTTCAACACCTATTTCGTTCAGCCTTAAAATTTCATCCCTTAAATCTTCTTCGTATTTTTGAGGTAATTTGTAACGTAGGTTCTCAAGATTAATAAGCACTTTCCTGGGTTTAAAAATTTCTATATAATCAAAAAGAATATACATTTCTTTCATAAAGGTATCCGCATTCAGTATAATTGATGAGTCCTTCCAGTTTTGTTCAAACAATGAAGATTTTCGGAAAAAGCACAGTGTCTGATAATCACTATAATAATGTAACATGATATATGATGTTTAGTTCGTTATATTTACTTATCTATAAACCAATTAACAGGCATTATTATTGTATATTATGTTCTTTATCTTGCTTTTGAGGTAAAATTTTAAATGCTGACAGATGAATAGAATAATCATAGACAAAAATTTTTCGACCATATTTCCCGATATCCGGTTACACTATTTTACATGTCAAATTCAAAACCTCAACAGACATGAAAACTTATGGGGTCTTATACAAAATGAGTGCAAAACTATAAAATCTTTATACAAAACAGCGGATATCGCAAAAATTCCTGCAATTTCACATGGAAGGAAGGCATACAGAAAAACAGGGAATGATCCTGTCAGATACCGGTTATCAGCAGAGGCATTGTTGCGTCGAATTCTTAAAGATCAGGAAATATATCAAATCAATGCTGCCGTGGACGTGATTAACCTGGTATCAATCAGACACAGTTTTTCTACAGGTGGTTATGATTTTGATATGATATCAGGAGATGTTGTTTTTTCCATAGGCAGTAAGGAACACTATGAAGCTATTGGAAGAGGTATTTTGAATATTACCTAAATTTCTAAAATGGAATCGTAACGAAACACTGAAATGTGCTTTGAAATT
>CAZVTW010000341.1:0-6578 GCA_964629805.1 uncultured Bacteroidales bacterium | reverse complement strand
TGTCATTAAAAGTAAATTTTACCATGCTGGAAAAACCTTTGGATAAAGTAGTGGTATATCTTGATCCTTCTGAATTTAAAAGCACCTGGCTCGGTAATAAAGCAATATATCGTACACGCATGGCAATTGCCGACGGTGGCGAGTTGATTATTCTTGCCCCGGGTCTGAAAGAATTTGGTGAAGACAAAGAAATTGACCGTTTGATTCGCAAATATGGCTATTTGACCACACCGGAAATTCTTAAATTGACGGATGAAAATGAGGAATTGCAAAACAACCTGAGTGCTGCAGCACACTTGATTCACGGCTCGTCCGAAAATCGTTTTAAAATAACTTATTGTCCCGGTCATCTCTCTAAAGAAGAAATTGAGCAAGTAAATTTTGCATATGGTGATTTGAAACAAAATATGAAATTATACGATCCAGGCTATCTCAAAGACGGCTATAATAAATTTCCATGCGGGACAGAAATTTACTACATCTCAAATCCTGCCATTGGATTGTGGTCAACAAAAGAGCATTTTACTAACTAAATACTATTATATTATGAAGAAACAACATCTTATTTACATGTTATTTTTTTTGATTTTTTCATACGTTGAAATTTCCTTTGCCAGGCCCTGGCCACCAAAATCGGAATGGAATAAACATCTTAACGGGCAATGGAAGTTTAAATTCCTGTCCGAAAAGAATACGGAACTTGAAAATGAATTCAGAAAGATTCATTTTGACGATTCGAAATGGGATAATATTAATGTCCCCTCTAACTGGGAAATGCAGGGATTTGAAACACCTCATTATTTTTTCCCGGCAAAAACTTATGGCTTGTACAGACGAACTTTTACCATCGCGGATAATTGGCATGACCGGTATACCCAATTGGTATTTGAAGGTGTTTCATTCGGCTTTGAATGCTGGGTCAATGGGAAAAAAGCAGGCCAATTTGAAAGCGCTTATCAGCCTTTTTCTGTTGATATTACCGGACTTATCAAGCCTGACTCGATAAATACACTGGCCGTCAGGGTGTATAAAGACCATCCTGCTGCAAAATTTGATTGTAATGATGCCTGGGCTTTATCAGGTATTTACAGAGATGTATACCTCAAATCTCTATCTGATGTTTTTATTGATGATTGGACGATCAATACCTTTCTTAATGAAGATAAACCGGCAAAATTAATTGCTGAAATTTCGACCGGATATTTTAGGAAAAGACCGGAAAAAACAAAAAAACTGAACCTGGTGTTGAGTTTGGCAGACAGTACAGGCAGGCAGCTTCAGACTCACAATAAACCTGTTATCTGGAAAAACCCGGAATTCATGCCCCAAAAAACAAATTTTGAGCTCAATATACATAATCCTGTTCTTTGGAATGCTGAAAATCCTTATCTCTATAAACTCACCCTGCAATTGTATGAAAATGATTCGCTTATCCATGAAGTCCGGCAAAATACCGGTATCAGGGAAGTGACAATTGAAGATGGAATTTTTAAAATAAACGGACAAGCTGTAAAACTGCGAGGTGTTTGTCGTCATGAAATCCATCCTGAAGTGGGAAGGGCATTGCGTGAAAACCACTGGCAAGAGGATATGAAAATGATGAAACAGGCCAATATCAATTGTGTCCGCACATCACATTATCCGCCACATCCACGGTTTCTGGAATTATGCGACCAATATGGTTTTTATGTTGATTGTGAAGTTCCGTTCGGATTTGGCGACGAATTACTGGATAACCCCTTTCATCTGGCTGATTTACTCGCCAGGGCTGAGAAAACAGTGAGCAGGGATAAAAACCATCCTTCTGTTGTCATCTGGAGTATCGGTAATGAAAATCCGGTGGTTGAAAGTGTTGTAAAAACTGCCAAATATGTTAAAATGCTTGATACAACAAGGCCTATATTGTTTCCCAATAATAATTTCGGGCACCATCGTTTTGATAAAAACTCGGGCCTTCCTGATTTTACTGATATCCATGCACAGCATTATCCCTCAGCGAAATATTTAAGCAACATTGCGCCGGATTCTACAATCACCATTCCCTGTATTTTTACAGAAATTAATCATTCCCTGGATGTTGCTTACGGAGGATGGCAGCAAAAATGGGAAATTATTGAAAAATATGATAAACTTGCAGGAGCCATGATTTGGTTGTGGGCTGATCAGGGTATTTACAGACCTGTAACAGGCAAAACAGTATATAATTCTTATGCTGATATTCATGGTATACGAGGAAAAGATACTGCGATATCTGCTGACAGATGGCTCAATCAGGATACTGTTATTGACAGTCACGGCCAATATGGCACAGACGGCATCATCTATGCTGACAGGATACCACAGGTTGATTATTTTGAAACAGCTAAAGTGTATTCTCCTGTGAAAGTGATTGAAAATGAGATAAATGTTTCTCCAGGTACTCAAAATATAACCATTACCATTGAAAACCGTTACGACTTTACAAATCTTAATGAAATTTTTTCTTCATGGAAACTCCTTGAGAATCAAAAAATAATAGACAAAGGAGATTTTTTTCCGGAGCTTTTGCCTCATAATCAGTCAACATTTATTATTGAGGCGAATATCCCGAAAAATATGGAAGACCATGATTACAGGTTAGTTCTGACATTCCGTGATAAAAATGATATTGAGGTCAATTCCCATGTCGTTCATCTATATTCTAAACAGGGAAAAACAGATTTTATACAATTATTCGGTCAAAAAACAGATTTTGAGGCATTTCAGACCCAAAAAGGTATAAATATTTCGCGTGATACCATTTTTACACTTGGGAAAAGAGATGATTTTGAGCTGAAAGTTGATAAAAATGGCACTTTCTCATTAAAAGATAAAAAATCGGGCGCTGTGATTATAGAAAGAGGCCCTGTCATTAAGGCCGGCAGACAGGTGACCATGGCTGAACAGCGAATGTACGGCAGGCAGGAACACGGATATTGGTTGCCATACTATTTGCATAATCCTGAAATCAGGTCGTTGTCATATTCCGGGCATGATGAAGAGATATTTCTTGAAGGTGAATATGTTTTTTCAGGAACGACTGACAAATCACAAAAGATCGAATTATCTCTTTTATTGGCCGTCCATAATGGTGGGTATATTGACCTTAGCTATACAATAAGACCATTGAATTGTAAGGGATACTTTACAGAACTTGGACTGGCATTTAAACTAAGCGATGAATCAACAGATGCTGTTTGGCTTGGTGACGGGCCTTATCCGGCTTATCCATACAAAAATGCTTGTGCTGAACGTGGGATATACCATCTTACAACAGATGATTTATATTTTAATGGCAACCGGCAAAAGGTTGACCTTGGACTTTTCCTTTCATCCCGGGAAACCGGACTTGGTTTTGCCTGTAACGAACAGGATATATCATTCGAAAAAACCAATGATGGTGTTTATATAGCAAATAACCTGCTGGTGGCATCTTTGGGGACAAAATTTAAAATGCCACTCACAACATACAAAGCTGCTGAAACAGGAGAACAAAAAGGAACAATCCGAATAATTCCGGTGAGAAAAGGAATAAAAGCAGATGTCTTTAAACACTATTTTGGTAAATATAGATTTTGAATGCAAGACAGATGAAAATAGTCATTGACGATAAAATACCATATATCAAAGGCGTTTTGGAGCCCTATTCACAGGTGCATTATGTACCCGGCGCCAAAATCGGCAAAACTATTGTGAAAGACGCCGATGCCCTGATCATCAGAACCCGGACTGTTTGCAATGAAGAGCTACTAAATGGTTCAAAGATCAAATTCATCGCAACAGCAACTATCGGTCATGATCACATTGATAAAGCATATTGCAGGTCAAATGGTATTGAATGGGTAAATGCACCGGGGTGTAATTCAGCCTCAGTAGAACAGTATATTTCTTCGGCGTTGCTGAACCTGGCAAAAGATTATCAAATGAGCCTTCATGAGAAAACACTGGGTATCATTGGTGTTGGAAATGTAGGTTCAAAGGTAAAAAAATCAGCCCGTTTGTTTGGGATGAATGTATTGCTGAATGATCCGCCCAGACAAAGAAATGAAGGCAATGGTATGTTTGTTGAACTGGATGATTTGATGGAACGCTCTGATATAATCACTCTACATGTACCCCTTAACCGGGAAGGAGAAGACAAAACCTTCCATCTTTTTAACGAAACACGGTTTGCAGCGATGAAAGCCGGACAATTTCTGGTTAACAGTTCCCGTGGGGAAGTGGTTGATAATGATGCATTGAAGAAGGCCTTGCGGAATAAAGAAATAGCTGGCGCTGTCCTGGATGTCTGGGAAAATGAACCGCAAATTGATGAAGCATTGTTAAAAATGGTGGTTTATGGAACACCACATATTGCCGGATATTCAAAAGATGGCAAAGCAAATGGTACTGCACAGGCTGTGAATGCGGTAAGCAGATTTTTCGGACTGCCCCAAGATGATTGGTACCCTGTGAATATCCCCGTACCGGATAATACTAAAATTTCTGTTGATTGCCGGGGAAAATCTTTACAGGAAGTACTGTTTGACGTTATCAATTTCACCTATGATATAAAAAATGATTCGAAGAGATTAGCACAATCACCGCAGAATTTTGAAGAACAGCGCGGCAGTTACCCGCTCAGAAGAGAATACGGAAGTTTCCGCGTGGAATTGAAACACAGGGATGAGAAGGTTGCCGGAGTATTAAATGAGTTAGGGTTTGCAGTGTATTAGAATCATTAGTACTGAAGATGTTCATGTATTTATTTATAAACAAAAACACAAAATAATTATGCAGGCACAATCAGATATTGGATTAGTCGGACTTGCCGTCATGGGCGAGAATCTTGTTTTAAACATGGAAAGCAAAGGCTTTCAGGTCAGTGTTTATAACAGGTCTGTCGAGAAAGTTGACAAATTTGTTAACGGACGAGCCAAAGGGAAAAATATAAAAGGCACCCGTTCAGTGGAAGAACTTGTCAAATCACTGAAAAGGCCAAGAAAGATCATGTTGATGATCAAGGCCGGGAAACCAGTTGATGCCTTTATTGAACAAATCATTCCCTACCTTGAGGAAGGAGATATTATTATCGACGGTGGTAATTCACATTATCCTGATACAAACAGGAGAACGGAATACGTCGAATCAAAAGGACTTCTTTACATTGGCACAGGGGTTTCCGGTGGTGAAGAAGGCGCTTTAAAAGGGCCTTCAATCATGCCTGGTGGCTCAAAAGCAGCCTGGGAACATGTCAAACCCATATTCCAGTCTATTGCCGCTAAGGTTGAAGATGGCACACCATGTTGCGACTGGGTGGGAGAGAACGGCGCCGGTCATTTCGTAAAAATGGTTCACAATGGTATTGAATATGGCGACATGCAGCTTATTTGCGAAGCCTACCAGGTTATGAAAACCCTGCTGGGGATGTCAGCCGATGAAATGCACGAAGTGTTTAAGGAGTGGAACGAAGGAGAACTTGACAGCTATCTCATTGAGATTACAAGGGATATCCTGGCATTTAAGGATGAAGATGGTGAACCCCTGGTCGAAAAAATCCTTGACACTGCCGGGCAAAAGGGAACAGGCAAATGGACAGGAATTTCAGCGCTTGATCTCGGTATCCCGCTGACATTGATCGGAGAGGCTGTTTTTGCACGTTGTCTTTCAGCTCTCAAGGAAGAACGTGTTGCGGCATCAAAAATCCTTTCAGGACCAACACCTGTTTTCGATGGAGACAAAAAGTCATTCATTCATGACATCAAAAATGCCCTGTATGCCTCAAAAATTGTTTCGTATGCCCAGGGTTACACCCTCATGGCTGCCGCAGCAGAGGAATTTGGCTGGAATCTGAACTATGGAGGTATTGCCCTGATGTGGCGAGGTGGTTGTATCATACGCTCTGTTTTCCTCGGTAAGATAAAAGAAGCTTTTGACAACAATCCACAACTTACGAATTTACTGCTTGACCCTTATTTTAAAGAAAAAGTCGAATCAGTCCAGGAAAGCTGGCGAAGGGTTGTGGCAACCGCAGTGTCGCAGGGAATTCCAACACCGGCGCTGACAACTGCCCTGAACTATTTTGACGGATACCGTTCAGACAGGTTGCCTGCTAATCTGCTTCAGGCGCAACGTGACTATTTCGGCGCACACACCTATGAACGCATTGACAAACAGCGGGGTGAATTCTTCCATACCAACTGGACAGGTAGGGGAGGGGAGACCGCCAGTTCAACTTATAATGTGTGAGTTAACTCCTAAAATTGTGCAAACCGACAGTGTCGCTTCAGGCGATACCGTCGGTTATTGTCGTAAGGTTGGAATTTGTGGGGCAATCTGTGTTAATAAGGTTGAGAAATCATGATTGTAATGGTTTTGGAAATTTTGTGGATTTAAATTCAATGGTTTTTGATGAACAAGGAAACATATGGGTTGGTTCTTACTGGAATGATTTATATCGATTTTCAGACTATAACCGCCAAATTCGGTTGCTCAAGTTAGTTTGTTGTTCTCAATAAGCACTTTCAATGGAGTGAAATCTTTCAATCGTTTTTTTATTTTAACGGGCATAACCAATTCCA
>CAZVTW010000340.1:0-6587 GCA_964629805.1 uncultured Bacteroidales bacterium | reverse complement strand
GCCTCATCAACATGAACGGGCGCTGCTACGACCCCATCCTCGGCCGTTTCCTCAGAATCTTTCACGCTTACAATCAGTTCCGTTCAGCTTAGGCTTATCGACTGAGTCGAGACGCGGTCTCTATTAGATAAAGACGCAGTCCGCTAAAGTCGAATATATTAAACCAGGCTCTGCCTGTGAAAAACAAATGAAAGGGTTGATAATCCTGTTGGAGCAGATCGATGACGCCTACCGGCCAATAACACGTGCCAAAATTCCACAGACCGGATATATTTAGTCCTGGCATTGACCGGTGAGTATGCGTTTGCAACTCGTGATGTAAAGATTATTATCTACGGTACACATTTTTTCTGTGATCAATTTCCAAAACATCAATGATTTTAACTTCATCATCAATATCATATATTATGCGATAAACCCCTGTTTTAATTCTATACCCATCTCTACCTGTTAATTTTTTATATCCAAAAGGTCTGGGATTTTCTGAAAGGCTAAATACTGCAGACTTTACTAATTTGTACACCTTAGGTGGCAATTTTAATAGCTTCTTTTGAGCTTTTGGCTTGATCGTAATTTTATAAATCATTTCTTTGCTCCTCAATCTCCTTGATTGCCTGTTCCCAGGGTATACTCTCTTCACCTGATTCTTTTGCCCTGTCGTATGCTATGACATCTTCTAAATCTTCTAATTGTTCAAGTAATTTGCTATACTCATTGATAGGTAAAATCACCCCAATATCTTCACCTGAGCTATCTTTAATAAATTGTTTTTCTAATGTTAACATATTAATATTAAATTAATGTAAAAATCAAGAAGTAAATGGTTGTTTTTGCTTTATATTCTCTAATTGACGTATAAATAAAAAAAAATCTCCTGAATATTATTTATTAACCTTTGAAGTTCAATTATTCTGTCTGTTGCCCTTTTTTCTAATTCGTTATTTGAATTATAAATCTAATAATTTAAAGATACTACATGAATATCAGTTACTTTCGCAGCAATTTCAACTGAAGGTCTCATATGATCCCTTTCATACATGTCAATAGCCAAACCTTTGATTTCAATATTTTTGGCTAAATCGTCCTGAGATATTCCTCATTTTTCTTGCTTTTGATACCCTTTTTTCGAAACCCAAACTTTCTAATTAAAACAGCAATTTTCAATGTACTACAAATATAAAAAACAAATTAAAGACAATCAAATCAAATATATTTTGTCGTCTAAAAACAAATTCGGTTCATACGTCACGTATTTTTTTAATGATTTTTTTCACACAGAAATCCCCGCCATCAAACAACAAAATTTATTTGCGGCCACTTTAACCAACAATGGATTTTCAGTTTAATGTTTGATAAATAATAATAAATATTTAACAAAAAAATATCCGATTTTTTTTGATGTTTCAAAACTAGTCTTGTATATTTGCATAGCATTGTTATAAGTATAAAAAATAATATTTAATCTTTTTTTGATTTAACAGGTGTTTAGCAAATGTACATATATTTTTTTAACGAAAAACCGGTTTGTCCTCATTTTTTCCCGGAACTGTGGCATATTCCCGGCAATTAACAATTATTTACTACATTATCCATTCAAAAGTAATGATTAATCCTGAAATGTCAGATATGAAACCAATGTCCATCATTAATTATTTTGACCGCCAAAAATGCAGAACGGCACACCTTTGCAACATGAAGTTGATACTATTATGCTACCTTTTTGCTATTCAGTTACCATTTTGCCCTGTCTATGCTCAGGACAGGGAGCTCAACACCGATTATGCTGCCGGGACAACAGCAGGCAGCCACAATGTTTCACCCACAGGCGCTGCAACATATACAATACCAATTATTGTACCACCCGGCACTATCGGCATGCAACCCTCTCTGTCAGTTGTTTACAACAGCCAGGGCAGCAATGGCCTGATGGGCCTGGGGTGGAACATGGCCGGGTTTTCAGCCATAACAAGGGTGCCGCATACCAGGTATCATGACGGTGAATTGCGTGAAATCAAATTTGATAGTTTTGACGGTCTTGCCATCGACGGAAACAGGATGTTCCCGAATCCCCCAATATTTCCTGAAATAAATACAACGTACAAAACTGAAATTAAAACTTTTTCGCACATTGAAGCCAGATTGAATGATAGTGGAAAGCAATATTTCCTGGTTACAACAAAAGACGGAAAAACCATTGAATACGGAAAAACACCTGACAGCCGCCTGGCCGCAAACGGGGCTTCTTTACCAATGGCCTGGTATATCAACAAGATATCCGACCCGTATGGTAATTATATCATCTATACGTATGACCTGTCGGCTTCAGAAAACGGAGAATTCAGGCCGGAAAGAATTGATTATACCGGCAACAGCGCTGCTTCTGTCAATCCATATGCTTCTGTTGAATTTGAATACACTTCAGACAGGCCGGATAAACAAACGGCTTATATATCAGGAGCTTCATTGCATACAAATAACCTGCTGGAAACAATCAATGTGAAATACGACGGAAACATCACAAGGCAATATGAATTTATCTATGAGAAACAATTTTATTCAAAACTGACAGAGATCATTGAATACGGGAAAGACGGGGAGAGGTTTAATTCAACCCTTTTTGAATGGGGGAATACAATAACAGAAATAGATGTCGTATCAAATTCGATTAGTTTTGATAATCAACAAAGGATTTTAGGTGACTTTGACGGAGATGGTAAAACAGAAATATTTGTAGCAACGTATGAGGGTTTACTTCTTGAAGATCCAACATATACAAAGTGGGAATTATTTAACTATGATGATATCACACAAAAGATGATACAATGTTCTAATGGAAATTTTGAATATCCACACAACAAGCATAAGCTTTTTCTTGCAGGTGATTTTGACGGAGATGGTACCGATGATATTTATATGGAAAGTAATGTTGATTATCAAATATTAAGATTTAACGAAAATGGAACTTTGAAAGAGAGTGAAGATAATTGCATTTGGAAATTTCTGGATTATAATAATTGTATTTCATTTGAACATTTATCCGTTCCCGGGGATTTTAATGGCGATGGTAAACAGGAAAGGTTGATTATCAGGAACAATAATAAAAGTTGTTTTTTTAATAATGCATACTCTTTATATGCCGGCGATCCGCCAATGAACGCTATTGCAGATTCTGATACTCAGCTTTCAGGCAATAATATTTTCAATGATTTAATATTTAAAACAGGAGATTTTAATGGAGATGGAAAAACGGATATATTAAAACTTCATAATAATGGATGTGATATATATACCTTACAAGGTGACAATATTCTAAACACGAATAATTCTTTATCATTTAAAAGGATCTATCAGGGCGGATACCCAACTATAAATCATGATGTTTTTACCGGTGATTTTAATGGGGATGGAATAATTGACTTACTTACTTACACAAGCGATTATGCTCAGTTTTCATTGGACCATGGTTGGGCTTTGGATATATTTGATGGTACAAAAATGCATCATTATGATAATGACGATTGTCCGATAAAACGAATTCTTGGTGAAGATGAAGCTCCAAAGGACCACTATTTAGTCTCTGATTTAAATGGTGATGGTAAATCGGATATTTGTGAAATATACGTAAAATTAGAAAAAGACCCTAACGGAAACTGGCACAATATTGTTGGAAATTATATTAATGTATACTACAATCAGTCAAATAATATTTTCCTCAAAGAGGAACATATAAATAATGGGAATGAAGCGTTAATACCTCATCAACAACTATATTATCCATATTGTGACTTTAATGGTGATGGAAAGAATGATGTTTTTTTTAATATCCTCACACCTCCAATTGTGTTTTTTCATCCTAATGAACAGTCCAATATTGTTCAATCTTTCACTAATGGTCTTAATATTAAAGCAATCTTTGATTATAAGCCCTTATCTCAGAGCACACCTGAAGACAATTTTTATACAAAAGATACCGGCGCCGATTTTCCGGAAGTGATAGACATACAGGCGCCAATGTATGTTGTCACAAACACAACCCAGACCCAGGCAGGAGATGAAACTCAAATAGTCTCTGATGTTTCTTATACTTACCAGGGCGCCAAAATACACCGCCACGGCAAAGGATTCCTCGGGTTTGGTCAAACAACAATTACAAACAATATTCAAAATACACGAATAGTCAACACCTTCCAAATAAAAACCCAACACGGCTATTTCCCTTACCTTCAAAGTTCGGTGTCTAAAGCCTACAATGACGGCAACCGGGAAACAATTTCCGAAACAACAAATACCTATAACCAACACTCATGGCCCGAACAACATTGCAACAGGTATTTTTATTATTTAGAACAACAGGAAACCGAAAGTTTCCTAAAGGCCACCAGGAAAGTGGTTACCAACACCATCAATTCTGACGGAAACCACGTACTCTCAACCGAAAAATTCTACCAGGATGGCCAATCAACCCCCATTCTGGAATCGTCAAAACAATCAACAGACTATATTGATATCTTCCCCGATGATGATAATCCATACCCCAACAGCGCTCAAACAATCACAACAACCTCCAAAAGAAGTGGCTCGGTTGAAATAAGCAAAACAACATCATATACATGGCTTAACGGACATGTTGAAACTGTTACTCATTACCCGGGCAGCGATAAGGAGTTAGAAACAGAATTTACTGAATATGATGAATTTGGTAATGCCATCAACATAAAGCATACTGCCAAAGATGTGGCCTTGCCGAGGACAGTACAATATACATATGATCAGTCAGGCCGTTTTGTTGAAACCACCACCAATGGCCTTGGGCACCAGGTGCACAGGGAATATGACGGCAGCACAGGAAATATCATACTTGAAAGAGATGTCAACGGACTGGAAACAACATATGAATATGATGAATTTGGCATGCTCACCAGGACAACTGATGTGCCAACAGGAAATTATGTTGATGAATCCCTGAACTGGTATACAGGCAGTAAAACCAGTATGTTTGAACATGTGTTGTATTACAGTGAATCAACACCTAAATCCGGTACAGGCCCGCCAGGGTACACCTATTTTGACTGTTTCGGGCGAGCCGTGCTGGAAAAAACACAAAACAGGAACGGGCAATGGGTGTTAACACAAACAAAATACAACGAACAGGGCCGTGTATGGAAAACCTCAGAACCTTTTTTTGACGGAACAACTGACGAAAATAAACAATGGACAACGTACAATTATGATTACCCCGGCAGGATTATATCAGAACACAGCAGGTTCTCATCCCTGATTTACATATATAATCATAATGGCGTCAAACGAAAGACGTTTATCCATGACTCTAAAACACAAAAACAAAGCTATTCCATTACCGATGCAACAGGAAAAGTAGTTGAATCATGCGATTACACCGGCGGAATCATCAAGCACCGGTACCACAGCAGCGGAAAACCTGTTGAGACAAAAGTCTTTTTTAAACAGGGTGGCGCTCCGCACACAATAACTATGGATTACGACAAGCGCGGTAACCAAACACTGCTTAATGACCCGGATGCCGGGATAGCCAGGTATACATACAACGGGTTTGGCGAACTCACCACACAAATCAAAGAGGGTCCCAACGGCGTTGACATTACCCATGAGCTGGAATATGACAGGCTGGGCCGTACAAGCCGTAAAACCGGGCCGGACTACAACATAGCCTTGCATTATGACGGCGCTGACAATGGCATTGGTCTGCCTCATTACCAGGAATATACAAACACCAACAATGGCAAAACAGTTGTTAAAACACAGGAATACGATAGTTTCAGCCGTCCGGTTAGTGTTGAGGAAGATATTGACGGTGACATTTTTGAACATTCCTACACCTATGACAATCTCGGTAATCCGGAAACAAAAGAATTTCCTAACGGGTTTTCAGTACGTTACGAATATGAAAACGGATTCCTTTACAGGATTTTTGACGATAACAACACGCTCATCTGGGAAGCCGAAGCAGAAAACAATCTCGGGCAACCCAGATCATACGCCCTGGGCAGCAACCTGCAGACAAGCTTTGAGTATGATGCCCTCAACAGGCCATATTCAGTTGAAACACGGAACACAACAAACGGAAACGATGTTTTGAATTTGCTTACAAACTTCAATACCATCAAAGGCAACCTTGATTTCAGGCAGGAAAAAATTTCCACGCTGGAGACATTACATGAAGTCTTTGAATACGATGGCGCTGACAGGCTTTCCCGATCACAGGTAAGCGGGCTGAATGCCAAGCAGGTGACATATTTTGACAACGGCAACATTCACAGAAAATCTGCCGCCGGCGAATACGGCTATGACAATCCCGGTTACGGCCCGCATGCAGTATCCACAGTAAAAAAACTGACAAACAAATGTGCTATACCACTGTTGAGACAGGAAATAGATTATACCTCGTTCGATAAAATACAACAGGTGCGCGAAGGTCCTTTTGAACTGGATGTGTTATATGGGGCTTCGTTTAACAGGAAAAGAACAATATTAAAAAAAGATGGGCAAACGCGCTGGCAGCGCCATTACCTTGGCGATTATGAACAGGAGACAGACCGGTCTGGCGC
>CAZVTW010000339.1:0-6665 GCA_964629805.1 uncultured Bacteroidales bacterium | reverse complement strand
ACCCTGAATCCCCAAATCTTTTATGGATAGCAACGAATTATGGCATCTCGAAAATAATGCTGCGCTCACCAATACGTACACTTAACGAATCACGGCAGATTCAGGGAATTGTATTTGATGTGACCAAACATAAAAACAGACTTTTTGCCAGGTCTATGTCCGATTTATACTATCTTCATCAGACAGCAGGCAGCACACATGACTTTTTGAAAATTGAAGGAATATCAGCGCCCAGATGTTGGTTAGAATATCCTGTAACTTATTTTGACGAAGAAACAAAAGAAGAGAAAACAGAAATTCGCTTACTTGTGGGCGCTATGGATGGTATTTATGAAGTTGTCAACCAAAACGAGGCGAAAAAAATTGAAAACGAAGGGAATTTTGAATTCGACTTTCAAAACATCCGAGTATTACATCGCTCTCAGTTGAAACCCCGCAGGATATATGTCGGGCATAAAGATGGTGTTTCTGTCATAAGCCGGCAACAGGGAGTATGGATAAATGAAGGGCAAATCGACAGTATCACCGGGCCTGTGTCATCTGTGCTTGAAGATGAAAAAGGAATGGTGTGGGCAGGTTTTGAGGAAGGGGAGTTGGCTAATTTTGAATTTTTGAATGATTCGGCAAAAGCTGCAAAAATTTTAGTGGGTCAGGAAGAATCAACCGTATACCTTCTGCCAGATACAATCGGTTACACCAGTTACAGGAAAACAGATGTATTACCACCACTTCAAAACAATGGTATCGTTAAATTAAAAAGCAATATACGCGATTATTCAGATATCGTTTTTCTGACTCAAAAAGGGCTTTACAGGTACAACAAAAATAAAAAAAACTTTGTACAAGATCATGAATTTGACAAACACAGTACAGCTCCTGGTATCATCCCCACTAAACTCATTAAAGATAAAGAAGGTAACTGTTGGATATTGCATTCATTTATTTACGGTACAAACCTAAAGTTTTTCAAAAAAATACACGATGGTGTTTTCACACTGGATCAAAAAGCTGTAACTTATGTGCCTCCTTTAACAGTAGAAAACATTTATCTTGATGACAACCAAATATTGTGGATTTGCAGTAATGAAGGACTTTACAATCTTGACACAAAAGCCGGTGAAGCGAAACGCCCCGGATTCAAGGCATTAATAACAAAGGTTAGCCTGGGCATTGATTCTGTCATTTATGCCGGACAAAATTACATCTCCGGCTACCAACATGACATTCAACAAATAAAACAATTTGATATTGAGACAACATTACCTGAACTGGATTATAAAAATAAGTCACTTAAATTATCAGACTCTAAATTTCCTTTTGAATACCAACGACGTTCAATCATGTTTCAATTTGCTTCAACCTTTTTTGAGTATGAAGATGAACTGGAATACAGATACATGCTTAAAGGATTTGACGCAGGCTGGTCAAACTGGACACATAAAACAGAAAAAGAATATACTTTTTTACCGGAAGGAAAATACACTTTTAAAGTAGAAGCCAGAAATATATACGGTGAACCCAGCGAAACAGGCGCTTACAGTTTTGAAGTGCTTCCTCCCTGGTATAAGGCTGACTGGGCTATTATTACCGGGGCTGTTTTGCTTGTTTTAATCATTGTTTTTTTCTTTAGAATATATTTCAGGAGGTTACGACGGAAAAACGAACAGCTTGAAAAACAGGTTAAAGCAAGAACCAGTGAGATTGTAAAACAGAAAGAGGAGATCGAAGGGAAAAATGCTCAACTTGAGGAGCAGCAGAAAGATATCATGGGCAAAAACGAGGAGCTTAAACAACAACAGGAGGAAATCACTGCACAGCGTGATGAACTCTCCAGGACAAATGAAAAGCTTGAATCTATAAATACGGAAATTGAAGTCAAAAACAAAGAACTGACCTCTCAAAAAAAGGAGCTTGAACGTACCCTGAAAAAACTGACAGAAACTCAGCAACAGCTCGTACAACAGGAAAAACTTGCTTCACTGGGGCAATTAACAGCTGGTGTTGCTCACGAAATCAAAAATCCTCTGAATTTCGCCAATAACTTTTCCAAATTATCCCTCGAGCTGCTGGATGATGATCTCAAAGAAGTTTTGGATAGTAAAAAATCAGCTATTCCAAAAGAATTGCTTGACGAAATGGAAGATATCTTCAAAATGTTAAGAGAAAACCTGAATTCCATTGTTGAAGAGACAGACAGGGCAGACCAAATTATTAAGGATATGCTTCAGCATTCCAGGGGAACAGCAGGAAAATTTGAAAAAACAGATATGAATAAACTTATCGACGAATATACAACATTAGCCTATAAATCCATCAGGGGACAGGAAAAATCATTCAAACTTGATATTGATACACAATTTGACGAAAACCTGAAAGAGGTGGTTGTGAGTCCCCAGGATTTAAGCAGGGTTATTATTAATATCGTAAACAACAGTTGTTTTGCCATGCTTGAAAAACAAAAACAGGAGGGAAAAAAATATAAACCGGCGTTGACGATCTCAACCAAAAAGAAACAAAAAGAATTTGAAATATCCCTGCGTGACAATGGAACCGGTATACCACAAGACATCATTGATAAAATATTTAATCCTTTTTTCTCAACAAAGGACCCCGGTAAAGGCACCGGACTGGGTTTGTCCATCAGCCACGACATTATATCACAACTCCATAACGGGACTATGGAAGTAAAATCAGAGGCAGGAGAGTATACTGAATTTACAATTAAGATTCCAAACTCTTTAGAAATATCATAATTTTTATATAAATTTATCATTCAAAAATATTCCAATGAGTTTAAAAATTTTATGCGTAGACGATGAAGCAAAAATAGCAGACCTGTTTCGTCAAAAATTCAGGAAACAGATCAGGCAGAATGAAATGGAATTTATCTTTGCAGAAAATGGACTCCATGCGCTTGAGACCCTTAAGCAACATGAGGATATCTCTCTTGTCTTTAGCGACATTTTTATGCCAAAAATGGACGGTCTTACCTTACTGGAAAAATTGCAGGAATTAAAAATACCGAATATTCGTGTCATCATGGTTTCTGCCTATGGAGATATGCCCAATATCAGAACAGCCATGAATCGCGGCGCCTTTGACTTCATTACAAAGCCTATTGACTTTGAAGACCTGGAAATTACACTTAAAAAAACCATAGCTGATATTGAAGCTGCAAGACAAGGTTCACTGGCACAAAAAGAGCTTTCCTCAATCAAGGAGGATTTGAATGTCGCCCAGCAAATCCAACTCTCGCTCGTTCCCAAGGTCTATCCGCCATTCCCTGAGAGAAAAGATATTGAACTACACGGTTCAATGGATGCAGCTAAAAACATTGGCGGGGACCTGTATGATTTTTTCTTTATTGATCAAAACAGACTCGGCATTGTCATTGGCGATGTGGCGGGGAAGGGCATACCGGCTGCTCTTTTTATGGCTTTAAGCAGAACAATTATACGGGTGGTAGCGCTAAAGGGTGTTTTCCCGGATGTTTGTATGCAACAATCTAATGACCTGCTAAGCAAAGAAAGCGTTGACTCTATGTTTGTCACTGTTTTTTATGGCATTCTTGATACCCGCACCGGCGATTTTCTCTATTGTAACGGAGGGCATAATCCACCATATATTTTGAAAAACGATGGTAAATGTGAAATGCTTGAACAGACAGAGGATTCAATGCTTGGTTTTATGGATGGTATAGATTTTCACACAAAAACAATCCAACTGCAAAAAGGAGAATCTGTATACATGTATTCTGATGGGGTGACAGAAGCCATGAACAAAAAAAATGAGGAATATACGGAAAAAAGACTTGAGAAAGTTCTGCAAAGAAATTATAAAAAATCATTGGAAGAAGTCAACAAAGCTGTGGTTGAAGATGTGAAAAAATTCACAAAAGGAGCGGAACAATCTGATGATATTACAATGTTATCACTGAGATACTTATAAAGGTTTCATCTGGTTAAAAACATGGTAAAACAGGTTATACATATCAGGAATGATTTAAATGAACTGGAAAGGGTCAATACATTGATTTCCGACCTGAAATCACCCTGGCGCCTGTCAGATTCTTTGCAATTTAACCTGGAGTTATCTCTTGAAGAAATCATCTCGAACATCATTCATTATGGTTTCCCTGATGAAAAGGAACATAACATTGAGATATATTTTGAACAGGAAAACAAAGTATTCACTGTTCGAATTACGGATGACGGCATCCCGTTTGATCCATTGCAGAAAACTGCAGAAGAAGAATTAGACAAACCGCTTGAAGAAAGGCAAATCGGGGGACTTGGAATACATTTCGTCAGGGAATTATCAAATAAAATGGAATATAAAAGGAAACAGGATAAAAATATACTTACAATAGAATTAAATAACCAATAAAAAAAGAGCAGATGGAAATACAAGAAAAAAAGAAAAAGGATATTATGGACCTCAAATTGAGTGGTCGGCTGGATACGTCCAACTACAGGGAAGCAGAAACAAAATTTAAGGAACTGACAGACAAAGGAGAATTAAAGATTACTGTTGACCTTGAAAAACTTGAATACATCAGTAGCGCCGGGCTTCGGGCATTTCTGTCAGCCCTGAAATATGCCAAATCGAAAGGCGGGAAACTTGTTATTTACAAAGTGCCTGATAAAATCCTGGAAGTTTTTAATATGTCCGGCTTTAACAAATTCCTCGAAATCTGCAAAACAGAAGCAGAAGCAGTTAAAAGTTTCTAATTAGTTTCTTTTTCAACGTTTAACGAAAATCATTGTGAAATGGAATATTTTTTAACAATCCCTGAAGAAATCTATCTGCTGACTATTGACGAAAAAAAAGGCCAGCAGGGCGGTGTTCCGGAAAATATTTTTAATGTCGTGCTTTCAAGCTCTATTCTGATGGACCTTGCCGTTCAGCAACGAATAGACAGCGACATAGAGGGAACAATAATTCCTGACAGCAAAGAAAAAACCGGCAATGCCATACTGGATGAAATACTCATGCAAATCCACTCATCAAAAGAGAATAAGGATATTCTGCACTGGATTACTTACATTTTCAAAGATATCAAACACATTAAAGAGCGAATTGTAGATAATCTTGTGTCAAAGGGCATTCTCAAAATTGAAGAACAAAAAGTATTATGGGTGTTTTCTTCCAGGAAATATCCAAAGATTGCGAATAAAGAGGTAAAAGAGGTAAAAAACAGGTTGCGCGAGATCATTTTCTCTGATGAAATACCGGATTTCAGAGATATTGCCATCATTAGCCTTGTTCATCACGGAGAAATGATACAATTCATACTGACAGACAATGAACTTGAAAAACACCGTCAACGGATAGAAGATATTGCCCAACTTGACCTGATTGGTCAGTCAATAGCGGCTGCTGTTGACGATATCACAATAGCCCTGACAATCGGTGAGAAAAAAGGATTGATGAAAGGGAAATCTCCGTTAGAAGAGTTTAAAGAAATGATAGAAGCAACAAAAAAGAAATACAGGATAAAACGCGATGATGTCCTGCCAGCCTGGATGCGTGAAGGGACTGAACAATATAAGATGTCCTTAAAGTTTATCAGCGAAAAAGGTACTGGTATGATTATCTACAATCCGAGAAAAAAAGAATATTCGGTGAGGAAGTTTTCAGGCTCCTATCATATATTTGGTTCCGGAGAATAAATTTTGACCCAAATTTCTAACCTTTTTACTCCCGGGCCAGGTAGATTATTTTATATTTTTGATTTTTATGTATTAAATCACTACTGCCCGGTTAATGTTGGACAGATTCCTCCTTTCACCCGGAATGACGGACTTTTTAAAGTATTTTCTTTGTGAAGGGGTCGGTTTGTGGCTCTGCCCCAAACCGACCTCCTCCACAAAGCGTCTTCAACAGTAACACCTTGTTATTCTAAGCGAAGCGAAAAAGCTTTATAGTTTCCGAACTCAGTAAATCCTAAAGATAAAGGCGCAAGGCATCGTTTAATCCCGGAGTCCCGACATACTTGATGTCAGGATGAGGAGTTAAACGAAGCCTTATTACGCATAGATTTCGAAAATTACTGAGTTCAGAGTTTAAATTTCTAATTGGACAGGAGTGTATTAAATAACTTTTAAGGTGACAGGTTGTAAAACCTTCGCATTAATAATTATCCTGGCTTCTTTCTAATCAGAGAGGACAATAATCTGCGAAGTTTACTCTTTGTCAGTTCTTCTTTTGTATAAACTTCACTGGCACCAGCCTCAAGCATCTCCTGGTGATAATTCATTTCATTATGGTAAGAAACACCTATAATGGTGATTTCAGGGTATGCTTCAGATACTTTCCTGGTGGTTTCAAGTCCATCCATGACAGGCATATTAATATCCATAAAGACAAGTTCGACATTGTTATCTTTTAGTATATCAATACATTCCTTTCCATTTGTAGCAGTTAATACTTCTTCAACCTCTTCAGCATGATTGTCAATCAATGATAATTTAAATGTATCACTGAAATAAACATTATCATCTGTTATTAAAATTCGTAATTTCTTCATATGTTCTTTTATTCATTAAATCATTTCTATTAATTCTTCTTTTAAAAAAAATAATGACTCAAACCGCTTCATGATTAAATGATACCTAAATTTCTAAAATGAAATCGTAACGAAACACTGAAATGTGCTTTGAAAT
>CAZVTW010000338.1:0-6677 GCA_964629805.1 uncultured Bacteroidales bacterium | reverse complement strand
GATCTTCAAAAATTGCCTGCTACAAATATGGATCAGGCCCTTCAGGGAAGGGCAAGCGGCGTATGGATAACACAATCATCAGAACCTGCCGGAATGGCAAGGGTCCATATAAGGGGACTTGGAACAACAAATGTTAACCAACCATTATATGTGATTGATGGTATACCATTAGCTACACCAGACAAATCAACAGGTTATATGCTCAATGACATAAACCCTGCAGATATTGAATCCATTGAAGTTCTCAAAGACGCATCTGCAACGGCTATCTATGGAGCAAGGGCTGCAAATGGAGTCATACTCATCACGACAAAAAAAGGAAAAGCCGGGAAAGTAAATATTAATTTTGAATCCTATACTGGTATTCAAAGAATATCAAAAAAAATAAATGTCCTGGACAAAGCAGGCTATAAAGAATATATTGACAACTTATATGGAAATGTTGACAGGCAGGCTCCTGATAATTTCACTTCAAACCCTAATCTGGCCAATACTGACTGGCAGGAGGAATTTTACAGGCAGGGAAAAATCCAGAACTATTACATGTCAGTGTCAGGGGGGACTAAAAATGCCTTGTTCAATATTTCAGGTGGATATCTGCACCATGAAGGGATCAAAGTAGGAAACTACTTTAAAAGGTTGAACTTAAGGGTTAATTCAGAAATTAACAAAGGGAGGTTCAAATTTGGAGAAAACATAAATATTTCCAGGACAATAGGACGTTTCCCCGGAGGACCTGCTTTGAGCGAATCAAATCCAACATCTGTTCCTCCTGTAATGCCTTTGAAATGTGATAGCTGCATAGGAGGCTGGGGAAACCCCACACCATCAGTTACTGGTGAAAGTGAAATCCCAAACCCTGTTGCCATGGCAACTTATCATGATTTGTTTTCAGAGGGGTACAGGATACTTGGAAATATATATGGTGAGTTCGAAATTATTGATGGCCTAAAATATAAATTGACTCTAGGTGGTGATTATTCAAATTCATATGGTGGTGCATACAAGCCAAGGATTGATATGGGCATTAGCAAATACACCTGGCTCGATGAACCAACACTTACAAGGAACTCTGGAAACAGCAGGCAATGGATTGTTGAGCATCTCCTTACATACAACAAAACACTTTGGCAGGACCATAATATAAATATCATCCTCGGTCACACCGCTGAAGAAAGATACGGGGCTGACCTTGGAATATATGTGCAGGGATTTGGCGTAGATAATATACATCCTGTTTCAGAGGCAGACACGGTTATTTCAAAGTACGGTGGTGAAGGATTTAACCATGCGCTTCTATCATATTTCGGAAGGGTTAATTATGCATTTATGGATAAATACCTTTTAACGGCATCAGTAAGAAGGGATGGGACTTCAAGGTTTGATAAAGATTTTCGGTATGGGGTTTTCCCTTCTGTTTCAATTGGCTGGAAAATTTCTCAAGAGGGATTTATGGAATCTGTTCCATATATATCTTTCCTGAAATTTAGGGCAAGTTGGGGCCAGACTGGCAATCAGGACATTGGTAGCAATTTTGCCTATTTATCAACACTCGGCTGGGCTACAAGATACCCATTCGGTGTAAATCAGGAGGTATCAGAAGCTTATGCATCATGGAACCTGGCAAACAAAGCAATGCAATGGGAAACTTCAGAGCAGACTGATATAGGTTTGGAAATAGGCGCTCTTGATGACAAACTCTTTTTAGTTGCAGATTACTACATAAAGAAAACAAAAAATATGTTACTGGAGGTGCCATTCCCATATTATTCAGGCATCTGGAGAGAATTCCCATATCTAAATACAGGCGAAGTCCTCAATAATGGGCTGGAATTTGAACTTTCATACAAAGAAAAGCGATACGCCTTCAAATATGATATTTCTTTAAATTTCACTACTATCCATAACGAAGTGCTTTCTCTTGGTAAAAGGACCCAGCCAATATTTAACAAAAGTGGTACAACGAAAACTACTGAAGGTGGACAAATTGGTGAGTTTTTCGGGTGGAAAACAGAGGGTATATTTCAAAATGATTTACACGTTGAAACATACAATGCAATGGCCCCTGAAGGACAATATTACCAACAATTTGCAACTCAGCCAGGTGATATCATTTTTAGTGATATTGGAACAGGAAATCCTGATGGAACAGTAAGTTATATTCCTGATGGAAGGGTTACTGATGCTGATCGGGTTACTTTAGGCAGCCCCATTCCGGATTTTCTTTTTGGGTTTAATGCTAACTTTGAATATAAAGGATTTGACTTTTCAGCTTTTGTTCAAGGTGTTTATGGCAATGAAGTCCTAAATTTGCACAAACAATCTCTTTACGATACACATAATTATAGAAATAAACATTCAGATGTTTTGAATGCCTGGTCCGGAGAGGGGACTTCAGATGAAATCCCTAGGATTGGCATTGGTGATGCAAATCAAAATAACAGGATTTCTGATAGGTATATTGAGGATGGTTCTTTCATTAGGTTGAAAAATGTACAATTGGGCTATACTTTTCCTAAAAGGATACTTTCAAAGATAGGGCAGATAAACACTTTTAGGTTGTATCTCTCAGCTACAAATATTCTCACTTTGACAAAATATACCGGCTATGACCCCGAAGTAGGTATGGGAGGATGGTACTCTGTCGATAATAAACCTGCCTTGAACAAAGGCATTGATGGTGGTTCCGGACCAATGGCTTATACATTACAAGCAGGCCTCCAATTAAGTTTCTGATAAAATCAATTGATGCAAAAATTAAAAATTTGGATATGAAAACTAATATTTTTTTTACTGGATTAATTTTAACTTTATTCCTATCATTATCATGCAGTGAAGACTTGCTGGATAAAAAATCTGAAAGCCTGCTAATAGAATCAGGGTATTTCCAGACACAGGAAGATTTCATTGGTGCGCTTACAGGATGCTATGCCTCAATTGCCGGCCCCTGGGGGGGATATTCTCAAAATCTAATGTGTTTTTACTGTGCTTCCGGCGATGAATTTCTTCCCGGGGCACCTTCACATTTTATTGAATTTAAATCTTTTGGATATGACCCCTCACATGAAACCATAAGTAGAATGTGGCTTGTTATGTACGAGGGAATAATGAGATGTAACCAAATCCTGGAAAAAATCAATAAACATGATTTTGAACTCAAAGAAAGGATAATAGCAGAAACAAAATACCTTAGGGCATTTTACAACTTTCACATTGTTACTTTATGGGGCAATGCACCTCTTATATTGAAAAGATTACAGTCTGATGAGGATATGAATGTTCAGAAGTCTAGACCATCTGAATTTTGGGCACAAATCGAAAAGGATCTTAAGGAGGCAATACCTGTTTTACCCGGGGAATATGGCCCCTCAGACATTGGTCGTGCAACATCATGGGCGGCTATTGGCTTATTGGGTAAATCATATTTATATAAAGCATGTGATGATAATATTGGCACAAATGAAGATTATATTAAGGCTGCCGCAGAGTTTAAAAAAATAATTGAATCAGGTCGTTTTGAACTTGTTGACAACTTCAATTTTGTTTGTTCAATCGAAAATGAAAATAACTCCGAATCTCTATATGAGATCCAGTATAAGAGGTTTCAGGAAAATCCATGGTATGCATTTGGTGGCACAGCTGCTGCAGGGCAAGTAAAAAACTTTCTTTTTTCACCTAAACAGGTTAACGGGCAACAATGGTTTTTACCAACACAAAAACTTGTGAATGAATTTGAAAAAGGTGATTTGAGGCTGGGGGCAACTTTTTATTCCGAAGGTGATACAATGAGGGCCGGTGAAGAAAATGTTGCTGCGGAATTAAGCGAAAACCCAACATTTGATTCATCTCTGTCTCCAACAGGTTTTTGTTGGAAAAAAAATCTGGAACCCTTGCGTGTTAGTGAGCAGCCTGGTGGATTTGGTGATAATTATGTTTGGATGAGATTAGCTGATGTATACCTAATGTATTCAGAAGCTGTGATTCAGGGTGGATTGAATGAAGATTGGAAAATATATGCAAATAAAATCAGGGCAAGGGCTGGTTTGGGAACAGTTGACCAATATCTGGAAACTTTTGGTGGCACTGAGATGGATTATATTAAACATGAACGCAAAGTTGAGCTTGCTCTGGAGTACCACAGGTTCAATGACTTAAGAAGATGGGGGGATGCATTGTCGGTACTTTCTGAAAGAGGCTTTCAAAAAAAGCATTACTATTTGCCTATACCACAAAACGAAATAGACTTGTCAAATACCCTTACACAAAATGAAAACTGGTAAGTGTTAGTAAGAACTAGACATTTGATGTCATACTATAATAATAATATTGTTTAATCTAAATATTCATATGCATGAAAAAATCTATCTATTTATTCGTTTTTTTATTCCCTCTTCTATTATTCACTCATTGTGAAGATGACGGGGGAGATTCAGGACCTGACTTAACTGCTGAAATAGCGGCAGACAAAACTAATATCCAGGCAGGACAGGAAATTACCTTTACGAATCTATCAGAAGGTGAATACAGCCTGGTGAAATGGACTTTTGAAGGTGGTAATCCTGCTAATTCTAATGAAAAAGAATCTGTGACTGTTCAGTATGATTCCATTGGGACCTTCAAAGTAACTCTTATTGTATCATATAAAGACAAATCTTCTTCTGCTGAAATTAATGTATCTGTATCTCAGGGGATGCCAACAGCAGATTTTTCTGCCAATACTTCAGAAATATCTACAGGGCAAGCTGTTATCTTTGAGGATTTGTCAACTCGTGCAGAAAGTTATGAATGGATTTTTGAAGGCGGAGAACCTTCTACTTCAACTGAAAAAAACCCGGAAGTTGTTTATAACGATGAAGGGAGCTTTTCGGTAACCTTAAAAGTAACCAATTCTGCAGGTGAGGTTACTGAAACAAAAACAGGATATATCATAGTAGAAAACTCTCTGAAAGCAAACTTTTCAATGGATGCCGAATCTGTTCAAAAAGGAACTTCTGTAAAATTTACGGACCTCAGTGCCGGTGAAATTCAAACATGGAACTGGACTTTTCAGGGAGCTGAGATTGAGACTTCAGATGAACAAAATCCTGTTGTGAAATTTGTCGAAAAAGGCACAATGGAAATTGCTCTTGAAGTGTCGGACGGCGAATTTACCCAATCAATAACCAAAACAATTGAAGTAATGCCTTTACCCGAAGAAAACGGCTTAATCCTATATTACCCTTTTAGTGGCGACACTTTAGATTATAGTGGCAATGAGCTGCACGCAAAAAGGCTTCCGGATATTGGAGGCAATCATGTTGAATTTACCGAAGACAGGCATGGGGAAACTGAAAAAGCTTTATATTTTCCGGGTAAACCAGAAGGGGAAACTATAGGCCCGGCCATCCAGGCGCCCGATTTTGCTTATTTTGATGGTGGATATACAATTTCACTTTGGGTAAAATGGGACGAAATAACAACAAGTACAAGATTCTTCGAATTTGGCCCAAGGTCTAATAACAACTTGATGATGATTTCGGCAAATCAAGGTGGGAAAAATGGGTTCATGTGGCATCATCTCGTAAATTCAGAGATATATCTTGATGATTCAGGCGCTGAACAGACAAACCAAATGGATTATACCCTTGATAACATTGTTGGGGTATGGTCTCATTTAGTTTTCAAATTCTCTGCTGAAAACAACGGTACATTTATGCTTTATGTAAACGGAGAGCTTCAGGGGCAAAGCACCGGGGCTTTAGATTTTGAAGGGGCACTTATTGAAGATGCTAAAATTGGCCGTGGAAATTGGGATAAATACGGCGATGTACCTTTCAAAGGCTCCATGGATGAAATTAGAATATACGATCACGCAATCAGTGATGATATCATTAAGATACTTTACGAAAAGTATAAATAAATATGAATTAAAAAGGTAGTTTTAGTTAGTAGATTCAGAAAGGATCCGGATTTCAGATATGAGTCCGGGTACTTTCTATTTAGAGGATATGATTAAACTCCAAAATTATAACTTATTAACTATATCTAATTTGTTTAATTTAATACATTAATTATGAAAAAAGCATTACAATTACAATTACTACTCTTATCGTTTTTTTTGTCCAGTGTGGATTTAATAGCACAGGAAATAAAAACAGGGTATTTCGAAGACTTTGAATCGGAAATAAACATGGTCCTATGGGCTCCGATAGCTGATACCCACGATGACGGCACGAAAAAATTTGATGTTACTCAGGAAGACGGTGCTCTGAAAGTAATTATGAAACAAGCCATGTTTTTCGATGGGCAGATGTACGATTTTGCCACTAATGAAGAGGTGTACTTCAACCTTGAGGACAACAAAAAAGCCAGCCTGAAAATAAAACTTGAGCCAGGCGTTGTATGGGGCGAAGAAGAACCGACCGAAGTTCCTTTTGGTTTGTCGCCATGGAGCGAAAATGAAGACGGAGATCTTGTACGCCAGCACAGCACAGTAAATGTAACCGTACCTGCCGATGGCGAGTGGCACACTTACACCTTCGACTGGTCAACTCCCGATGAAGATGTTGATGATGAGGGCAACCCTGTGCATCCCAACGAATACACCGAAATCACGCGCATCTTGCTCGAAACGGTAAAATGGCCCGACCCGCTTGAGGCAACGTTCTATATCGATGATTTCCAACTTGGTGAAGAAG
>CAZVTW010000337.1:0-6681 GCA_964629805.1 uncultured Bacteroidales bacterium | reverse complement strand
GTGGACTAGTTAATTTAAATAACAGTTAAACATTAGTATGAAATTGAATCCCGAAGAAGTTATAATTTTAATTAAAAAGTTGAAGGAGGGATGGTATCTTGGTTTTTTTAACCGTATTCTCAACAAGAGAAATTCTTGAAAAATGAATTTTTATTGATTAATACTATTGGACACCTAAAAACCACAATTATGCCAACAAAATTGTTTTTATTCTTTTTAAGGCTTTTTACTATAATGGCGATAGTTCTTTTAAATGGATGTAGTAAAAGACAATCGAGCGATTATACCCAGTATGTTGATCCCTTTATTGGCACCGGAGTGTATTCTAAATCGGGTGCTATGGGGGAGGTTAATTTGTTCCCCGGCCCAACCCTTCCTCATGGTATGGTGCAGCTAAGTCCAGATACAGATACTACACATATAGCTGGATACCTGGCAGAAGATGACAGGATTTTGGGGTTTAGCCATACTCATCCTGCAGGTACCGGGTGTCATGGTTTTGGTAATTTTCTGGTAATGCCGGTTACCGGAGAGGTAAATATTACTGAATCTGGTTATGCTTCGCCATTTACAAAAGAAAGCGAACAGGCAAGTCCCGGCTATTATCGGGTAAGACTTGATAAATATGATGTGGAAGCTGAATTAACCGTTACTAAACGGGCAGGAATGCATAAGTATACCTATTCTTCCCCGGAAAATGCCAGAATATTGATTGACGTCACTCATAATCTGGGCGATGACGTATCTTTTGGTGAGGTTCAAGTTGTGGATGATCAAACCGTTCAGGGATCAGCAACAATCCCTAAACCCTTTTGTGGCGGTCAAAGTGCTTATACCATTTATTTTACAGCCATCACATCTCAACCATTTAGTTCATCAGCTACCTGGAATAACAGCTCCCTACAAAATGGCACTAAGCAAACCACTGGCAGGGATATAGGAGCCATTTTGAATTTCCAGAAGGAGACTAACCAGGAGATACTGATGAAAGTAGGTATTTCTTATGTCAGCAAGGAACAGGCAAAGAAGAATGCCATAGAGGAAATCCCGGGCTGGGATTTTGCGGAAGTCAGAAATAAAGCGAAAAAAATCTGGAATGATAAACTCAGCAGAATTGAAGTTGATGGAGGAACTCTTGGTGATAAAATCAAATTTTACACCGCGCTGTATCATTCATTCCTGGGACCTTATACAGCTTCCGATGTGAATGGAAAATACCGGGGTATGGACAAAAAAATTTATACGGCCCGCGATCATACGCAATATCATTTTTTCTCGCTGTGGGATACATTCCGAGCATTACATCCCCTGTTGATCCTGACAGAGCCAGATGTGCAAAATGATATGGTCCAATCCCTGCTTAATAAACAAGAGCATGGAGGCTGGCTTCCCAAATGGGAATTTGCCAATCGTTATACCAACTGTATGATTGCCGACCATGCCACATCTGTGATCGCAGAGTCCTATCTGAAAAATATCAGGAACTATGATACAGAACAAGCCTACCAGGCTATGAAGAAAAATGCTATGAGGTTGCCCCGCCCAGGTCGGATTAGTGTAGTAAGCAAGGGCGAAAATCTGATTCCCCTGCAAATAGGGGGTGGTGACCTGGCTTATGTAATCTGGAATCGGCAAGATACTTTGTCATTTGACTGGAATTGGCGGTATAATGACAACAACTGGCATCACTATGTACTTACCTATGATGCTGAAAAACATCTGAAAGTTTACATAGATGCTAAGCTATTGGCAAAGAGTGAATCAGCCCCTGGTGTGTTGGAATCGGATCAGCCGTGGATTTTTGGCAATCAAGATCCTCATTCGGAGAATTACGGTTATTTTACCGGCAAGCTGGATGAAATTGCATGGTATAATACTGCTCTCTCCAGCGAGGCTGTAAATACTCTTTATTTGGGCAAGTCTCTTTCACAATATCAATCTGTTACCAACATAACATTTGACTCAGGTAAATCCACCAAATATCAAACACAGGGAAGTCCGGTTTATATAGAAGGTAAGTCAGGCCGTTCACTCGTGCTTGACGGTATTGATGATCTATTGAGCATTAAAGCGCCTCATACGGGCCAAACATTTACCCTGTCCTTCTGGATCAATACCAGTTTACCCACTGATTTTGGAGGAAGAAAAGGACTCGATCATTACATGAAATATGGTTATATTCCTTCCGATCTTGAATGGGGGGGATGGGGAACCGTTTCTACTACACTGGAGGATGCCTATAATGACTTTGCATTGGCAGAGGTAGCCAAAGAAATGAAAAAAAATGGAGATTACCGGTATTTTAAAAAGCGTGCTTATAACTTCCGGAATATCTTTGATAAAAATTCCGGTTTTATGCGTCCTAAAAAAAAGGATGGATCATGGAAGACTCCTTTTGATCCGAAAGACTGGGGAGGATTTACTGAAGGCAATTCGTGGAGTTATACATGGTTCGTGCCTCATGATGTTGAAAGTCTTATCAAACTCATGGGTAAAGATCGTTTCACCCGGCGTTTGGATAACATGTTTAGTGAATTTGTATATCCGGAGTGGCATGAGCATTTTACCGGTTACTGGCATGGAAATGAACCATCACAGCAGGTGCCGTATTACTACAATTATGTAGGTCAGCCATGGAAAACCCAGAAAATCACCAGGAAGATCATGAACGAACTTTATGATACTACTACTACGGGAATTCCGGGTAATGAGGATGTAGGCCAGCTTTCCGCCTGGTTTATATTTAGTGCCATGGGATTTTATCCGGTAGCTCCGGCCCAGAATATTTATTTGTTGGGGAGTCCATTGTTTGATAAGGTAACTCTTCATCTGAATGAATCCTATTATGAGGACTCAGAGTTTACTATAAAGGCAGATAAAAATTCCGAAAACAATAAGTATATCCAGTCTTTTTCGATAAATGGAGAAAAGTCCAGTCAAACTTGGTTTGATCATTCGGTTATTCAAAAAGGAGGTGAGATTAGGATGAAAATGGGACCAAAACCAAATAAAAGCCGAGCGAGATACCATCTCCGCATCGGGGAATGATTTAGGCTATTTAAATATTGAAGTACAGGATAAAAATGGGTTACTCGTTCCTAATGCTACTATCCCGGTTCAGTTTAATGTTTCGGGCAATGCAAAAATTCAGTCAGTTGGCAATGGCAATCCCACTGATATGAAAAGTTTTCAGCAGAACAGTGTAAACACATTCCGCGGGAGGTGCCAGGTTATTATCCGTCCTGAAAAGGTTGGGAAAATAACAGTTAGGGCTACTTCGGATAATTTACAAGAAAGTGAATGTTTGGTAAATGTTGTCCCTATATCTGAAAATACATTGATATATAAATAATAAATATAATATATCATTATGAACCGACGAGATTTCTACAAAAAAAGCAGTATGTTAAGCCTAGGAGCATTAACTGCCCCATCCCTTCTGGTAGGGCATATTCAAGGGCTGCCTGAACCGGGTTTTTACGAAGAACAGGCAAAAAAGCTTGCGGCCCGCCATTTTGACGTGGTGGTCGCTGGCGGCGGCACGGCCGGTGTAATCTGTGCAATAGCCTCAGCACGGCAAGGTGCCAAAACAATCCTAGTAGAGAACAAGGGGTATGTTGGAGGCACTGTTGTGGAAGGGGGCACTGCCTTGCACAGTTTTTATAATCTATGGAAAGCTTTCCCGGGAGCTCAAAAACGCCAACTCGTGCAAGGTATTCCAGCCGAGTTGATCGATCGCCTTACCCAACGGGGGGGTGCCACGGGATATGCCGAAATGGTAAAACATTATGAATACGATTCGGTATGCACGGCAATCGATACCGAAATGTTCAAGTTAGTCGCTTTCGAGATGCTTGATGAAGCGGGCGTTTATGTATGCGTGAATACCTGGCTGGCGGGGGTAGTGAAGGATAAAAACAGGGTAAATGGTGCCATCCTGGAAAGTCGATCGGGTCGGGAGGTTATTTTCGCGAAATCGTTCGTGGATTGTACTGGATATGGAGACCTTGCAGCTAATGCCGGTGCCCAATTCAGTGAACCCAACGATCATTCGGTGGCCAACAGCATGGGATTGGCCAACGTGGATATTGAACGGTATTACCATTACCTGGCTTCACAAGATTCATTGGGCCAGCTGGCATATGGCATGAGAAGCGGTGTTCCCGGGCAACTCGTGCGGATTGGTTCAGAGGGTTCAATCGGGTATCCCGAAGAATATGTCCAAGGTGCCCGCGAGATAGGAATGTCTTCCATTACCACCACCGTGCACGACGATTACCTGATGTTTATAAAACTTAACCTTAAGCTACCGATAAGCCCCACCAATCGGGATGAAGTATCGAAAGCAGAGTTGGAATTAAGAAAACGAATGCAAACGGGGGTAGAACTATTCAGAAAATATATCCCAGGTTTTGAAAGGGCGTTTATTGCCCGCACGAGCCCTTCTCTTTGCATACGCAGGGGAAGACGGATTGATTGTGATTATGACATAAGCAACGAAAACATAATAAATGGTGAGCATTTTGATGATGACGTGTTCATGTATGGCTTTCATGACATGGCCCCTCGATACCAAGTGAAAAACGGGGGCAGCTACGGTTTTCCTTACCGGGCCCTGTTGGTAAAAAATATTGAAAACTTGTACGTGTCGGGCATGATGGTTACCTCTGATTTTAAAGCACACATGTCAACCCGTAACACGGTATGCTGCATGGCACAAGGACAGGCCAGCGGCACGGCAGCTGCCCTTTGTGCTCTGAAGGGATATAACTCCAGGGAACTCCCTTACCCTACTTTACGAAATGCCCTTGAAAAAGGGAAAGTGTATTTTGAATGATCATGCCCGTGAATATGCTTTTTACTATAATAGTAATAACAAAAAAATAAAAAATTCTTTTTTAACAAAAATAATAAAGAACAATTAATAAAAAATGCCAAAATTCATTACATTATGATACACATGAAATACAAACAACTATTATATTTTGTCTTTCTGGTATTGATGGCCATATCAGCTGCGGCAAATACCCGCAATCGACTGATTATCCAGGCCGACATGGGCATGACCCGGGTTACCTTCTCACGATAAACTATTTAAACAAAGATCGTGAGAATGATATTGCATTGGACATTTATGCCATAAGTTTTCATAGAAAAATAGGAATATGTTTAGAATATCAGGGTCTTGGTGAATTGGTCAAGCTTTGATTAAATCATCCTTTCCATAATAATATGTTATATTAAAAAAAACAATTATGCTTAAAAAGTATTTAAAAACAGGAATCGTATTACTCATGGTTTTTTTAAACCCGGTTTTTTCACAAGTGAAAGAACCTACGAAAAAGATAGAAAAAGAAAAAAAAGAATGGATTAAAAAAACAAATCAAAACATTGAAAAATACCGCAAAGGGAAAGCCTTAATAAACCTTGCTTTTAAGAACGGGGTTCCCGTTGACATAGAAAAGGTTACCATAAGCCAGGTTTCTCAGGATTTTTTATTTGGCGCCATAATTTTTGACCTGGTGCGGGGTGATGGATGGACAGAGACACAAAAAAATCATTTTAAATCACGCTTTAAAGACATCTTCAATTATGCAACTTTTCCATTTTATTGGGGGCCTTATGAAAAACAAGCTGGGCACCCGGACTGGCAATCTAATCAAGAAGTTATCGAGTGGTGCCATGCTAATCATATTACCATGAAAGGGCACCCGCTGGGTTGGACGCACCAGGCAGGCATGCCTGAATGGATGTACAACTTCCCGTATAAACTTGCAAACGATTTTTACAAAACCCGGGTATACCAAACCGTTTACGGCCTTCAGGAACATGTGAAAATATGGGATGTTGTAAATGAAGCGCCCCATACAGTAAACTGGCGGCAGGCTTTAAAAATATCACCTGAAAATCATGATAACAGGTATCGAACGGATATTCCACTTGATAGTATAGCGCCCTGGGTAGAACAGTCACACCGTTGGGCGCACGAGGCGAACCCGGATGCACAACTTGTAGTAAATGATTTTGAACAGATAGCGGATAAAAAATACCGGCAGAGGTTTTATGATTTTGTTAAATTATTGCAGGAACGGGAAACCCCTATGCACGGTATTGGCATACAAGCCCATGAACCCCGGCAAATGTGGTATCCCCCGGAGGAAGTTTGGAATACCTTGAATTTGTACCAGGAATTTGGGGTACCCCTGCATATTACTGAAATAATATACCAATCCGGCGGAAAAAAAATTACCGGTGGTTGGCGGGAAGGCACCTGGGATGAAAATGCCCAGGCCGAAGCTGCAGAAGAGCTATACCGTTTATGTTTTGGACATCCTTCAGTTGAGTCGATTAACTGGTGGGGATTTTATGAACCTGATGCCTGGCTGGAAGGTGGCGGCCTGGTTGATGAAAATTTTAATCCCAAACCTGTCTACAAGCGATTACAAAAACTGATTAAAGAAGAATGGATGACCAACTTAAACTTGCATGATCTATCTGATGGTTCCATTGAATTTAAAGGGTTTTATGGGAAATATCGTGTTAGAGTAATGTCAAAAGATGGAATGTCGAAAGAATTTTATATTCATTTAAGAAAAAATGAAGAAAATAAATGGAATTTTAAATTATAATTAACTATCATCATGAAAAAACACGAGTACAGGATAAAATTATCTTTTTTGT
>CAZVTW010000336.1:0-6695 GCA_964629805.1 uncultured Bacteroidales bacterium | reverse complement strand
TATTTTCTTCCTGTAAAGCTTTTTCAAGGGCATTTATATCATTGTAAGGAATTTTAATAAATCCGGGTGTGAATGGGCCGAATCCCCCATAAGAATCCGGGTCTGTTGACATTGAAATGATTGTTATTGTCCGCCCGTGAAAATTTCCTCCACAAACAATAATTTTTGCCTCATTTTCAGGGATGCCTTTCTTTTCATAAGCCCATTTACGGCATAACTTAATTGCTGTTTCATCACCTTCGGCGCCGGAATTCATGGGCAGCACCTTATCATAATTAAAATATTTGGTGATGTATTCTTCAAATTCACCTAACGAACTATTGTAGAATGCCCTGGATGTCAAACATAACCGCCTTGATTGATTTATGAGAGCTTCTACAATTTTGGGGTGACAATGTCCCTGGTTTACTGCCGAGTAGGCAGATAAATAATCATAATAACGTTTTCCTTCTGTGTCCCAAACGAAGACACCTTCACCCTTGTCCAGTACAACAGGCAGCGGGTGGTAGTTATGAGCGCCAAATAGGGCCTCACGATCCATGTAATCCTGCGGTTTCATGTTTGACATGTTTAAACATTTTTTAGTTTGACAAAAATATTATCAGGGCAAAACTATAAAATTTTATTTATTTGGGGTAATACGGTGGTTGTTTTTATTCATCTTCACAGATTATTATTTTATTATTTCCCCTTATGAATCTATCCCCGAATCTGCCGATATCGCAAACAAAAAAAATGAACTTTTCTTGACATTTAATTAATATTTAAGTTACACATTTTAAGATATATTGATCATGTATCTGATTCTATGACAGAAAGATAGTGTCAATGTGTGTAGCGTGCTGATTTATAGTATTTTGTATTATTATGACTGTCATAAAAATATGCAATAATTTGTCAGGATTCGATACTACCATCATTACGGCATCTAAGCATTGTCAGGATTTTTAAAAATAAAATAAAGTTCATTTAACACACTAAAATAAGAACACATGGTTGAATTTGTTTTGGATTTTGTACTCCAAAGTTTAATTTTATTTATCGGTTTCGCAATTGGTCGTATCGGTGATAAATTCGGCGGTCATCTGAATGCTCCCCATCACTGGATTTACGGACTGTTGGCTATTATTACAGGTCTGGTTTTTTATTATGATTTCTGGGGAATAGCCCTCATATCCTTTGGTGTCGGCCATTTTGTCAGCGACCTCGATGATTTCATAAATTTCCGTGTTTTTGGGGTAGACGAACCTCATGAATGGAAGTTTTGGAGTGTAAAATAAGTTTTTTTAACCACGTTCTGAATTTACGTCACACGTAATAATGGGAATTTACACCCTTGTATTTCCTGCTTCAAATGAATGAGAAATATCATAAATCCATAACAAACCTACACAACACCAACACTCTAAATATTTATAAATAAACCACATATTATTTTTTTCAACAAATTACTTGTATATACAGGTTGAATATATTACTTTTGCCAAAACAATACAATCGTTATCAATAAACCTGTTTACATACAATTAGCAAACAATCTGAAAAGGCAAATCATTTCAGGGGTTTATACTGTAGGTGACCTTATTCCTTCGGAGAATGAGCTGGCAAGCCTGCACAATACCACCCGTACAACTGTTCGTCAGGCGCTTAATGAATTGCTCAGGCATGGTTATATAACCAAAAAGAAAGGCAAAGGAAGCGTTGTAGCTCATACACGCACGAGACTCGGACTTCTCTCTTTCAAGGGATTCACAGAAGTACTTGGGAATGATGTAAACACAAAAGTTCTTGAAGGACCGAGACTCCAACAATGGGAGAGCAATTTTTTCAGCCCACTCACTGAAATGGAAAAGGATGCCGGATGTATTTATCTACAACGGTTGAGAAGTGTCTCAGGAGAAGCTATGATGTTGGAAACGACATATCTCCCTAACCTAAACCTGCCACGATTTACCAGAATTTTTAAAAAAGAAAATTCACTTTTCAACACACTCCTGGTTACTTATCAAATAGAAATTACCAATGTTGAACAGGACTTACGCGCAGTCAGGGCAGATCAGGTTACTTCAAACCATTTGGGATTAAAAAAAGATGCGCCGGTACTGCATATCAACAGAAAATATTTAACAAACAGGGAGAATCTCAATATATATAGCTCATTATTTTGCAATACTGACAAATATGCAATTAGTAATGTATTTGAATAATATTTAAACTATTAGAATTATGCTTACACAAGATAAAACAAAAACAATTTCAATCATCACATTCCTGGTCATCATTATTTTTGCCTCTCATATTCATTGTGCAGAAGTTGATACTGTTTCGGTTCACAGTGAATCAATGAATAAAAACATTCCGGCAGTTGTCATCACACCCGGCAGCTACCAGAACCAGGGTCATGAGTTCCCGGTTGTTTATTTACTGCATGGATACAGCGACAATTATTCCAAATGGGTGAATACCGTTCCAAAGATAAAAGAACTGGCTGATTTGTACCGGATGATTATTGTGTGTCCTGATGGTGGCTACAGCAGCTGGTATTTTGATAGTCCTGTAGATGATAGCTACCATTATGAAACACATATTGCAAAAGAGCTTGTTACTTATATTGATAACAATTATAACACAATAAAAAAACGTACTGGCAGAGCCATAACCGGTCTGAGCATGGGTGGTCACGGAGCATTATATCTTGCTGTCAGGAACCTGGATTTATTTGGCGCTGCGGGTAGTCAAAGCGGTGGTGTAGACATCAGACCATTTCCCAACAACTGGCATTTGGCAAAAAGACTCGGCACATATACCGATTTTCCGGAAAACTGGGAAAACAATACGGTTATTAATATGGTTGAACAGTTGCAACCCGGTTCTCTGGCAATTACTTTCGAATGCGGTGTAGATGATTTCTTTTATGAGGTGAACAAAGCACTGCATAAAAAACTTCTTAAACACAATATCCCACATGATTATGCGGAAAGACCCGGAAAACACAACTGGGAATACTGGAAAAATTCTATTCAATACCAGCTTTTGTTTTTTTGCAATTATTTTTCTCAAAACAATTAATATACCTATTTATAAACATTAAAATTTAATACGATGGATAAAGTAAAAGAACTTGCAAAAATGATTGATCATTCGCTTCTGCATCCCACAATGACCGATAAGATACTGGAAGAAGGTTGCGAATTAGCAAAGCTATATGATGTAGCTTCTGTATGTATCAAACCTTATGCTGTGAAAAAAGCAGTTGAATTATTACTTGGCAGCGACGTTCTTGTAGGCACTGTAATCGGTTTTCCTCACGGAAATTCGGCCATTGACGTGAAAGTTTTTGAAACACAACAGGCTATTAAAGACGGCGCCGTAGAGATAGATATGGTCGTCAATATCGGTAAAGTCCTTAGTGAAGACTGGGCCTATATTGAAAAAGAAATTGGCGCTGTTGTGGCAATGACGAAAAAACACGATGCCATTCTGAAAGTGATTTTCGAGAATGACTATCTGCCAGAAGACAAATTCAAAATAAAACTGTGTGAAATTTGCAGTGCATTGAATGTTGAATTTGTTAAGACCTCGTCAGGATATGGTTTTAACAAAGGGGCAGATGGTAAATATTCATACAAAGGGGCTACTGACGAAGACCTGAAACTCATGAGAAAGCATGCTGCCGCGGAAGTCCAGGTAAAAGCTGCGGGTGGTGTTCGTACCCTTGACGATTTACTCAGGGTGAAAGAACTTGGCGTAACACGTGCAGGGGCTACCGCAACTGCAGTAATTCTTGACGAAGCGAAAAAACGCTTTGTATAACATAATTGAAACATAAATTTGCTCTGCCAAGCCATCAGGATAGTATACATAATCTTGATGGCTGGTTCTTATTACATAGTCAATCGCCATATCCATTCAGAGATAATCTTTTTTCCGGAATTTCTATTACCTGTATTTCTTCATGGTTGTATGTTATGATTGTTCCGGAACTGAGTTTAAAAAAATTGACAGTATCCGGGAATTTGGATTTATGAGAATTAGTTATATTTTAGCAGAAAAAACACACCATGACAAAACACATCGGAATTGTTGGTTGTAGCGCTGAAGGAGCTGCCCTTTGTTATCAGACGATAAGTAAAGAAGGCGCTGAATATCTTGGTCGCCATAATCATCCCGAAATCAGTATTCATAATTTTCCCCTCAGCGAATATATGAAATACATCAATGAGTCGGACTGGGTAAACGTTGCCAGGTTGATGCTCTCTTCAGAAGAGAAGTTAACAAAAACAGGCGCTGATTTTTTTATTTGTCCTGATAACACCATTCATCAGGCAATTCCTTTTATTAAAAAGCATAGTAACCTGCCCTGGCTGCATATTGCTGAAGAAGTTGTACAAATAATCAAACGGAATAACTACCTGAAAACCGGTATCCTGGGCACAAGATATTTAATGGAAGGACCGGTTTACCCGGAATTTCTTGAAAAAGAATCAATTTCATACGAAATACCTCTTACTGAACAAAGACAAAAGATAAACCAGATTATATTTAATGAGCTTGTGTATGGTACCATCACAAATGAATCCAAAAGATATTTTCTTTATGTTATTGAAGACTTTATGAGCAAAGGGTGTGATTCTGTGATACTTGGCTGCACCGAGATTCCCCTGATTGTACTTCCTGACGAATCACCTCTGCCTGTGCTGGACTCAACCCGCATTTTGGCCAGGGCTGCGCTAAAATATGCTATTATGGGTTAAAAAATTTTTTTTCAGAATATTTCATAACGCTTAAACCGCCTGGTAAAAAACACCAGAAAAATAAAATCATAACAAAAAAGGGCAATCTTACCGATTGCCCCAAAACAAACCAAATTAAACCTATGAAAATTATGTAAACAACCTTAAATCATTTAAAAACTATTTTGGCACTTTTATATTGTCATCCATAGTCAATCCTTCCAGCACTTCAATGCTAATACCATCTGAGAGTCCTGTTTTTATCAAACGTTTTTCATATACCTGTGGTTCGCTGGTTTCAACTTCAACAAAAGTTGAATCTTCATTCATCTGAAGCAGATTCTCAGGAATGGTCATGACGCTGTCACGCCGGTCAAGGACTATGTTAGCATTGGCGCTGTATCCGGCTCTGATAAACACAGTATCAATAAGCTCTACATCCGCTTTTATTTCAAACTGAATAGCCCCGTTTTCTTCAACGCCTTTGGGTGAAATGTATTTAAGTATTGCATCAAAAGTAACATCATCAATAGCGCCAATAGTCAGTGTAATAGGCATTCCTTCGTGAATTTTCCCCACTTCGGCTTCATCGACTTTCCCTTCAAAAATCATTTCACCCATGTCGGCTATAATGGCAACGGTTGTTCCCGGGTTAAAGGTATTACTTTCGATGACCGAGTTGCCGATTTCAACAGGCACGTCCAGCACCATGCCATTGATTGTAGAGGGAACAAGTGTGTTTGTCGTTTTCCCGGCCTGTTTGGTCACGCCTTCTTTTATAAGCTGAAGATTGTCTTCTGCTGCACGAACTTCAGCTTTTGCATTATCCAGGGATATCTGGTACTGTTGAAATTCGGCTTCAGCAATGACATTATCGTCAAACAGCTTTTTTTGCCTGTCAAATTCTCTTTGAGCATCCCTGAGCGATATTTGTGCCTTTTCTAACCGCGATTCAGCATTGCTCAACTGAATCATATTGGGTATTATTTTAATCTTTGCGATAAGATCGCCTTTTTTTATTTTATCACCTGGTACAACATATAATTCGTCAATAATTCCGGAAACTTTTGGCACAATCTCAATTTCTCTTTTTGGCACTACAGCACCCGTAGCAACAGTTTTTTTGACTATATTCTTTTTCTCCGGGTTTTTTGTTTCAAATTCTTCGGGTTTTTCCCTGGATTTGACATACAAAAATCCAAGTGTGCCAAGAAAAACAGCAGCAATGACAACAATGAGTATTATTTTAAAAATCTTTTTCATTTTTTATTGATTTTATGATGAATGAAACATACAGTTTTTTTTATTTTTCCTCTCGTATAGCATCTATTGGTTTTATACTTACCGCTCTTCTGGCCGGAATAAGACCGGCGAAAAGCCCTGAAATAATGAGAATAATCAAGGCTGTTATGGCTATACTGAAATCTATTTCAGGATTTGTAAACATAACATTCTCTCCCTGGTTTTGCGACAAAGCGTAATTCACCCCTTCTAATATGGCCACACCAAATACCAGTCCCACATATCCGGCAACTGAAGTCAGGAAAACAGATTCTAAAATTATCTGGCTCATAATTTTTAACGGAGTAGCGCCAATAGCTCTTTGAATACCAATTTCCTGGGTTCGTTCTCTGACAATAACAAGCATAATGTTACTAACACCAATCACCCCTGCTATAAGTGTCCCAGTTCCGACAATCCAAACCAGGACGGCTATTCCAAAAAAGAGGCCTTTAAACTTTAAAAATTGCTCTTCCAGGTTAAAGCTTCCTATGGCTTCCTTGTCTTCAGGATGAATATCGTGCCTCCTTCTTAAAAATGCTTTCACTTTTTTCTCTGCAACAGAAGCAGGGACATTGGGATTGGATGTCATTGAAAACCAGCCGACATTATCCCCGTAATTAAAGGTTTTTTGCAGGGTTGTAAAGGGCAGGAAAATGCATTGCTCTTGCCATTCGGCCC